>DATLXW010000168.1:0-11884 GCA_035575415.1 Methyloceanibacter sp. | reverse complement strand
TTCGTCCATCAGACCGTCCATATCTTTCACGTCGTTCAATTTCATCTTGAAAAACCAGCCGCGGCCCTGCGGGTCGGCATTGACTAAAGCGGGATCGTCCACCACCGCCTGATTGATTTCGACCACCTCGCCCGAGAGCGGCGCGTAGACGTCGGAGGCGGCCTTGACCGATTCCACCACCGCGGCACCGTCGCCCTTTGTGAGCTTAGTGCCCGGCTCCGGCAGCTGCACGAACACGACGTCGCCGAGTTGCTCGGCCGCATGTTTGGTGATGCCGACAGTGGCGACCGCGCCATCCAGGTTGAGCCACTCATGCTCTTCCGTGTATTTCAGCATTGGTCCTCCAAAATTGCGAGCTTAGTCCCGTTTATAATGGGGAGCGATGAAGGGAAGTGGCGCGACGGCGGCCGGCACGCGCTTGCCGCGCAACTCGGCGAAAAGCTTGGTACCTGGCGCGGCGAAAGCGGCAGGCGCATAGCCCATGGCGATGGGAGCATCGAGGCTCGGGCCGAAGCCTCCGGACGTGACGGCGCCGATTGCGGCTCCTCCCGTCTCGCCGGCAAAAAGGGGAGCGCCGCTACGGACCGGCGCACGTCCCTCCGGTTTGAGACCGATCCTGCGGCGTGGCGCGCCCTTCTCCAATTGCGCCAAGATGATCTCTGCGCCGGGGAAACCGCCTTCGCGCGCGCCGCCCCTCCGCCGCACCTTTTGGATGGCCCAGGAAAGGCCGGCTTCGACCGGTGTCGTGTTTTCGTCGATGTCGGAGCCATAAAGACAAAGCCCGGCCTCGAGCCTGAGCGAGTCGCGCGCGCCCAGTCCGATTGGCGCGACCTCCGGATTTGCGAGCAATTCCTCGGCGATTTCGCGCGCAATGTCGCAGGGAACCGAAATCTCAAATCCGTCCTCTCCGGTGTAGCCGGACCGCGTCACGAGGCAATCAGCCCCCATAAGCTTCAGCACGCGCGCGTCCATGAAGCGCATCGAGACACAATCGGGGTTGAGCACGGCAAGTGCAGCCTCCGCCTTTGGTCCTTGCAACGCCAGGAGACCGCGATCGAGGCGCTCGATCTCGTAATCGCCGCCGATCTCTGCCCGGAGATGCGCCGCGTCGGCGTCCTTGCACGCGGCGTTGACCACGAGCAGAAAATGGTCGCCGAGATTGGCGACGGTAAGATCGTCGAGAATGCCGCCTTGCGCATTGGTAAAGAAGGCATAGCGCACGCGCCCAGGCGAAAGCCCTATGACATCGACCGGGATGAGACGCTCAAGAGCCCGCGCCGCATCCTCGACGCCTCCGGATTTGGCGCGGATTGCAATCTGGCCCATATGCGAGACGTCGAACAGACCTGCCGCGGCGCGGGTATGCAGATGTTCCTTGAGCACGCCGTTCGGATAGTGCACCGGCATCGCGTAGCCGGCGAACGGAACCATCCGCGCGCCGAGCTCGATATGCAGCCGATAGAGCGGCGTATGCTTAAGAGCGAACTCTCCAGCCGTGGCGGCGTTGGCGCCCATGCGAGGCTCCTCCAGCCTTCGTCTTATAGCGACTCCGGGCTTAAGGCGCGACGGGCGGTACGCCGATCTTGTCGGCCGGGCAGAGCCGCTTGCGGGTTTCGTTTGCACCGCAAGCGCGCGGAAACAGATCGCGGCCGAAACAAATCCTGACATCGAGCAGATTTTGGCGCCGGCAGGCGACGGCGATCATTTCAGGCTTCAGCCACGGATTAACCTCCAGGATGGCGTTCCGCACCGCCTCGGGCGTGTCAAGCCCGGTGTCTTTGGCCGCAAAGACCGCAGGAATGTTAACCCGCTCGTAAAGTTCGCGCGCAACGCCGAAATATTGCACCGGATCGAGCCCGGAACAGGTGCCGTGAACCCGATATTCGTGGATCATAAGACTCTTGCTCGGCATGATATCGCGCATCTCGGCGATGACGTCGTCCGGCACCCAAGGCCGGCCTTGCGTGGGGCAATTTTCCGGCCAGCCCTTGTCATATTGGGGCCAAAGACCGTGTAGCAGGAAGCCACGCCGGCGACCGGCTTCGCACTGCCCATCGTCTCTTTCGGCGCCTTCGCTCTTGCAATAGGACGGCATCCAGCTCAGCACCAGCACATAGTAGTCGAAAGCGCCGGGCACATTGTCGGCCGCGCTGGCAGGGCTTATCGGCGCGAACAGGCAGGCAACGAGGCAGCCCAGCAGAAGTATTGGACGCCGCATTCCGGTCATTGCGGTTCGATGTCGCCAAGAGCCGCTAAGATGCGAGCCCAGCTGCGCGCGCCCTTGGTGAAACTCGTAAGATTGTACTTCTCATTCGGCGAGTGAATTCTGTCGTCTTCGAGCGCGAAGCCGATCAGAAGCGAATCCATGCCGAGGCGCGACCGAAACGATTCCACGATCGGGATCGAGGCGCCGCAGCCGATAATGGCGGCGGGCTTGCCCCATTCGGATTGCAGGGCGCCGGCGGCGGCCTGAAACGCGGGCGAGGCGGTATCGAAGCCGATGGCGGGCGATCCGCCCTCATGCGCATAAACGACGCTTGCATCCGGGGGTAAGCGCCGCTCGACGAAGCGGTGCAGGGCGGCAATGATCTTGTCAGGCTCCTGGTCCGGGACCAGACGAAAAGAAAGTTTGGCGGTAGCCTTGGCGGGAATCACGGTCTTCGTGCCCGGCCCTCCATAGCCGCCGGCAATGCCATTGATTTCCGCCGTCGGCCGCGACCACAGTTGTTCAAGGACGCTGAAGCCCTTTTCGCCGGCAGGTGTGCTCAAACCCACTTCGCCGAGAAAGGCCGCCGCGTCGAAGCCGAGCTCGTTCCAGGCTTTGACCTGCGCCGGGCAGGGGGCGCGCACGCCGTCATAAAAGCCTTCAATCGCCACCCGTCCGTTCTCGTCATGTAAACCGGCGAGAATCGCGCTCAGCGCGTGCAGCGGATTGAGCGCAGGGCCGCCATAAAGCCCCGAATGAAGGTCGCGCGAAGGTCCGCTCAGCGTGATCTCGGAGAAAGCAAGTCCGCGCAGAAAGGCGGTGATGGCCGGGGTCTCGGCATCCCATTGCCCCGTGTCGCACACGAGCGCAAGGTCCGCCTTCAGGTTTTCGCCATGCTCGTCGAGAAACGGCGCGAGACTCGGACTGCCCGATTCCTCTTCGCCTTCGATCAGCACGCTGACATCGACTGGCAACGCGCCGAATTCGGTAAGCCAGGCGCGTGCCGCCTCGAAGAAGGTCATCATCTGGCCTTTGTCGTCGGAGGCGCCGCGCGCGACGATGACCTTGCCGTGATGCGGATCGTCGGCGAGATGCGGATCGAAAGGCGGTGTAGTCCAAAGCTCGAGCGGGTCCGGGGGCTGCACGTCGTAGTGGCCGTAAAACAAAACATGCCGCCGCCGTCCGCCCGGTTCCTTGCGCCAATGGGCAACCACCATCGGCTTGCCCAAGGTGGGGACGACGCGGCTAGAAAAACCGATCTCAGCGAGTGTCTTGGCGCACCATTCCGCCGCTGCGACGCAGGCGTCATGATAGGCTGGATCGGTCGAGATGCTCGGAATGGCAAGCAGGCCGAATAGCCGCTCAAGGGCCGCATCCCGCTCTTTTGCAAGGCGCGCGAGCGCCCGCTGCACCTTGGCCGCGTCCGGATCGCTACGGTTCATGGGCGCAAAAACGCAAGCGGAGCTCCGGCAACGGCTTGGATGACGCCGCCGGAGCCCTGGTCATGGATCTTCGATGTGAGGGAGGAGCTGCTATTCGCTGAGCTGCACGTTGACGGCCTGCGGACCCTTGCCGCGGCGGTCCGGCTCGGTTTCGAAAGAGACCCGTGCACCCTCGTCGAGCGCAGGCAGCCCTGAGCGTTGCAACGCCGAGATATGCAAAAACACGTCCTTGCCGCCATCGTCCGGCGTGATAAAGCCGAACCCACGTGAATGATTGAAGAACTTGACCACTCCGGTCTGACGCATTGGGAAGCTCCTTTCCCCCTTCCTAAAGAGTCAGGCAAGTCTAGAAAGCGGGAAAAGAAACCGCTTCGCTTCCCACGGAGCTATGCGGCAAATCTCCATCCCGGGTTCGCACTCTGCCCGCAAAAACGCCTCACTCTAGGGGCGCGAGCGGCCCCAAGGCAAGACCCATCTGGGCCCCCTCGGACTCCCAAGACCCCTGACGTGAAAGGTCTAATTCGGGTACGGATCGTGCAGCGGCGCGGCATTCAAAGGTTCAGGCGGAAAGTCGAAATGCGGCCCGAAATCCTTCGGCGCGGGCGGCATCTCCGCCGGTCCCCAAATATCGCTGAGCGTCAGCGAGTAGCCGCCAGCCCGGCGCGGACTGCGGGGTACGTTGTAGCCATTGGCGGCGCCGTTCGATACCGAAGCGCCGTTTGGCGGTTGCGTTTGCTGTGCCTTGGCCGAGTCGGCCGCGAACGATGCGGCGGCAAGAAGAACCGCGGCGGAGAGAAGCGTCGAGAGGGGTTTCATTTGTCCTGCTAACGCCGCGGCCTGCGGCTCTGTTCTACCGAATCGTCTAAAGTCTGTACTCGCATGGTTACCATTATGTCACCGCGCTAGATTCGCGCGGATGAGTTGCGTCGATTTCCACCGCAACTGGACACGCGATCCGGACTTTGGACACTATGCACGCTTGCCCGCGGCGTGCCTATCGCTTCCATGCAACACTTGGAAATTCTACGCATTTCTTGGCGGGTGAACCATGGAAGCTCGGCAACGAGGGTTTCCCGACCAGAGGAATCGGCTTTGTTTGCGCCGGTATGACAATGCAAAAAGCCAAAAAAAGAGCGCCGGGCGGACCCGGCGCTCAGGTCATCGCACGGTAGAGGAAACGGTCAGCCGAGGCGGCGCGTCCGCGACGGCATGATGAAGCCGGGCGTTGCGGTGAGCATCGGGTAGGGATGCCGTTCTGAGGATCCGGAAAAGCGGTCGTCGGCGACATGCCAGCGCGCCGGGGCGTAAAGGCCTCGGGATGAGGCGGCGAAGCGCTTCCGCCACGCCGCGCGCTGGGACGCCACCGCAATTTGCATCCGGCGTGTTCGCTCGAAGGCCTCGGCGATTTGCGTGCCGGCGGAGGCCCTGGCGGCGAGGGATTTCGTGGATCCGGCCTTAGAGGCGAGTGCCGTTACCTTGGTGCCGGAAACCTCGGCCTTGACCTTGGCTGTCGAGGCGGTGCCGCTATTGGCGTCGGCCTTTGCGTTGGCCCTCGCCTTCGCCGTGGCCTCACCGAGGGCCGCCAGAACGCTGCCGTCTGCCGTGGTCACTCGGACTCTCGCGGTTCCGGCGTCGATCATGCCGATGCTGGCGGCGGCGGCCTTCGATAGGTCGATGATCCGGCCTCCGATGAAGGGCCCGCGATCGTTGATTCGCACCACGACGCTACGGCCATTGGAAAGATTTTCGACCAGGACTTTGGTGCCGAACGGCAGCGAGCGATGGGCGGCCGTCAGTTCGTCCGGGTCCATTCTCTCCCCGTTGGCGGTGATATTGGATGGCAGCGAGTACCACGAGGCGTGTCCGAGTTGATCGGTTCTCGCAGCATCGAGGGGTAATAAAATCGCGGCGCCGAGAAGCCCCACCGAAATCATCTTGGCTCGCATTACAAACATGCGTTTTTGCTCCTCAATTGATTCAATTGTCTGGGGAGGTTTTGGAGGCCGACGACGGATCGAGCCGGCCGCACCTAAGTGCCAAGCGGTAAGCTACGGAGCAAAAAGGCGAAAAATCGGCTGCGAGTGGGAAATTGAAGGGCGATTTGGAGGCGGGTGCGTTTTTCTTTTGTTAACGTTTACAGTGCAACAGCGCGGTTTTCGTGCATCAGCGGGAGTGGGGCAGCGGGCAGATGCTTGGGTTCATACTTTTGCTTGGAGGAGGCCAGGGGCTTGCCGCAGCGAAGTCGCAAGCGGCGCCGTTCCGGTCCGCCAACTTCCAATCTAACTCTTTGTCATGTCTCGCCTAATCCTTGCCCTTTTCAACTTATACTGTCACAATGACGTTTCGGAATGAAACAACGAGGAAACACACCAAGAAGGACATTCAGGATCATTCCAATGTCGGAGAAAAGAAAGACCCGGGAGGTGCAAGAGAGCCAGCAACTCTCCCCAGGGTTATCGGGCACGGTGGAACCGATGACGGGCGCGCAAGCCTCCTACTTGAAGATGCTCGCGGAAGAGGTGAAGGAACCGGCGGCGTTCGAGCAAGGTTTGAGCAGGCGGGAAGCTTCGCGTCGCATCGATGCCTTGATGGAGCGCTTGAGGCTCGGTGTTTTGCCGCCGCACACGGACTAGAGTTCCGCCGGCGCTACAGCGCGTGCGAAAGGCTGCAACTGTCGCCGTGTGCCCTGCGGGGCTTCTGCTCGCACTCATCTGGCTGATTACCGACGCAAACGCAGCCATGGCACTCGCGCTTACGTCATCGGCTTTCGCGCAAGGCGGTAAGATTCCCTCGAAATATACCTGCGAGGGCGACGATATTTCGCCGCCATTGAACTTCGCCGGCATACCCGACGGAACCAGAACCCTGGCTCTGATCGTCGACGACCCAGATGCGCCGGACCCACAGGCGCCAAAGCGCGTGTGGGTCCATTGGGTGCTGTTTAACATTCCGGCGGCCACACCCGGATTGCCGGAGGACGCGAGCCGCAAGTCGCTTCCGCAAGGCGCCATGTCCGGGTTGAGCGATAAGGGGGAAACTGGCTATCACGGACCATGTCCGCCAGTCGGGCGGCATCGCTATTTTTTTAAACTCTACGCCCTCGACACGGCGCTCCCCGCCAAGCCGGTGACCAAGACCGAGCTCGAACGTGCGATGAAGGATCACATTCTCGCCGAGGCCTCCCTGATGGCAACCTATCACAAAGGCGATCCGTAAGCGGACGGTCTAACCATCTCGTCACTTGACTGTGAACGGCCGACTGGCTTCAGTGACGGCCATGGCTAGACAACTCCCGATGAACTCCATCGTTCACGTCACGGCGGTTGGCGTCGTCGCTGCCGCTCTCACGTTTCCGCAGTCTGCGGCGCTCGCGGCGCCTTGCTCCAACAATCCGGCGCAATTCGGCCAATGGCTGCAACTTTTCAAGAAGGAGGCGGTCGCGGCAGGGATTTCACCGCAAACCGTCAACTACGCCCTCGACGGTTTAACTTACGATCGCGCGACGATCGCCAAGGATCGCGGGCAGGGGGTGTTCGCGCAAACCTTCCTGCAATTCTCGGGCCGCATGGTCTCCTCCAACCGCCTGCAAGTCGGCGCGCAACTGCTCAAGAAATACGCCAACGTGTTTCAGCGCATCGAGCAACAATATGGCGTGCCGGGGCCGGTTCTCGTCGCCTTCTGGGGACTCGAAACCGACTTCGGCAAAGTCATGGGCAATTTGGAGACGATGCGCTCGCTCGCCACGTTGAGCTTCGATTGCCGCCGGCCCCAGGAATTCCAGGAGCAACTTCTCTATGCGCTCAGGGTCGTCGAGCGGGGAGATCTGTCGCCGCAAGAAATGCGCGGTCCCGCGCATGGCGAGGTCGGCCAATTTCAGTTTCAGCCGAAGAACTATTTCGAGCATGCCGTCGATTTCGACGGCGACGGGCGGCGCGATCTGATCAGAAGCGCGCCCGACTCGCTTGCTTCGGCCGCGAACTACATCAGCTCACTTGGCTGGAGAGCCGGCGAGCCCTGGCTCGAGCAAGTGCGCGTACCAGACAATCTTCCTTGGGATAAAGCGGATGTGACCATCAAAAATCCGCGCTCCTTCTGGGCGCAGCTCGGCGTGACCTATTTGAACGGCCAACCCATTCCGGCCGACAACGTGCCTGTCGGGCTGCATTTGCCGATGGGGCGCAATGGGCCGGCCTTCCTCACCTATCCGAACTTCGACATTTATCTCGAGTGGAACAAATCCCTCGTCTATTCCACGACGGCCGCTTACTACGCAACGCGGCTTGCCGGAGGTCCGGCGCTCGCCAAAGGCAATGCGCCGATCGAGACGCTCAGCCTCGCCGAAACCAAGGAGTTGCAACAATTGCTCGCCAAGCGCGGCTTCGACGTAGGTAAGATCGACGGCGTGCTCGGAGCCGCGACGCGGGATGCCATTCGCAGCATGCAAATCAAATACGGCATGCCGGCCGACGCCTATCCCAGCGCCGAACTTCTGGCCCAGCTGCGCGCGGGGCGTTAGCCGCGCCGGCAGCCGGCGCCGTCCTCGCAGTGGCGCAACGAAAAAGCCCGGCCGGAGCCGGGCTTTTCCTTACGCAGAACAGGATCTTCAGCCGGGATGCTCAATTGGCACCGCGAATATGACGAGGGGCAGGGACCGATGCTGGCCTGGCCCGATCCGCTACTTATACGGCGGGGTCTCCACGGGAGGCGGCAACTCAGCGGTATAGACCTGCTGGGTGTGATGGAAGCAGCCGCCCAGCATGATCGAAGCCGCAACAGCGGCAAGGGCAACGAAGATGCGCATGTCTAATCCCTCTACTGAAACTTTCACTCGATGGGTACGCGAGACTGATCCCCATCTAAACCCCATCTGGCTTAGAAAAACGTTAATGCGCGCCTCGTTCTGAAACGGAGCGGCTCTTGGCCTTGCGCCAGAACGCGAGCTGGGGCGTGCGCACGGCGCCTCCCAGCCGCCAGCGTGTTTCGCTACGGCAATGGGCAGGGCGTCCGGATCGCGATCGGCGGGCGGGGGGCTTGTGGCCTCAGGCGGCGGCCCATGCTAACTTCGCCGCAACGCAGGCCGTCCTTAATCCGATTGCATATTCATCGCTGAGGCCCGCGTTTGAAGGGGGGAAAGCCATGGAAAGTTGGATAGTGGATTTGATCGTCCAACTGATCGCCGGGGCCATCGGCGGCACTGCCGCCGGATCGGTACTGAAAGATCTCAGCTTGGGCAAACCTGGCGATGCCATCTCGGGAGCGATTGGCGGCGGCATCGTCGGTCAGATACTGAATTCGGTGCTCGGCGGCGGTGGCGAGGTTGCGGGTATGGACGTGGCCTCCGTGGTCAAGGATATCGTCGGAGGTGGCGTCGGCGGCGCCGTGGTGATGGCCATTATCGGAGCGCTGCGTAACGCAATGAAACGCTGACGCGGGACCGCTCGCGACGTTCAAGCCTGCTCCGGCCGCCCAAGCGACATCACGCCTAAGGCAGCCAGATCGGCTACGAATTTTTGCACGCGCTCGATGTCGTGATATTCCGAGAGCTTGACCGGCCAGCCGTCCTCGAACGTCCAAAAGTTCACGATCGGCGTCTCGATCTGAACGCCCGTCCCTCTGTGACGGTAATGCCCGACGATTTCCACGCCGGCACGGTCCTTGTGGATCATGAGGCCGCTGGTGTCGTAGCGCAACAGCTCGTACTCCTGCGCCACGATGGCGAAGCGTTCCAGCACCGCCGCCTTCCCCCGGCAAAGTCCGCCGAGCGGATGAATCTCCTTCGGGACATAAACCATGTGCGAAAAATCGTTTGGAAGGTACGTCCCGAGCAGCGCCACGTCCTGGGCGCGCCATGCATCGTAGAAGTCGCCAAGAATGCTTTCGATCTTGGTCATGACCCCTCCCCGGGGGCAAAGTAGCATGAGTCCAAACGGCGATGATACGTATACGGATGGTTTGCCTGGGAGCGTCCGTCCAGCCTTAGGTTGTGTTAACCTTGCCGTTTCATAGCTGGCGGAATGGCGATGCAACTCGATTTGCGGCCGATGCTGGCCACGCTCACCGACAAGCCGTTCGACGATCCGGCTTGGGTGTTCGAGACGAAGTGGGACGGATTCCGCGCCATCGCCGTGGCACGTCCGGGTCATGCCTCGCTTTATTCGCGCAATGGCAACGACATCTCGCGCAAATATCCGTCAATCTGCGCCGCGCTCTCCCGCATCGAGCACGAGGCGGTGCTCGACGGCGAACTGATCGCGCTCGACGAGCATGGCCGCTCGCGCTTCCAGCTTTTGCAAAATGCCGAGCGGGAGCCTGTGCGGCTCCGTTATTGCGTATTCGACCTTCTTTATCTCGGCGGCAAGGATCTGCGGGACAAAACTTTGCTCGAGCGCAAAGCGTTGCTGAAGCAGATTCTGCCGAAGAGCCGGCTTCTGCACTATAGCGCCCATGTCGTCGGCGAGGGCGTCAAGACCTTTAATCGTGCCAAGCGCGCGCATGAAGAAGGGGTAATCGCAAAGCTAGCGAGCGGCCGCTACCATTCCGGCAAGCGCACGCGCGAATGGTTGAAGGTAAAGGCGAGTCAGGAGCAGGAAGCGGTCATCGTCGGCTTCACTGCCCCGCGCCGGTCGCGCCAATATTTCGGCGCGCTCGTGCTCGCTGTGCGCGAGGGCAAAACCTGGAAATATGCCGGCAGGGCCGGGACCGGCTTCGATGCCGAGACCTTGCGCTCGCTGTACGGGCTGATGGTGCCGCTGATTACCGGCAAGAAGCCCGTCGCCGAGAAGGTCCCGGACGAAGCGAACACGACCTGGATCAAGCCCAAGCTCGTCGCCGAGGTGAAGTTCACCGAATGGACCCAAGCCGGAGAAATGCGGCATCCCGTCTTTCTCGGGCTGAGAACCGACAAGCCGGCGATGCAGGTGATCCGCGAGGCGCCGAAACCCTTGCGCGAAGCGAAGCCGGCCGCGGGGAGGAAGCGCGCTTGACCCATATCAAGGAGGAGCCGCAAGCCCGCGATTAGCGTTTGTTTGTCAGGTGATTTAAGGAGCGACGCCATGAGTACGGGCCTCGATACCTTCGACAAGACCGTCCAAGAAAGCAATCTCTGGCTCAAGGACATCATGGAGCGGCTCGACACCGCGGACCGCCATCATGCCTATTCGGCCTTACGCGCGGTGCTGCACGCGTTGCGCGATCGAATCGGCCCCGAAGTAGCCGCCCATCTCGGCGCTCAATTGCCCATGCTGCTGCGCGGCCTTTTCTATGAGGGCTGGGATCCAACCGGCAAACCGACCAAGGAGCGCCACCAACAGGCGTTTCTCGCTCTTGTTGCCAGGGAGTTGCCGCGCGCGGACAAAGATGAGGTGGAGCAAGGCGCGCGCGCCGTGCTCGACGTCTTATCGAAGCGCATCGACCGCGGCGAGGCTGTGAAGATCGCGGCCATGTTCCCGCTTGAGCTGCGTAAGTTCTGGCCTGAGTTCATCCAGCAGGCGGCGAACGAGAAGCAGCGCGGCGTCGCTTAGAGCCAAAGTTCGTGCTGGAGTGCCGGGCTTGCCGCTTAAGCCGCGGGCACGACCCTCGGCGCTATCCGGCAGACGTCGCCAAGGCGTGTTTAAGACCCAGTTGGCGATTGCATAAAGGCTGCGAACTGCTCGAGGTCGTAGAACTCCGACAGGCTAACCGGCCAGCCGTCCTCCAACAGCCAAACATGTTTCTTGGTCGTGTCGAGCAATCTGCCGCTCAGCCTATGCCGGCACCGCGTGTGGACGTCGAGAATCACCGTGCTCCCGCATGCTATCATTTGCCCTGGTTCGATATATTGCGTATCGAAACCGTCGAAGATTTCCTGCAAGCGGAGGACCGTCTCCAACTTGCCCTCGCGCGTGCCGCCGGCGGCGAGCATCTCACGAGGAATGTTCATGGAATGCGAGAAATCGGCGGGCAGATAAGAGGCGAGGCGATCGAGGTCGTGGTCGCGCCAAGCGTCGTAAATATCCGCCAGATTGGTTAGGACAAGCTTCGACACGGCTGCCCTCCTGGAGGTGAGCGGCGCGTTCAGAATACAGCGGCAAGCGGGGCAAAATCGTTAACGGCTCTTGCCTTTGAAAGCGCGGGTGCCGGGCTTGCCGGCCTTCGAGCGCGGGCGCGATCCCTTCAGTGCTGCGAGAGGAATCTCGCGATTATGCGGCCCCATCTCGTCGAGACTCGGCTTGTGCGGACGATTGAGTGCCTCCGAATC
>DATLXW010000167.1:0-6238 GCA_035575415.1 Methyloceanibacter sp. | reverse complement strand
TGGCCGGGCTCGACCTCGCCGAGACAGCTTTCAAAACGCTCGACCGGAAAACGCGTTTCACGCGCATCTTAGAAGACGGTCACAAGGTTGCGGCGGGTGGCGTGGTGGCCGAAATATCTGGCAAGACCCGGACTCTGCTGACGGCCGAGCGCACGGCACTCAATTTCCTCAATCGGCTGAGCGGGATCGCCACGCTGACTGCCGCTTTCGTCAAAGCCGTGGAAGGCACAGAAGCGCGCATTGCCTGCACACGCAAGACCACACCGGGTCTGCGCGTCCTCGAGAAATATGCCGTGCGGGCCGGCGGAGGGGTCAATCACCGTTTCGGGCTTTACGACGCCGCGCTCATCAAAGACAATCATATTGCCGCTGCGGGCGGGATCGCCGAAGCGCTCAGACGCTTTTACGCGGGGCGGCGGCATCTGGTGAAAGTGGAGGTCGAGGTCGATACGCTCGATCAGCTTGACGAGGCGCTCAAATTTCCGATCGACGCAGTTCTGCTCGACAATATGGATGTCGAGACACTCAAGAAGGCAGTGAAACTCGCCGAGGGACGCGTGCTGACAGAGGCTTCAGGCGGCATCACATTGGACAATGTCAGGGAAATTGCATTGACCGGCGTCGACTTGATTTCGGTCGGCGCGCTTACTCACTCGGCCCGTAGCCTAGACTCATCGCTGGAGTGGAAGCGCTAGAGGCACCGGTGACGGCGGAGACGAGCGAAAGCGCCGGCGTCAGCGAGAACATGGAGGATTCTCCCTCTTCCGCGGACGGGGACGGTGCCGAGTCGTTGGAAGCCTCGACGACGTAGGGCTGTTCGTTGCGCTTCTTATAGAAAATGTGGCGGCCGATCTTGTCGATCTTATTCATGCCACCAACCCATCGCGGGCTGACATAGTTGGCATGATAGTAAGTGGAGTACCCGACCTCCGGCAGCCAAAGCTCGCCGGCGGTAATCTGCCTGGCGATGTCCTGGGCAAGGGCCCATTGGGCATCGTTGCGCGGCATATCGGTCTTGCCGTCGCAAGCAAATGAGAACTGACATCCCTTCTGCATCTGCCCCTGATAGACGACGCCACAGATCGTCTCCGGGAAGAGCGGACTTCTCACGCGATTCATAATGACCTGCCCGACCGCGACTTGCCCGCGAACTGGCTCGCCGCGCGCTTCGAAATAAATGGCGGTGGCGAGGCAGCGGCGCTCGCGCTCTTCGAATTCGGCTTGACTTTCGCCTTGGTAGCGGAAGCTCAACCCTTCCGGGCTCGGCCGATAGGCGATCTCTTCGGGAGAGGGCGTGAAAGCGGCGACATCAAGGGGTTCGGCGAAAGGCGAAAAAGCGGCCTGCATCAAGAAGGGGCTGCCGGCACCGGCCGAACCGCGCAAGGCGACCGACGTCGTCGGCTTGAGCCTGTCGCCCTTGGAGGCGCCGTTGACCTCGCTCTTGCGTCCGATCGACGAAGTTGCCCCAGGAACGAGGCTAGCGGCGATCAATTGCTTGCCGGCGGACGTCACCGCGTTCAGCGCACGATAGCGATCGGCACGGGGACCCTTGGCCCCGCTATGAAATAGCGCCATGGCCTCGCGGGGCAGACTCTCGGGCGGCGCTTCAGCCCTGCGCGTCAGGACCTGCTCGGATCCCTTGCCGGCAAGATAAAGCTCGATTTGGAAAGCGATTGGATTGCCCGGAACGGCGGCGACATAGCCCAAGCCGATGACTGGAAGTGGCACGAGCGCAGCGAAAGTGTGCCACACCCGACGAGATAAACGCCGGTCCATGTTCCCTCCGGGTTACCCCCCGTAACCTTGCGGGACAACTCGCCCGGCGCGCCGGCCGCCATTCCCCCGCTTTTACCCCGATCGCGCGCCTGAACGCGCCACGTTCCCCAAACCAAGTCGGGCATGATGGTGGGAAAATCAAAAGGTTAGCCGCTGTCCCCCACCGGTTCTGGCCCGGAATCCCGTCTCTTTACCTTAACCGTGCCTAAGAAATTAGGGCAAATTGTGGTGAACGGCAACTTGACCCTATTTCTTCCCGAGCAAGGCTAAGGATCGGTTACCGAAGTTCCCTTGCCGCTAAGGGTGGCTTGTGCAGCGGCAAGCCGCGCGATCGGCACCCGATAGGGCGAGCAGGAGACGTAATCGAGCCCGATCTTTTGGCAAAAGGCGATGGATTGGGGATCGCCGCCATGCTCGCCGCAGATCCCGATCTTCAGCTCGGGCCGGGCTTTTCGTCCGCGTTCAACGGCGATTTGCATCAGTTCAGCAACCGCTTTGTCCAGTGTAACGAAGGGATCGAGGTGGATAATTCCCTTTTCGACATAGTCACCAAGGAAGCGTCCGGCATCGTCGCGGCTCAAGCCGAACGTCGTCTGGGTCAAGTCGTTGGTACCGAAGGAAAAGAATTCAGCGCTCATGCCGATCTCGCCAGCCATGAGGCAGGCGCGCGGCAATTCCACCATGGTGCCAACGGAATAGGCGACGCTCGTTCCCCGCTCGCGCTCGACGGCGCGCGCGACTTCGGCGATGCGCGCCTTGATCAGGTCGAGTTCGCCCTTGGCGGCGACGAGCGGAACCATGATCTCGGGAATCACCCGGTCGTGCAGCGTTTTCCCTGCCTCGATGGCGGCTTCCAGAATGGCGCGCGCCTGCATCTCGACAATCTCGGGATAGCTTACGAGCAAGCGCGAACCGCGATGACCGAGCATAGGGTTGAATTCGCTCAGCATGGCAATGCGCCGATTGAGCCGCCTTGGACTCACCCCCATTTCCGCCGCGACCTCGCCCACGATCTCCTCGCCATGGGGAAGAAATTCGTGCAGCGGCGGATCGAGCAGGCGAATGGTCACCGGCAGCCCCGCCATGATCTCGAACAGCTCGATGAAGTCCTGACGCTGTAGCGGCAGAAGCTTGGCAAGGGCCGCGCGGCGTCCCTCCGCATCCTCGGCGAGGATCATTTCGCGCATGACGAGGATGCGGCTTTCTTCGAAAAACATATGCTCGGTGCGGCAAAGCCCGATGCCTTCGGCGCCAAAGGCGCGCGCCTGACGGGCATCGGCGGGGGTATCGGCATTGGCGCGCACCTTAAGGCTGCGGAAGCCGTCGGCCCATTGCATCAGGCGGATGAAATCCTCCGGCAGCTTTGGCTCGCGCATGGGAACGCGGCCCTTGATGATTTCGCCGCTCGCGCCGTCGATGGTGACGACGTCGCCTTTGTGGAGAAGAGTGCCGCCGGCGGAGAGGGTCTCGCGGTCGAGATCGATAACGACGGAGGAGGCGCCGACGACGCAGGGGCGGCCCATGCCCCGCGCCACGACGGCGGCATGGCTGGTCATGCCGCCACGCGTGGTGAAGATGCCGGCAGCGGCATGCATACCCTGCACATCCTCGGGCGAGGTTTCGACCCGGGCAAGAATCACGGTGTGGCCTTGCGCCTTGAGGTGTACGGCCTCGTCGGCGTCGAAGACAAGCTCGCCCGAGGCCGCTCCGGGAGAGGCTGGAAGTCCCTTGGCAATGACGACTTTCGGCGCCTTCGGATCGAGCGTCGGATGCAGGAGCTGGTCGAGCTGGGCGGCCTCGATCCTCGTCACCGCTTCCTCGCGGCTAATGAGCCCATCCTCGGCCATATCCACCGCGATCTTCAAGGCCGCCTGGGTCGAGCGCTTGCCCGAGCGGGTTTGCAGCATGAACAGCTTGCCCTCCTGCACGGTGAACTCGATGTCCTGGATGTCGCGGAAATGCGCTTCGAGCTTGGCGCAGGCGGCTTTAAGTTCGGCGAACGCTTCCGGCATAAGCGTTTCCATGGACTTCCGGTCCGAATTGGAATTGCGCCGGTCGGCTTCGGTCAGGGGTTGCGGCGTACGCAATCCCGCTACCACGTCTTCACCTTGAGCATTGACGAGGAATTCGCCGAACAGTTCGCGCGCGCCGGTCGAAGGGTTGCGGGTGAAGACGACGCCGGTCGCGCTCTTTTCGCCCATGTTGCCGAACACCATCGCCTGGATGGTGACGGCCGTGCCCCAGTCGTCGGGGATGTCGTGCAGACGGCGATAGGCGATGGCACGCGCGTTCTGCCAGGAGCCGAACACGGCAGCGATCGCCCCCCAAAGTTGTTCGTGAATGTCTTGCGGAAAGGGCTTTCCGAGCTCGCTTTCGACCAGGGCCTTGAAACGGGCGACGATCTCAACCCAGTCTTCCGCCTTCAGCTCGGTGTCGTATTCGACGCCCCTGAGACCTTTATAGTTCTCCAGGAGTTCCTCGAACAATTCGTGGTCGAGACCGAGCACGACGTCGGCATACATCTGGATGAAGCGGCGATAAGTATCGTAAGCGAAGCGGCGATCGTTGGAGCGGCGCGCGAGCCCCTCGACGGTCCGATCGTTGAGGCCGAGATTGAGCACGGTATCCATCATGCCGGGCATGGAGGCGCGTGAGCCCGAGCGTACCGACACCAGCAGCGGGTTTGCCACGTCGCCGAAGCGCGCGCCCACAATTTCCCCGATCTCGTCGAGCGCCGTGCCGACCATCGGTTTCAACTCTTCGGGCAGCTTGCGGCCGAGATCGTAATAGACTTTGCAAAGCTCGGCGGAGATGGTGAAGCCCGGCGGAACGGGCAGACCGAGCCGCGACATCTCGGCAAGATAGGCCCCCTTGCCGCCAAGCCGGTCCCGGTCCTTGGCCGAACCGTCGGCGCGGCCAGCCCCGAAGGTGAAGACCCATTTCGGCTCCGTCTTCGACGCCGGCTGCAATTTCGTCATCGCTCGTTCCACAAAGGGAGGCCTCGCGGCCCTTTTAGCCGCCCCCCGGCCATCACACAAACCTTCCGCAATGGAAATGGTTTAGGGCCTCGCCGCCCTCGGTACGCGGGCACGGCGGTCGGCGATGAAGTCGCCGGTGCCGATCACCCTCGCCCGAGGCGTTTCCCGCAAGCAATAGGCCCAAGCTTCGAGCTGTCCGCCCTTGTCGAGCGCAACTTCCACAGCGACGCGGCGGAACATGTCGTTATCAGCGCCGCTGAAGCCTTCATAACGATCGAGATCGGCGAGAAGTCTCGGCCCGGCCCTCAGCTCGAACACATCGCCGATGACCAGATAACGCGCACCGGGGTCGAATACCGCGCCGGGATGATCGCCGAAATCGTAAAGCAGGCCCGGCGTGCTGCCCCTGCCGAGATGCTTGGCGCCCACTCGCAAGCGGTGCGCCATCGGATGGGCGCTACCGGCGCGCAAAGTGCCGTAGACGAAGAGGTGATCCGGCATCCCGTTCCCGTTCACTGCGGCAGATCGACCCTGCCGTCCCGGTCCATTCTCCAAAAGGGGTTATGCGCGATTTCCCAGACATGTCCATCGGGATCGGCAAAGTAACCGTTATACCCACCCCAAAAGGTTTTGGCGGCCGGCTTCAAGAGACGCGCGCCGGCCGCTTCCGCCTTTGCCATTACCGCATCGACCTCGCGCTCGCTCGCGACATTTTGCGCCACGACAATGCCGCCGTTCCCGGTCCAAACGCCGCTCGCATTTGCGTCTTCGATTTGGGCATCCCTGCCCCATAGCGCAAGCACGATACCTCCAGCGCGGAAAAAGCTCACGTCGTCCTGACTTGCCTTTCTCGACTTCACGAAGCCGAGCGCCTCATAAAAGCGGTTGGACTTGGCGATGTCGGCGACGCAAAGCGTGATGAGGGTAACATTGGCCAAAGCAAGACGTCCTTGTCATGCCCGCGTAAGCGGACTCCAGTAAACCAGCGCCGAGTCGATTAAGGAGTCGTCGTCACTGGTTTCCCGGTTGCCGGAAATGGCAATGTAAATCAGCCTTCGATCTTGGAGAAGTCGGCGACGGCGAGCGTCGTGGCGCGAATCCGATTCAATAAGCGCAAACGATTGGCGCGCAGATCCGGTTCCTGCGTGTTGACGGTGACAAAATCGAAAAATGCATCGACGGGAGCCCGCAGTTTGGCCATCGCAGCCATGGCGGCCTCGAAGTCTTCGCGGGCGACCGCATTTGCGGCCTCCTTCTCGACCTGATCTACGGCTTTGGCGAGAGCCTTCTCCTCGGGGCGCTTGAGCAGGCCGGGATCGGGCGGTTGACCGTAGACGACGCCGTCCTTCTTCTCCTCGATGCGGAGGATGTTGATGGCGCGCTTGGTGCCGATGAGCAGATGCTCGCCGTCCTCCGTATCGAGGAATCTGCCGAGCGACTCGACCCTGCGCACGATCATGAGCAAATCCCGAACATTGCCCATG
>DATLXW010000166.1:0-9776 GCA_035575415.1 Methyloceanibacter sp. | reverse complement strand
TTCGGGAATTTGGCGAAGACGCTTTCGGGCACGCCAAAATTGGTCGAGAGCAGAAGGTCGGGATTGCCGTCCATCCATGCCGAAATATTGATCGACTCGTAAGTGCCGTTATTGAACACGATGACAATCTTCACTTCGTCGTCGCCGGTATTCTCGATGTAATGTCCGTAGCCTTGCGGCACGTAGCCGACGTCGCCGGCCGAAAATTCATCGGTGCGCGCGCGGCCATGACTGCCGAACACGGTCATGCGGGCCGCGCCCTTCACATAGTATTGCCACTCGGCTGCGTTTGGGTGCCAATGCAGCTCACGCATGCCGCCGGGTTCGATGACCAGCAGCGCGCCCGTCATTGTGGTGGAGATGGGGAACTCGGCCGAGGAGACTTTGCGCAAGGTGCCCCCGGGATAAGTCTCGGGCTTGGCGGCAAGCAGGCGGTAACGATGGGTGAGCGGCGGCTCGTTCTGCGAGCCAGGCGCAGGGCCGGCGGGAAGGGTGGGTGGCACCGGGCCCTTGGCAATATAAACTTCCTTCTTGGGAAAGTTGGCGAAGGTCGAAGCTGGCACGCCGAAATTGCGCGCGAGGACGTCCGCGGGCGTATGGCCGAGCCAATCAGTGATCGAGAAGGTGCCGAACTCCGAGAAGTAGCCGTTATCGAAGACGAGGAGGAAGGTGCAGGTGCCTGGCCCGAGACCTTGGATTGAGTGGCCGTGCCCGCGCGGGAAATACCAGACATCGCCCGGACCGAAATCAACGATCTCCCACTGGCCCGCCGGGTCAATGGTGGTGACGCGGCAATTGCCTTCGAGCACGTAGGCCCATTCCGCCGCGTTGGCATGCCAATGCAGCTCGCGCAAGGCCCCGGGCTCCAGTGTCATGTAGACGCCGGCGAGCTTCTCCGAAACGGGGAAACCGGTGACGTTGGCTTCCTTAGCCGTGCCGCCGTCGAACTGCTCCGTCTTCTGCGCGCCGAGGGGGTAGCGGAAGGAGGGGAGCTCGGGACCGTCAAGCGGCGCGGGCGCGGGTCCATAAGGAGGCTGCTGCGACTCGCTGCTGAGCGCCGCCGTGTTCCAAAGAAGACCGCCCATTGCCATTCCTCCCAGCATACCCCGCCGCGACAGATCAGCCATCGCCAGCTCCCCCGTTTCGCACGTGCGCGCTTTGCGCCGTGGGTAAGCCTTAAGCCGGGAGTGCTAAGGAAGGCTTTAGGAAAGGCATAAAGAGAACCTCCGCGGTCAAATCTCCGCGGCGGCGCCAGAATTCGGACATGCTGCCGACGCGAAGCCGAGTAGAATTCCCCCAAACGAATCAGGGGAGAATAGTCATGCCCACTCGCGTGACGAGGGATCAGTTCGAGATGAGGGAAAGCGTGCTCGTCCACCGGCCGACCGGAGCGGAATTCACGCCGCATCCCGAGCGGGAGGATTCGATCATCGTGTGGACGGGCGATATCGGCACGCGCCTACCCAACGGTGAGCTCTACGACTACGGCGAGGTCCTCGCCATGATGCGCACGGTGTGGCGGGAAACGTTTCTGACGCGCTCAAGGTTGGAGCTGACCGAGGTTTAGCGGCCAAACTTTGGCGGTCAGGGGACGGTCGCGTCCGGCTCCCATTCGGTACGAAGGGTTTGGTCGTCCGCGCGCGAAAGAACGCAGGCGCGGACTCCGCGGGCGAGCGCATTGTGCGCCTGCTCTATCGCCCAGCCGATCGCGGTCTCTTTTGTCGGAAAGATGGCGACATAGCTGCCGTCGTAACGAATCTTCCAAACGGCGCGGTCTCGTTCCACAAGATACTGATCCATCGCAGGAGCTAAACGCCGAAGCCTCCCTCTGCGTTGCGACGAAATCGATGTTAAACTCCGGCGAAAGGCAGATCGAAAGGCCGTGAGATGCGCTGGTCTTTGACGTTAGGTTCGGTGTACGGAACGGTCATCCGCATCCACGTCACCTTCCTCCTGTTCCTGGTCTGGATTGGCGCGATCTACTACCGGCAGGGGGGCGCGGAGGCCGCTTGGCAGGGCATCATCTTCATGGTGCTCCTTTTCGCGTGTGTGCTGCTGCACGAGCTGGGACATGTCTTTGCCGCCCGCCACTACGGAGTGAAGACGCGCGATGTCACCTTGTGGCCGTTCGGCGGCATCGCCAGCATGGAGCAGATGCCGGAGAAGCCGAGCCAGGAACTGATCGTGGCGCTGGCGGGACCGGCCGTGAATGTCGTCATCGCCGCGGCGCTGCTTCTCTGGCTCGGCTCGCGTTTCAATGCAGAGGCGCTCACCGCCATCGACGATCCGGCCGTATCGATGGCCGCCAAAGTCGCCGGCGCCAATATCATCCTCGTCCTCTTCAACATGATCCCTGCTTTTCCCATGGACGGCGGGCGCGTCCTGCGGGCGCTGCTCGCCATGGGAATGGGAAATGCGCGCGCTACCGAGCTTGCCGCCGCGATCGGCCAAGCCTTCGCCGTCATCTTCGCCGTGGTCGGCATCTTCTACAATCCGATGCTTCTTATCATCGCGGCGTTCATCTTCCTTGCGGCCTCCGGCGAGGCCGCGCAAGCGCAGCTTCGCGCCGTGGCGCAAGGCGCGCTCGTCTCGGATGCGATGATCACCAAGTTTCAGGCGCTCGATACCAATGCGACCGTCGACGCCGCCGCCGAGGCCTTGATCCGGACCACGCAGACGGAGTTTCCCATCGTCGATGGAGCAGGGCGGTTGCGGGGCGTACTCACACGCGAGGCGATGGTGAAGGCATTGAAGGAGCGGGGGCCGGACACGCCAGTGCTCGAGGTTATGCAATCGGATGTGCCGACGGTGCCGGCGCGTGCCAAGCTTGAGACGGCGCTGCGTTCCCTGATGAAGCACGGACGGCCGATGGTGGGCGTTACCGAGGCAGACGGCCGTCTCGTCGGGCTGCTGACGGTCGAAAATCTCGGCGAGATGATGATGCTACATTCGGCCAAGCCGGAACGTGCGCCAGGACTTTGGGCCAAGTCGCGCGAGTAGAGTGACAGGGGCCTCCGGCCGAGGCTCGCCTGTCACGCTCGAAGCAATTAGTTGGCCTGCGTCGTCTTCTTCTTCTTTACGCAGTCGGTGGAGGCTACCTTCGCTTGCTTGGCTTCCTGCTTGGTGGCGTACGGCCCGGTGCCGATCATGACCCATTTCTCGCCGTCGGGCTTCTCTTCGGTGATCTTGCACATCTTGTTCTTCGGATTCTGGGCCACGTAATACTCGGCGGCGAGGGCCGGAGTCGCTACGATTGTCAGAAGAGCTGCAATAACGAGACCTTTGTTCATCGGAAACTCCATGGTTTTATCGTTCAGGAGATGTCACGGGTTCTTGGCCGAACTGTGACTAACAACGCGGCAGAGCGCTAGGCGTTGCAGCTTGTAACCCCTCGCGACTGCCGGTATCGGGCTCCGGGTCCGCATGCTAAGAGGAAAGCGGCGCCGCAATAGGCGCGCCGAGGGCGAAAACCCCTGGGGATGGGCGGGAACGCGCGGAAATGTGTGGGATTGCCGGTCTCTTCGACCTTAAGCGGCAGTTTGGGGCTGAGGCACTCCGGCTGACTGGCGCGCGCATGGCCGACACGCTTCGCCATCGCGGGCCGGACGACCAAGGCGTCTGGATCGACGCTGAGGCGGGGCTGACGCTTGGCCACACGAGGCTCGCAATCATCGATCTCAGCCCGGCCGGCGCCCAGCCGATGACATCGCGCTGCGGCCGCTTCGTGCTGAGCTATAACGGCGAAATCTACAATGCGCCGGAACTCCGCGCCGAGCTTGAAGCGCGCGGGCGCACGTTTCGCGGACATTCCGATACCGAAGTGATGGTCGAAGGTTTCGCCGAGTGGGGCGTTCGGCCGACGGTCGAGCGGCTGATTGGCATGTTCGCCTTCGCGGCTTGGGATCGCGAAGCACGCATGCTCACGCTTGGGCGCGACCGGCTCGGCATCAAGCCGCTTTACTGGGGATATGCGAACGGAAGCTTGGTGTTCGCGTCGGAGCTGAAAGCGCTCAAGGCCGTCCCCGATTGGCGAGGCGAGATCGACCGCAACGCGCTTACCGCCTTTCTCCGCTACGGTTACGTGCCGGCGCCGCTCAGCATATATCGCGACGTCCATAAGCTTGGACCGGGAACGTTGCTCGAATGCGACGAGCGCGGCGATATCGCTTGCGCAGCCTATTGGTCTTTGTCCGAGGTTGCGGCCAAGGGGCAGTCCTCCCTGCTGGCTGAGCCAGATGCGGCAGTCGTCGAGATGACAGAGGCGCTGCTTTCCGATGCCGTTCGCCGTCGTCTGGTGGCCGACGTTCCGCTCGGAATGTTTCTGTCCGGCGGCATCGATTCCTCCACTGTCGCGGCGCTCATGCAGGCCAACAGTCCTCGGCCGATCCGAACCTTCTCCATCGGCTTCAACGAGCCTGCTTATGACGAAGCTCCGTATGCCAGAGACGTCGCCGCGCATCTCGGCACCGAGCATACGGAGCTTTACGTGACGCCGGCGGAGGCGCAGGCCGTCATTCCCAATCTCCAGGAGATTTACGACGAGCCGTTTGCCGATTCTTCGCAGATTCCCACTTATCTCATTTCGCGCATGACGCGCCAGCATGTGACGGTGGCGCTTTCGGGGGATGGCGGCGACGAGGTTTTCGCGGGCTATAACCGCTATGGGCAGGGGCTGGCGCTCGTGCGCCTGATGCGTGCCTTCCCGGTCTCGGTCAGGCGCGCGATGGCAGGCGCAATGACGGCGGTCCCTCCGGGGACGTGGGATTCCCTGTCGCGTGTCATCCCGAAGCCGATTCGCCCACGGCTCGTTGGCGACAAGATCTACAAATTGGCAGGGGTGCTGCCGGAGGATTGCATCGGATTCTACCGCCGCCTCGTGACCCAGTGGCCGGAGGCGCCCGCGTTGGTGAATGGCGGGGCCAAGCTCGATGAGAATCTCTTCGCGGGCGAAATCAGAAATCGATTCTCCGACGATGTTGCCTGGATGCAATTTCTCGACATGGCCACGTATCTGCCCGACGACATTTTGGCCAAGGTCGATCGCGCCAGCATGGCGGTAGCGCTCGAGGTACGTGTGCCGCTGCTCGATCACCGCGTGGTGGAGCTTGCGTGGCGATTGCCGCTGCGCTGCAAGCTGCGCTCGGGCCTGAGCAAATGGTTGTTGCGGCAGATCGCCTACAAATTCGTGCCGAGGCGGCTCTTGGAACGGCCGAAGATGGGCTTTGCCGTACCTATCGATCAATGGCTGCGCGGTCCGTTGAAGGATTGGGCGAACGACCTGCTGAGTGCCCCCGCAAGCAACGGTTTGTTGGATCGGAAGCCGATCCTTGAGAAATGGAACGAGCACCAGGCGGGCAAGCGCAATTGGCAGGGCGCGCTCTGGAACGTGCTCATGTTCGAGGCATGGAATGAGTCCAATCGCCCCGTCGTATCCGGCCAAGGAGGCCTTTCGGGGCTCGGCCGGTAACCAAGCGCGCGGATGGCAGACTTGCGGTAGACTGGGGCAGGCCGTACACAAGGGCATCTGCGCGTTGCATCTCGGGCGGAGGGTGCCGTGAAAATCTGCATGGTCGGCGCCGGCTATGTCGGACTGGTGTCGGGCGCCTGTTTTGCCGATTTCGGCTGGACCGTGACCTGCGTCGACAAGGACGAAGGCCGGGTCGCCAAGCTTCTGCGCGGCGAAATACCGATCTATGAGCCGGGACTCGACGATCTGGTCGAACGGAACGTCGCGGCAAGGCGGCTCTTCTTCTCGAGCAACTTGCCTGAGGCGGTGCGCGGGGCGGATATCGTGTTTCTGGCCGTCGGCACGCCGATGCGGCGCGGCGACGGTTACGCCGACCTAAGCTATGTGTTCGAGGCCGTCGCGGAAATGGCGCCCTATCTCGACGCCGCCACGCTGATCGCCACCAAGTCCACCGTTCCCGTCGGCACCAGCCGCGAAATCAAGCGCCAGCTCGACGAGTTGCGTCCCGATCTCGACCTTGTCGTTTGCTCCAATCCGGAATTCTTGCGCGAAGGATCGGCGATCCGCGACTTCACCCATCCCGACCGCGTCTTGATCGGGTGCGACGAGGCGCAAGGCCGCGAGATCATGCGGCGGCTGTATCAGCCGCTCGCCTTGCGCAACGCGCCGCTCGTGTTCGTCAGTCCCGAGTCCGCCGAACTTGCCAAATATGCCGCCAACGCCTTCCTCGCCATGAAGGTGACCTTCATCAACGAGATCGCCGATTTGTGCGAGGCGGTGAATGCGGATGTGCAGGAGGTGGCGACCGCGATTGGCGCCGACGGCCGCATCGGCGCGAAGTTTCTGCATGCAGGCCCAGGCTATGGCGGGTCCTGCTTCCCAAAAGACGTGACGGCTCTGATCCGCACCGCTCGCGAGGCGAAAGCGCCGCTATCGCTGATAGAACAGGTGGAGAAGGTCAATACCGAGCGCAAAATCGCCATGGCAAGCCGCATCGAAGCCGCCGCCGGAGGCAGCGTACGGGGAAAGACGATCGGCGTGCTGGGCGTGACCTTCAAGCAGAACACCGACGATATGCGCGAGGCGCCAAGCCTCGTGATCCTGCCGATGCTCCAGGCGAGGGGCGCGCGCATCCGCGCCTATGATCCGCAGGGCCGGTCGAAGGCGGAGGAGCTTCTCGATGGCGTGGAATGGTGCGCCAATGCACTGGAAGTGGCCGAAGGAGCGGATATCCTCGTCGTGCTCACCGAGTGGAACGAATTTCGCGCGCTCGACCTGAAGCGCGCGCGCGAGACCATGCGCGGCAACGTCCTCGTCGACCTGCGCAATGTCTATGCGGAGGCGATGGCGCGGGAAGCGGGCCTTATCTATTTCGGCGTCGGCCGCGCGCGGCCCTCGCCCTCCGGATTGCAGCACAGGCCTTCCGAAGCGATTTCAAACAGCAGAGATGTCCGGCCGGTCACACATTAGCGAGGGCGGACACGATTAGACGGGGCACGGGTCGCCGCGGCCGTAACGAGGGGGCCGACCGGGGCGTAATCGAGGGAAAGCGTCGCCAAGTGATTTTCTGTTATTTCTATATTGCTGGGGTAATATTGCTGGAATCGATGGCTGCGAGAAGAGCGGTGCAGAATCGCCAATTGCGGGCTGCGGCGGAAGAATTGCCGGCGAGCCCTTGATTTTCGCCGTTCGATACGGTTGGACTTGATTGCACGGGGGGAGTTGCGTCCACTTCCTTGGGGGTGTCAGTGGCAGAGAAAACGGCGTTAATCACAGGCGTCACGGGCCAAGACGGAGCCTATTTGGCCGAACTGCTTCTCGCCAAAGGCTATCGCGTCCACGGCGTGAAGCGACGGTCCTCCTCCTTCAATTCCGAACGTGTCGATCATCTCTATGAGGACCCGCACGACAACGATCCGCGGTTCCGCATGCATTACGGCGATCTGACCGACGCCACCAATTTGATAAGATTGGTGCAGGAGATCCAGCCCGACGAGATCTACAATCTCGCCGCCCAAAGTCATGTGCAGGTGAGTTTCGAGACCCCAGAATACACCGCCAACGCCGACGCACTCGGCACGCTTCGTTTGCTGGAGGCGATCCGCATTCTCGGCATGGAAGAGCGGGTGCGCTTCTATCAGGCTTCCACCTCGGAACTCTATGGCAAAGTGCAAGAGGTTCCGCAGCGGGAAACCACGCCGTTTTATCCGCGCTCGCCTTACGGCGTGGCCAAGCTCTATGCCTATTGGATCACGGTGAACTATCGCGAAGCCTATGGCATGCACGCCTCGAACGGCATCCTCTTCAACCACGAGAGCCCGATCCGCGGCGAAACCTTCGTGACGCGCAAGATCTCCCGTGCCGTCGCCGCCATCAAGGCTGGCGCGCAGGATTGCCTTTGGCTCGGCAATCTCGACGCCAAGCGCGACTGGGGACATGCGCGCGACTATGTCGAGGGCATGTGGCGCATCCTGCAACAAGACAAGCCCGACGACTACGTGCTCGCCACCGGCGAGACCCACTCGGTGCGGGAATTCGTCGAGCTCGCTTTTGCCGAGGTCGACTGTCCGATCGAGTGGCGGGGCAGCGGCAAGGACGAGGTCGGCGTCGATGCGCGCAGCGGCAAGGTCCTGGTGCGCATCGACGCGCGCTATTTCCGGCCGACAGAAGTGGAACTGCTGCTCGGCGATCCCAGCAAGGCGAAGCGGGTGCTCGGCTGGGAGCACAAGACTTCGTTTCGCCAGCTCGTAGCCGAAATGGTCGCGTCCGATCTGCGCAGCTTCAGGGGAAGCAATCTCCTTCTCCGGAGGGCGATAGGAGAATAATGCGGTCGCATCATTATGCCGGACTGCTGCAGCTGCTGAAGTTTCGCTTCCGGCGCGCCGAGAGTGACGCCAGACCGACTTTCTTCTTCCATATCCCGAAATGCGCCGGCTCCACCCTCTGGGAAGTGATCTGGGACATTTACGGCACGCGCCACGTTTTTGTGGCCAAAAGCAAAGAACGGCACGCGCAGCTCGCAGCGATGCCGCTTGAAAAGCGACTGGCCTATTCCGCCATCGGAGGTCATGGGAGCTTGCGCTTCTTCCGCCGGATGCTCGGCGACATGGGGGGCTATTACAAGATCGTGACGTTGCGCGATCCGATCGATCGGGTGATTTCGGAATACAACTATATCAGCACCCGGCCGCAGCATCCGCTCAATGCGGCTGTGCGGGAGCAGAGCTTCAGAGACTTCGTCGAACGCACAGCTCCGTCCAACCGCCAAGTCAAGCTTCTGGCCGACCGGCCGGATGTGGAGGCGGCCATCGCCGTCGTCGAACGATTTTTCGACGATTGGGCCATGAGCGACGACGTCGAACGCCTGGCGCGAAGTCTCTATGCCATGACTGGAGTGCAGCCGCGCCCCATCAAGCACAAGAACAGGGCAACGACCCCCTTCAGCCGGCGCGATCTCGATGCGACGACGCTCCGTCTTCTGGAAGAGCGGAACAGACTCGATCTGGCCCTGATCGAACGATTGAACCGCACGCGAAGCGGTAACCGTAGCGCAAGCGCAGCGGCCATGTGAGGGCAGAGACCAGTGCGCGCTCGGCCGCCGGCATCTCCGTCTTCCAGCGGACATCTTCGCGAATTTCCGCGAGTTCGAACGGCCGGTAGCGCGAGGCATTGCCATAGAGTTGATGCCGGTTGTCACCGGACGGCTCGCCCCCATCTGCGTCGAGCGGATGTTTTTCGAACAGGCTTTGCAGCAGCTCCCGATGCGATGAAGCCATGTCTTCGTAGCGAATGCGGCGATATTGCAGCGGATAAAGCCAGCGGAAGAACTCACAGATTAGATTGGCGATGGACCAGCCTAGAACGGTTCTGACGTAGCGAACAAATCGACTCCTGACCAATGCGCGGCGCTTCCAAGGCCCGCCGACGGTCGACCAGCACACACCTCTTGGATCGCGCACGACATGCAACATTTGGAGCGACGGTCCGAGTTTGCGGCGCAGCTTGAACGGCGCGGTGAGTGACCCCCAAGCCGTCTTGGAGGAATCGACCATAAACGCATAACGTGAGGCAGCCCGATCAAGGAGCGCGAGCGTCAACGCGACATGCGTCCAGCCCCGGAGCGGACCTGCGGTCCGGTAGAAGGCGCGCCATACCTCGCAGCTTTGCCGGGGTTTGCCGCAGGTGCAGCGCCGCTCCACGCGCCGGCGCAGGCAACAAACGACTTCGCCGCAAGCAAGAACGTCGGGACGGGTGGCGAGCAGAGATTCAAGCAGCGTACTGCCGCTGCGCCCATAGCCGCCGATATAGA
>DATLXW010000165.1:0-4187 GCA_035575415.1 Methyloceanibacter sp. | reverse complement strand
GCGGCGTGCCCGGTGCGACGCAGCACCTCGACGATCAGCGCGGTGGACCAGCCGATCAGCATGATGCCGTTGAGCGCCGTCATCGGCGCGAGCAGCCGCCAGCCGTCCACCGGGCTGATGTCGCCCAGGCCGAGCGTGGTGTAATTGCCGAAGGCGAAATAGATGAGGTCCGATCCGGCGGGCGCGGCCCCGGCGAGCGCGTAGGTAATGGCCCACACCACCACTTCGAGGAAATGTCCCGCCACGAGCAGCGTCCCGGCCGATACGATCATCACCGTGTATTGCATGAAGGCCGGGAAGAAAGTGTCCTTCAACTCGACGCGCCGCACGGTCCACACCACGGCGCCGAGCAGCAGGGCATGAATGATGAGATTGACGAGGCTCGCCGCTCCGCCGACCAGTAACTGGCCGAGCAAAATGCCGCTGCCGAACGGTGGCGGGGGCGGAGTCATGAGTCCTTCGCCAGCAGATCCGGCTGGAGATAGCCGCCGATCTGGCTGCGCTCCATCCCGCGCAGGCGGGCTTGTTTCTCCTCCTTGGCCGCGAAGGAGAGCGCCTCGTCAGGCGGCGGGGCGGATGTGGCGGAAGCCATCTCGATGGTTGCCGGCGCGCCCTCTTCGAACTCCAACGCCTCGATCTTCCTCCCCCGCGCGGCGATCTTGTCCGAGGAGGTCAAGATCTTGTCGATATCGTCGGTGGCCTGGCCGAAATGGCGCTGGAGATCGAGCACGCGGTCGCGAAGCCGCCCCATGTCCTCCATCAGCCGCGTCACCTCACGCTGAATGAGATGCGCCTGCTCGCGCATCTTCACGTCCTTGAGGATGGCCTGCACGGTCTGCACCGCGAGCATCAGCATGTTCGGCGCGCAGATGAAGATGCGGGCGCGATGCGCCTTCTGCACCAGGTCGGAGAAATGCTCGCAGAGATCGGCATAGATCGCTTCCGAGGGCACGAACAGAATGGCGGTGTCTTGCGTCTCGCCCGGAATGAAATAGCGCTCGGCCATGGCATCGATATGTTTGCCGACGTCGGTCCGTACGCGCCGCGCCGCTTCCTTCCTTTCTTCCTCGCGCCGCGCCGTGCGGAAGGACTCGAAGCCCTCGAGCGGAAATTTCGCGTCGATCACCACCCCGGCCTTGGTGTTGGGAAGATGCAACAGGCAGTCGGGCCGCTTGCCGTTCGATAGCGTGGGCTGAAAGCTATAGGCGCCCTTCGGCAGCGCGTCCTTGACGATGGTCTCCATGCGCATCTGGCCGAAGGCTCCGCGCGCCTGCTTGTTGGCGAGGATCTCCTGCAACGAGACCATGTTGGTGGAGAGTTCGGTCAGGTTCTTCTGCGCCGTGTCGATCACCGCCAGCCGCTCGTTGAGCTTGGCGATGGATTCGTGCGTCTTGCGCGAGGTCTCGTTCAGGTCGGCGCCGACCTTGTGGGTCATGCGGTCGAGCCGCTCGTTGACGGAGCGGGCGAGGTCGCCGTGGCGCGCCACGCTGATCTCGGCGAAGGTTTGGAGCCGCACCTTGAGCTCCGCAAGCTGCGCCTCATGCGCCGCCGCCTCCTTTCGCCGCCCGCGCATATGCACAATCAGCGCGATGGCGAGCGCAAGCAAAACGGCGGCGGCAAGCCCCGCCAGCGCCAGGAGAACGTGAACCGGGTCGAGTGTGAGGCTGCCGATGCGAATGGGCTCCATAAGCATGGCGGCAGGATAGACCGATTCGCGGCTCCGCTAGACCAAAACAGGAACATATTGACCGGCCTCCGCTGTCTCCTTATCTCAGCGGCTCAATGAAGATCAGACCCATCATCACCCTTCCCGATCCGATTCTGCGCCAACGGGCGAAGCCGGTCGAGCGCGTCGACGCCGAGCTGCACAAGCTCGCCGACGACATGCTCGCCACCATGTATGACGCCCCCGGAATCGGCCTTGCCGCGCCGCAGATCGGCATCTCGCGGCGCCTTATCGTCATGGACCCCTCCAAGGACGATCAGCCCAAGACCCCGATCGTGATGGTCAATCCCGAGATTCTGGAGCGCTCGGAGGAGATGCGGACGCATGAGGAGGGCTGCCTCTCCATTCCCGACTTCACCGCCGAGATCGAGCGTCCGGCCAGGACCCGCGTCGCCTATATCGACCTCGAAGGCGCAAAGCAGGAGACCGAGCTCGAAGGCATCTGGTCGACGCTCGTGCAGCACGAGATCGACCATCTGAACGGCGTACTTTTCATCGATTACCTGTCGCGGCTGAAGCGCGACATGGTGGTGAAGAAGTTCAAGAAGCAGAAGCGCGCCGCGGCGCTCTAGATTCTTGCGCGGCTGCGCAGGGCTACGCGAGGATCAAATCCGACGCGAACAGGTCTGCGACATTTACCTTGATGGCGAAATCCGCCTTCCCGTCTCCGTTGACGTCCCCCGACAGAACCGCGCCTCCGTTGACCGTTTTATAGTGGAGTTCGCGGGCCTTACCGTGAAACGGCTGCTCGAAGATGAAGCGGAATATCTGGTGCCCGGGCGCCTTGCTGTTGGCGTCGATTGTCGACAGGTCGATCTTGTCGCCTTCGGCGGGGTTGAAGTCGACGATCACGTCGCGGAGCTTGCCGGGCCGGCTCTGACCCACTGCGTCGAAGTCGAAGCGGTCCGCTTCGCTGCCGCCAATCAGCATATCGCGGCCCTTGGCACCGATCAGCGTATCGGCGCCGGAGCCGCCGTTGAGCACGTCGTTGCCGCCGAGCCCGTTCAGCGTGTCGTCTCCCGATCCGCCGAGGAGAACGTCGTTGACGGTCACGCCATTGACCCCGTTCACCGTGTTGCGGCCGACGATGGTATCGTTGAAGGCCGAGCCGGCGACGCCCTCGATCAGGACGAGGAGGTCGCCTGCGGCTTCCCCTGTGTTGATGGCGCCATTGTCGAGGCTCACGGTGACGGCGCCGGTGGCGTCGTCGTAATGGGCAAAATCGAAACCGGCTCCGCCGTTGAGATAATCTGCGCCTTCGCCGCCGTTCAAATGATCGTCGCCGGTGCCGCCGAAGATCATGTCGTCGCCGGCAAGCCCGCGCAGCGTATCGCCGGTGTCCGGCGAGGGCCCCACCGGCGTCAGCCGGAAGACTTCGCCGTCGGCCAGGTCGGTGACGTAAAGATTGCCGGCGCCGTCCTCGCCGAACGAGGAGAGAGCGTCGATGCTGCCGCGGTTCGTTCGCAATAACGAGGTGATGTTGGCCGTATCCCAACTCGTGCCGTTGAAGTGCAACTTGAACAGCTTGCCGGCGCCGAGATCGGCGAAGAAATACTGTCCCTGCGCCGAGTCGCTCGAGCCGCGATAGGCGTAGCCGCCGATCACCACATTGCCGACGCTGTGCGAATAAGAGTGGATCGGATCGGTCAGTGTCCCGCCGCCGAGCGGCGTTGGATCGAACGGGTTTGGCCCCTCGAATGCGTCCCAGCCGTAATTCGCGCCGGCTGCGCCGAGATCGATCTCCTCGAAGGCATTCTGTCCGACATCGGCGATAAAGAATGTGCCGGTGGCGCGGTCGAAGCTGTCGCGATAGGGATTGCGCAGGCCGAGCGCCCAGATTTCGTCGGCGCCGGCCTCGCCGACGAACATATTGTCGGCGGGGATGGCGTAATTGCGCGAATTGTCGGCCGGGAAATCGTCGCCGTGCACATCGATGCGCAGCACTTTGCCGAGCAGGCTGTCGATGTTCTGCGCATTTTCGTTCGGGTCGCCGGCCCCGCCGCCGTCGCCAAGCGGGATATAGAGGTAGCCGTCAGGTCCGAAGCCGATCCACCCGGCCTTGTGATTGGCGAAGTTTGGCTGATCGACACGCAGGATCAGCGTCTCGCTGGCCAGACTCGCGCGATTTGGATCGTTCGCCGAAACCGTATAGCGGCGAATCTCGGTGTCGCCGTCGTTGTTGGTCAGATTGACGTAGATGAAACCGTTTTGATCGAAGTCCGGGTCGAAGGCGAGCCCGAGCAGCCCGCGCTCGCCTTGCGTGGAAACGTCGCTCGTCAGGTTGAGAAAGGGCGTCGGCAACACTTTGTGCGTGGCGAGATTGACGATCTTGATCAGTCCGCCTTTCTCGACCACGAACAACCGGTTGAGATCGCCCTCCGGCGCGCCGGCGAAAACCGGCTCGTTCAGGCCTTGCGCCACGCGCGTGGCGTCAATTCGCGTGATTTGACTCTGCTGTCCC
>DATLXW010000164.1:0-4411 GCA_035575415.1 Methyloceanibacter sp. | reverse complement strand
CCCAATCCGCTCGACATTCCCTGGCCGCCGCAGCAGGCACCTTCGCCGCAAGCGCCGCCGCAAAATGCCTGGCCGAGCGCGCAAGTCCCGCCGCAGTCCCGGCCTCAACCTCAACCCCAAGCCGCGCCGCACCCTCAACATGTCTGGCCCGGGACGCAACCGCAACAACCCCAGCAAGCCAGGCCCGGCTATCCACCCATGCCGCAAGGGCAGCGGCAGAGCGTTCCACCGCACCATCCCGCCAGCGCTCCGCAACAACGGCCGCGCCAAGCGCAACCGCCCCAGCCGCAAGCCCGTCCCCAACCGCAGCCGCAGCCGCAGTCTCAACCGCAACCGATGTCGGCCCCGCCCCCCGACCCGAGCATCGCCTCGCACCCGCTGGCCGCCGACTTCACCGCCGAACTCTCGCGGTCTGCCGGACGCGAAAAGAAAAAGGGCCGTCCCGCCCTGTTGAAATGGGGCCTCGGCGCTCTCATTGTCTCGGCCGTGGCATTCGGCCTTTGGTTCGCGCTGAGCCAAGTTCCGGCGCCCTCATCTGGGCCTGGCACCGGGCAAGCTCAAGACGGCGCGCTCGATCCCGACGATCCGCGCAGCCGCAAACAAGACCGGCTCGAAGTCCCGCAGCAGCCGCCGGCCCTTCCTCAGTGAACGCAACTGAGGATCCGCGACGCCGTTCAGCATGACGATGATTCCTGCCGATAAGCTCGACAAGCTCGTCGCCCGGTGGCAAGCGGTGCAAGCGGCGCTTGCCGCCGGCGCCGACCAGGAGAGCTATGTGCGGCTCAGCCGCGAATTCGCCGAGCTCGATCCCATCGTGACCACGATCAACGAGCTCAGACGTGCGCGGAAGGAGCGCGAGGATCTACAGGCGCTGCTCGACGATCCGGCGTCCGACGCCGAGATGGTCGAGCTCGCGGAAGCGGAGGGAGGCGCGCTCGATTCCAAGATCGAGGCGCTTGAGCGGCAGTTGAAGCTGCAACTCCTGCCTAAGGACGCTGCGGACGAGAAGAGCGCGATCCTGGAGGTGCGCGCCGGAACGGGAGGCGAGGAAGCCGCCCTCTTCGCCGGCGATCTGTTCCGCATGTATCAGCGCTATGCCGACCGCCACGGTTGGAAGGTGAGCGTTTTGTCTGCAAGCGAATCGGCGACCGGCGGCTATAAGGAAATCATCGCCAACATCACCGGCAAAGGCGTGTTCGCGCGGCTCAAATTCGAATCCGGCGTGCATCGCGTGCAGCGCGTGCCGGAGACCGAGGCGCAAGGACGCATACACACCTCGGCGGCGACCGTGGCCGTGCTGCCGGAGGCGGAGGAGGTCGACATCAAGATCGACGAAAAGGACCTCCGCATCGACGTGTTTCGTTCAAGCGGCCCCGGCGGCCAGTCGGTCAACACTACCGACAGCGCGGTAAGGATTACGCATTTGCCGACCGGCATCGTCGTCAGCCAGCAGGACGAAAAGTCTCAGCACAAGAACAAGGCGAAAGCGATGAAGGTGCTGCGCGCGCGGCTCTACGAGATGGAGCGCGCCAAGCGCGATGCGGCCAGGGCGCAAGACCGCCGGAGTCAGATCGGCACCGGCGATCGTTCCGAGCGCATTCGCACCTACAATTTTCCTCAAGGACGCGTCACCGATCACAGAATCGGCTTCACCACGCATCAACTCCCCGACGTGCTGGAAGGCGGCGAGGCGCTCGACGAGATCATCGACGCGTTGATCACCGAGCATCAGACCACTCAGCTCGCCGCCATGCAGGAAGAGGCTCATGCCTGAGTCTGCTGCATCGGGCAACGGCGCCATCACCTCCTTCCTAGAGCGGGAGGTTCCCGGCCCTCCCTCTCAAGGGCGGAGAGGACAACGGGTGGCGGTCCGAAATCGCACGATGCAAGCGGTCGCAGTTGAGGCAGCGCGAATGTTGCGGCAAGCCGGGATCGAGACCCCGGAGCTCGACGCGAGGCTCTTGCTCTGCCATGCGTCGGGCCTCACACATGAAGCTTACATCGCCCGTGGCGGCGAGACGCTCTCCGCCGCGGCAATGGCGCGCTTCCAAGCCGCGCTTGCACGCAGGCTCAGACGCGAGCCTGTCTCCCGTATCGTTGGAATGCGCGAGTTCTATGGTCGCGAATTCATCGTCACGCCGGACACGCTCGACCCGCGGCCCGACACCGAGACTTTGATCGAGGCGGCGCTTGCGTTCGTCGAGAGCGGGGGAGGGCGGCAAGCTCCGCTCTCTCTGCTCGATCTCGGCACCGGGACCGGCTGCATCCTCGTCACTCTCCTAGCCGAACTGCCGAATGCGCGCGGGCTCGGCACCGACAGAAGCGAAGGCGCGCTCACGGTCGCGGCGCAAAATGCGCGACGGCTCGGCGTTGCCGCCCGCGCAGAATTCGTCGCCGCGGATTGGCTCGACCGTATCGGGGGTCATTTCGATTTGATCCTCTCCAACCCGCCTTATATCGCTTCGGCCGAGATCGAAACGCTCTCCGCCGACGTCACCGCCTACGATCCTCCGCTTGCGCTAGACGGCGGCGAAGATGGCCTTGCCGCCTACCGCAAGATCGCCGCCGGCGCAGGCCGGGTACTCGCCTCCGGCGGCGCGATATTGGTCGAACTCGGTGCAAACCAAGCCGATGAGGTTGCAAGCATTTTTCACGCGGCTGGATTCCGACCGGTCAACCTCAGAAGGGATCTTTGCGGCCGGTCCCGCGTTCTTGTTGCAGAACGCTAACCTTGCCGTTCAAGCCTGCGCCCTGCGCCAAAAAAACACTTGGAAAGGCCCGATGTTCGGGTTAGGTTCGACCTCAGCAAACGACTATTCGGCCGATCGCGCTGGTCGAGCGCCGGCCGGTTGCAAAGGCAACGCGAGCGGATCCTTAAGAACCTCGATTGCAAGGCGCCCGCCTCTCGGGACGTTCGGGATCGGCTCAACCGCCCATCAGATTTGAGGTTGCTGGCGCGCGCTTTACGGGTCTTGGACGCTTTGGCGCCGGGTTCGATTCATAACAGGCAAGAACAGCAAACAAGGCTGCACGGCTGGTCCGGCGTCCGGACGGAAGATGCATTCCGAGCTTTGGCCCCGGCCATGAGGAAGTGAGCAGGGAAGGAACGCGGGGAGGCGCCCCGCCTATCAGGTGGACAGAAGGAAATGAGGCAAGGACAACAGAATCGCAGGGGCAGAGGCCGCGGCCGCAAACCCCAAAATCCATTGGCGCGGAACTACGAGTCGAACGGCCCCGACGTAAAGATCAGGGGCACCGCTGCGCACATCGCCGAAAAATATATGTCGCTTGCGCGCGACGCGCTCGCCTCCGGCGACATGATCACGGCCGAGAACTATCTCCAGCACGCAGAGCATTATAACCGCATCATCATGGCGGCCCAGGCGCAGATGGGCCAGCATCAGAGCCATCAAGGCGAGCCGAATGGCGGCTATCGTCCGCCGCAGCGCTTCGGTTCTGAGACGGATGACGATAGTGAATTCGAAGCGGGCGAGGGTGGCGCGGAGACGCGCGGCCCTGATATGCGCGGTCCCGACATGCGCTCCGGCGGCGATTTCCGCGGCGGCCGTGATGGGGGCCGCGACCAGCGGCGCCATGGCGGCAATGGCCGCGAGGACACGCGGGGTGACAATGGCGGGGAGAGTTCCGATGTCGCCGCCACAGACGACACTGCTTCCGACCAGGTGAGCTAACGACACTCCCCCACTCTGTTGGTCATGGCCGGGCCGAAGCGTCCCGCAAGCGCGAAGCGCGCGAGCAGTTGACGCGCTCGCGACCCGCAGTCGACAATCTGCTCCGCTCGTGCCGCTATTAGACCAGCGACTGCACGAGATTGATGATCAAGAGCAGGACGATCGCGCCCAAGGCCGACGTGACGATCGCGCCGACCACACCGCCGCCAAGTGTCAAGCCGAGCCCGAGCCGCGGGAAGAGAAATGCGGCGATAAACGCGCCGGCGATGCCTACGAGGATATTGCCGAGCAGCCCGAAGCCTCCGCCCTCGACGATCACCCCGGCAAGCCAGCCCGCGACCGCGCCGATAATCAAGGCGACGATGATGCCAACGATATCCATGGCTCCCCCCTTTCCCCCGCGCGCCGCGCTCCCGGCGCCTTTAACGGCATAACCTACTATGGGCGGAGGCGCCAGCCGTCTCGCCTCGTTTCCCCCACCTCTCGCGTAGGGTGTTAAGCGAAGCGAAACCCGCCGGAGATCGCAGCACAACTCGCTGCGGAGGGAATCGGGCAGCAGGAGGCCGAGAAAGGATGGATGGAAGTTAAGTTGCGCCGCGGAACCCACTTCCGGATAGTCGAATTCCTCATATGAGGCATCGCGATGAAGTGGCGTGCACTCGTTTTATGGCTTGTTTTCACCGGTTTTCTCCCCCTTCAACCGGGCTTCGCTCTGAGTT
>DATLXW010000163.1:0-2847 GCA_035575415.1 Methyloceanibacter sp. | reverse complement strand
TGGATGGGCCAGGAACTTCTCTCGACCTTCGCCGAGGAACTCGGCTCGGTCACGCTCATTCCAGACGATACCGGCGGCGTGTTCGAGGTAACGATCGACGGCAAGCTGCTTTGGTCGCGCGCCGAACATGGCCGCTTTCCCGAGATCAAGGAACTCAAGCAATTGGTGCGGGACGAGGTCGCCCCAGAGCGCGACCTCGGCCATGTCGACAGGAAAGACAATAAGCATTAGCGGCGGACCGTAGCCGCATTTTCGCGCGCTCCTGTGTGAGATGCCGCACAGAGAGAGGCGAGGGAGCGCTCCATCTTGAGACATTCCTCGAAGGCCCTTGCCCGAGAGAGTCACAAGGACGGCAGAAGCATGAAATTCGTGTATTATTTCCTCGCCACGCTGCTTGGCGGACTGACCCGGCCGAGGCAACCCGGACAGAGCCGCAGCTCCTCCGAACCAGTTTTGGATTGAGTCCTCGTCAAGGCCGAAGGCTAGGATATCTCGATAATAGTGGCTTCGGAGGTTCCCGCCTCGACCACGTCGCCTACCTGCTTGCCCATAAGGGCCTGAGCCACCGGGGAAGCATAAGACAGCGTGCCGAGCGAGGGGTCGGCCTCGTCTTCGCCGACAATGCGATAGGTCTGGCGGCGGCCGTCCTCCCGCTCGATAGTAACGGTCGAGCCGAAACGAACCTCGGAATTGTCGTCCGGTGGTTCGACCACCTGCGCCGTGGCCCGGCGCGAGGTCCAATAGCGCAAGTCGCGGTTGATTTTGGCAAGGCGCGGCTTGTCGTCGGCCTCCAAAGCCGCCGCGTGCTCGCGATGCAGCCGCGCAAGCTCGGCCTCGATCATCTCGAGACCCTTTGGGGTCACGAGGTTATGCGGGGAGACTGGGCGGTCCGGCAGGTCGTCGTAGACTTCCCCACCCTCCGCCTCCTTGGTGAAGGCCTTACTCATGGGCGGACTATATCATGCCTCTCCTTGCGATTGTGGCAGTTAAGCCTTGCCATATTTGTGGGCAGTGGCGCTTCTTCGCGCAATTCCCCTGCCTCAACGTTTGGGCGCATGCTAAGCTTTTAGGCAAAAGCACCGCTGGGTGCAGAAAATAGGCATGGGGGACAAGCGATGATCGACGCGGGCAACACCGCCTGGCTGATAACCGCCACGGCGCTGGTTCTGTTCATGACTTTGCCGGGGCTCGCCTTGTTTTACGGCGGGCTGGTTCGGGCCGAGAATTTGCTCTCGGTGCTGATGCAATGTTTCGCTATTGCCTGCCTTGTCTCCGTCGTCTGGCTGATCGGCGCCTACAGTCTCGCCTTCAGTGGCGGAGGCGCCTTGATCGGCGACTTGAGCAAATGGCTCTTGAATGGGGTCGGGCGCGGGGCAGCGGCGCCGAATACTTCGATCCCCGAGAGCGTCTTCTTCATGTTCCAAATGACTTTCGCCATCATTACCCCGGCCCTGATCGTCGGCGCCTTCGTCGAGCGCATGAAGTTCAGCGCCGTAATGCTGTTCATGCTGCTCTGGCTGCTTCTCGTCTATGTCCCCGTGGCGCACTGGATTTGGGGCGGCGGGTGGCTTTACCAACGGGGTCTCCTCGACTTCGCGGGCGGTCTCGTGGTGCACCTCACGGCGGGGGTCTCCGCGCTCGTACTTGCCGTTCTCGTTGGGCCCAGAATGGGCTTCCCCGACGAGGTGAAGCCTCCGCACGCGCCCTGGATGACGATGGCGGGCGCCTGCATGTTGTGGGTCGGCTGGTTCGGCTTCAATGCGGGAAGCGCGCTTGCGGCTAACGCAGATGCCGGCATGGCGATGCTCGTCACGCATATTTCCGCTGCTACGGCGACGCTCGTCTGGATCGCGATCGAATGGAGCAAGTTCGGAAAGCCGAGCTTGGTCGGCGCGGTGACCGGCGCCGTCGCCGGGCTCGCCTCGATCACGCCCGCCTCCGGCTTCGTGGGGCCCGTGGCCGGCGTCATCATCGGCCTTGCCGGCGGGACAATCTGCTATTTCATGGTTGGGGTGGTGAAGCGGCGCTTCAAGATCGACGATTCACTCGATGTGTTCGCCGTGCATGGCGTCGGCGGCGCGACCGGTATCCTGCTGACCGCGGTGTTCCTCGATTCTGCGCTCGGCGGCATAGGATTTGCAGAGGGCCGCACGATGGGCGGTCAAGCCCTAATTCAACTGACAGGAATCGCCGCCGTTTTGCTATGGTCGCTCGTGGTCAGCTTCGTCATCGCCAAGGTCGTCCATGCGGTCACAGGATTGCGTGTCAGCGCCGAGACCGAGGAGCAGGGCCTCGACCTCAGGCTTCACGGCGAACGCGGCTATAATATGTGATCGAGGGCGAGCACGATGAAATACATCATTGCAGTGATTCAGCCGCATCGCCTGGACCCGGTGCGCGAGGCCTTGAGCGGCATCGGGGTGCAGGGACTGACCGTAAGCGAAGTGCGCGGCTTCGGCCGGCAGAAGGGACAGACCGAGATCTATCGCGGGGCCGAATATGTCATGCAGTTCGTGCCCAAGGTGAAGCTCGAAATCGCCGTCGATGACGAGATCGCGGACCGCGTGGTCGAGGCGATCGGCAGCGCCGCGCGCACCGGGCGCATCGGCGACGGCAAGGTGTTCGTGCTGCCGCTCGAAGGAGCGATGCGGGTGCGCACCGGCGAGATGGGCGCCGACGCGCTGTAGCGGACGTGGATTTCGCCCTTTACCGGAAGCAGCTCCTCCAGCAGCAGGAGGGGGAGATTGCCCTGTTTCAATTGGTGCGGAATTTCTCCCGCTGGTTCTTCGACCTTTTGCGCAACTTCGTCCTGGTCGGAGGCATTCGCTATTTTGCGGAGTCGTCCGG
>DATLXW010000162.1:0-10114 GCA_035575415.1 Methyloceanibacter sp. | reverse complement strand
TACCGGTCCCCTCCTAGCATTAACTTGGAAGCAGGCGAGCAAAATCTCCGCACCAAAACGGCAGGAGATATGTGCCGTGACACACAGAGCAATTTGGGGCGGCCTGCTCGAAACGAACGTGGAGGGCAAACGGGCATAGCTGAAATCGTCCATCGACGCCGCGCGGCAGGTCGGAGCGATCCATCCCGCGGTTTTGGGGAAAAGGGGGTAAATCAATGGGCGACCAATTAAATGCACTCACTACGATTTTCACCGAGTTCTATTACTGGGTGACGATCGTTTTCATGTTTCTGATTCATGTCGGCTTCTGCACTTACGAAGTCGGCGCGTCTCGCAAACGAAACCATCTCAAAACGCTGATGAAGAATGCGATGGCGATCCCGCTTGTGACCGTCACCTTCTTTTTCTTCGGCTGGTGGATTTATTTTGCGTTTCCGAATGGGCCGGGCATCACGGGCGGCTTGATTTCCGCGCCATATTCGCTGCCATGGAATCCGCTGATGGCGACGCATCTCTCCGGTGTGAATCCCGGCGAGACGGGAGTCACACCCAACGACGCCGCCATTTGGCACCGGCTGAATGGCGTGTTCTGGGGCGCTTTCCTCCTGTTCTCGATCACGACTGCCTCGATCGTCTCCGGCGCGATCATCGAGCGGGCGCGTTCGGGGGCGTTCTGGATCATCGCCGTTTTGGTCGGTTCGGTGCTATGGATCCTCGACGCGGCCTGGGGATGGCATCCGCAAGGATGGATGGTGAAGCTTTGGGGCTACCACGATGCCTACGCCTCTGGGGTGGTGCATGCCATCGCCGGGGGCGCGGCGCTCGCATTCCTGATCGTGCTCGGCCCCCGCATCGGCAAATTCCGTGCGGATGGCACGCCGCGGGATATTCCTCCGCACAATGAATGGCTGGTCACGATCGGTTTGTTCCTGATCTATACCGGTTTCTGGGGATTCTATGCCGCGTGCAACATCCCGCTTATCTCGCCGGCAACGATCGCTGGGCAAATCACGGGTGAGACGTGGACTGCGACCAACATCTATCTCGCACCCACAACGCTCTCGGCGATCACGTTCAACTTCCTGATGTCGCTCTCCGGCGGCATGATGGCGGGTTACCTCGTCTCCAAGGGCAACCCGTTCTGGACGTTCTCCTGCGGCTTGTGCGGCGTCATCGGCGCCTCGGCTGGCAACGATCTGTATCACCCGATTCAAGCGATGCTGATCGGCGCCATAGTGCCGACTATCGCCTACAAGCTGCACTACTTCGTGGAGCGCCGCTTCAAGATCGACGACGCCGTTGGCGCCGTCGCGGTGCACGGCTACGGCGGATTCCTCGGCGTGGTGGTGGCCGGCTTCATGCTGTGGGGGCAGCCGTCCTCACCCTATGAGGGCTTCGCGCACATCAACCCGCTCGGCAATTTCGCCGGCGCGTGCGTGATGTTCCTGCTCGGCTTCATCCCGGTTCTGATCGTGTGCAAGATCCTCGATAGCTTCGGCCTGCTACGCGTGCCGAAGAAGGTCGAGCTCGAAGGCGTGGACTTCGCGCTCAACCACGATTTCCTGACCGCAGTCCGGGAAGTCGGCGACGCCGAGAAGGCGATGATTGGGAAAGTGACGGCCAAATAGCGATCCGAAAGGAGAAGGAACATGTCGACCAATGGACTGACAAGCTGGGCCGTCGATCTCAAGGATGTCGGCGCGATCTATCCGTTCCAGGGATGGGAGGTGTTGCTCGTCATCCTCGGATTTATCTTCTGGATCGGCTGGCACATCATCCAGACGCGGCAGGAGAACGCCGAAATCGCCGCCGATATGGCGGCCGACCGGAGCGGCGACGAAACCAAGGCGGCGATCGATCGCTACTTCTAGCTAGGCGCTCGCCCGATCAACCAAAACAAGGCGCCGGCGGTAAACCCGCCGGCGCTTCACTTTGACCGCTAGCTAGGGAGGGGAGGTGCCGGAAGGCGGCTAGCAGTCAAGCGTATTGGCGCGCTCCCAATCGCTGAGATGGCGCATATAGTCGTTCCACTCACGCATCTTGAGCTTGACGTAGGAATCGACGAACTCGTCGCCAAGTTCGCGGCGCAGGAGCTGGGACTTCTCCGTGACACGCAACGCGTCGAGCAGGTTGAGGGGCAGCTTCTTCGTGCCCGGGGGAGCCTTGTGCCCTTCCGCGTACATGTCGATGTGGAGCGGTTCGCCCGGATCGATGCCGCGGGCGATGCCGTCGAGGCCGGCGGCAAGTATCGCCGCGGGCAAGAGATAGGGATTGGCCGCGCCATCGGCGAGCCGGAGCTCGAAGCGGCCGCCGCCGGGGACACGAATCATGTGCGTACGGTTGTTCCCGGTGTAAGTAACGGTGTTGGGCGACCAAGTGGCGCCGGAGAGCGTCACCGGCGCGTTGATGCGCTTATAGGAATTCACGGTCGGGTTCGAAATCGAACATATTTCCTGCGCCGCGTTCATCACTCCGCCGATGAAATTATAGGCTTGGCGCGACAGGCCGAGCCGGTCATTGCCGTCATCGAAGATGTTCTTGCCGTTCTTCCATAGCGAGACGTGGACATGGCAGCCCGAGCCGGTGAGATTGGCGAAGGGTTTCGGCATGAAAGTCGCGCGCAGCCCGTGCTTCTCGGCGATCGCCTTCACCATATATTTGAAGAAGGCCATGCGGTCGGCGGTGACAAGCGCGTCGTCATATTGCCAGTTCATCTCGAACTGGCCATTGGCGTCCTCGTGGTCGTTCTGATAAGGCGCCCAGCCCAGCTCGAGCATGGAATCGCAGATCTCGCTGATCACGTCGTAGCGGCGCATTAAGGCCGATTGGTCGTAGCACGGCTTCGACTGAGTGTCGGCGGCGTCGCTGATGGCCGAGCCGTCGGGGGAGAGAAGGAAGAACTCGCACTCGACGCCGGTCTTGAGCTGGTAGCCGTCCTTGGCGGCCTTGGCGATCATCCTCTTGAGGACGTTGCGCGGCGCCTGCTCGACCAGCTTGCCGTTCATGTAAGGATCGGCAGCAAGCCAGCCGACTTCCTTTTTCCACGGCAGTTGGATCAAGCTTTGCGGGTCGGGAATGGCGAGCACGTCGGGATCGGCCGGCGTCATATCGAGCCAACTGGCAAAGCCGGCGAAGCCGGCGCCGTCCTTCGACATGTCGGCGATGGCCGATGCCGGCGCGAGCTTGGCCCGCAAGGTTCCGAACAGATCGACGTAAGAGATCAGGAAATATTTGATCCCGCGTTCGCGGGCCTCGGCTGCAAGATCAAGCGGCATGTGAACTCCCCTTTTGCTACTTCCTTGGAGGCCCGCTCAGCCTCCGCATGCACACGATGTCGAACCCGGAATCCAACTCGTACCGGCGAGCGGCACGCGCGCCATGGCGGCGGCCTCGACGGTGAGCGCCACGAGGTCCTCAGGCTCCAGGTTGTGGACATGACTCTTTCCGCAAGCGCGCGCGATGGTCTGCGCCTCGAGCGTGAGCACGGAAAGGTAATTGGCCAGACGGCGGCCGCCGAGCATCGGATCGAGTCTCGCGGCGAGGGCCGGGTCTTGCGTGGTGATGCCGGCCGGGTCGCGGCCCTCATGCCAGTCGTCGTAAGCGCCGGCGGTCGAACCCAGCTTGCGATATTCCTCTTCGAGGGCGGGATCGTTATCGCCGAGCGCGACCAGAGCCGCGGTGCCGATCGATACCGCGTCGGCGCCGAGGGCGAGGGCCTTGGCGACGTCGGCGCCGTTGCGGATGCCGCCTGAGACGATGAGTTGCACTTTGCGGTGCATGCCGAGGTCCTGTAGCGCCTGCACCGCCGGTCTGATGGCGCCAAGAATCGGCAAGCCGACATGCTCGATGAACACCTCTTGCGTGGCGGCCGTGCCTCCCTGCATGCCGTCGAGCACGACCACGTCGGCTCCGGCCTTCACCGCCAGCGCGGTGTCGTAATAAGGCCGTGAGGCGCCGACCTTTACATAGATCGGCTTCTGCCAATCGGTGATTTCGCGCAACTCCTCGATCTTGATCTCGAGATCGTCGGGCCCGGTCCAGTCGGGGTGGCGGCAGGCCGATCGCTGGTCGATGCCCTTGGGCAAGGTCCGCATCTCGGCGACGCGGTCGGAAATCTTCTGCCCGAGCAGCATGCCGCCACCGCCAGGCTTGGCGCCCTGGCCGACAACAACTTCGATGGCATCGGCGCGGCGAAGGTCGTCTGGGTTCATGCCGTAGCGCGAGGGGAGAAGCTGATAGACCAGAATCTTCGAGTGCTGCCGCTCTTCCTCGGTCATGCCGCCGTCGCCGGTGGTGGTCGACGTGCCCATCAAGGTCGCGCCGCGTCCAAGCGCCTCCTTGGCCTGGGCGGAGAGCGAGCCGAAGCTCATTCCGGCGATGGTGATGGGAATCTTTATGTGGATGGGCTGCTCGGCGAAGCGGGTGCCGAGCCAGACATCGGTGCCGCATTTCTCACGATAGCCCTGGAGCGGATAGCGGCTGATGGAAGCGCCCAGGAACAGAAGATCGTCGAAATGCGGCACGCGCCGCTTGGTTCCCGCCCCGCGGATATCGTAGATGCCGGTCGCCGCCGCCCGCCGGATTTCCGATAGCGTGTATTCGTCGAAGGTGGCCGACGGGCGCGGAGTCGTCCTAGGCGTCCAGTCCATCAATAAGCCCCCGCATTGTCGACGTGGAAGTTATAGAGTTTGCGCGCCGAGCCGTAGCGGCGGAACTCGGACGGGTCGATCTGACCGTCGAAGCCGGCGCGGGCCAGAACACCGTGCAAGATGCGCTTGTGCTCGTCCCGCAACGGCTTCTCAATGCAGTCGGCGCCGAGACTCTTGACCTTGCCGCGCACGAACAGGCGCGCCTCGTAAATGGAATCGCCGAGCGAATCGCCCGCGTCGCCGAACACGACGAGGTTGCCGGCCTGCGCCATGAACGCGCTCATATGGCCGACCGAGCCCTTGACCACGATGTCGATGCCCTTCATGGAGATGCCGCAGCGCGAAGAGGCGTTGCCGTCGACGCGCAAGAGCCCGCCGCGCCCAGTGGCGCCTGCGGATTGGCTCGCGTCGCCTTCCACATGCACGAAACCCGACATCATGTTCTCGGCGACGCCGACGCCGGCGCTGCCGTGAATAATCACGGTGGCGAGCTTGTTCATACCGGCGCAGTAATAGCCAACGGGTCCGTTGATCTCGACCGTAATGGGCACATTGAGCCCCGCGGCGATAGCGTGCCGCCCAGCGGGATGGTCGATGATCCAATGCCGTTCATTGGTGTCGGGCGAGAGGCGGTGCAGCGCCGCGTTCAGCTCGCGCAGCGACGTCGACGCAAGATCCACTTCCGGCACGGCTCAGCGCTCCCAGAAATAGACGGTTGCGGGCTCGGGCTCCCAGACGCGCGCCTTCTCGATGCCCGGAAGTCCGGCCAGCGCGCGATATTCGGAGCCAAAGGCAACGTACCGATCGGTCTCGGCCATCACTGCCGGTTTGCAGGCGATGCCGTCGCGCAGGACGCCGAAGCCGTTTTCGGTGCCGACGACGAAAGTGTAGAAGCCGTCGAGGTCGTCGAGGCCGGCCTTTAGCGCGCCGCCAAGCGGGAGTCCGTCGCGCATCTTCCACGAAAGATAGCCGGCGGCCACCTCGGTGTCGTTCTCGGTTTCGAAGCGGAAGCCCTCGCGCCGCAATATCCGGCGGATGTTGTTATGATTCGACAATGAACCGTTATGTACAAGGCATTGATCGGTGCCGGTGGAATAGGGGTGGGCGCCCTCCGTCGTCACCGCCGATTCGGTCGCCATGCGGGTGTGGCCGATGGCATGCGTACCGCGCATCGAAGCGAGGTCGAAACGCTTGGCCACCGTCTCGGGACGGCCAACCTCCTTGTAGAGCTCCATCCGCCGGCCCTTGCCCACAAGCTCGACCTCGGGCGCCTCTTTGCCCAGCCACTCGGTCAGCCCCGGCAAGGAGGAATCCTCGATACTCACGACGGCATGGGTGTCATGGAGCGTGATCTTGGCGCTGGCAAAGGCGCGGCCGATTCGGCCGGCAATCTCCTTCATCGCCGCCGCCGACGGGGCGCGCAGGGTGAGCTTGGTATGGGCGCCGTCGCCTTCGCCATAAATGGCGAAGCCGGCGCTGTCAGGTCCGCGGTCGGATAGGGTGGCAAGCATCCCGGCCGTCAGCCGGCCGAGCTCGGGTTCAAGGGAGGGATCTTTGATGAATAGTCCAACGATGCCGCACATGGCTGAAGGCGCTCCAAGTGAATGCGGCCCTCACCATGCTACGGAGAAACGCCATCCGTCAACCCACATGAAATAATTTTTCACTGCAGGAAACTAACCGCGGGGATAAATAATGATCGAAAGGTACGTCATTGGCCGTTCGACCAATTCCTCCGGGCCATGCGGAGCGCCGGCGTCGAAGAACAGCGCGTCCCCCGGCGACATGGGGTAAAGCTTGTCGGCGTGACGGTAAATCACCTTGCCGGTCAGCATGTAAATGAACTCGACTCCGTCATGCTGGAACAGGGCGTAGGGTTCGGCGTCCTCGCTCAGGGTGATGAGATAGGGCTCCACCACGATATCGCCCGAAATCGAGTGCCCGAGCAGTTCGTAGCGGTGGCCCGACTTGGTCCCGCGCCGCTCGATCAGCACGCCCTGGCCGGCGCGAACATAAGAACAATCGCGCTTTTCCTCGAAATCGGCGAAAAAGCTCGTGAGCGGCACATTGAGCGCGCGGGCAAGCGCCCTCAATGTCGAAAGCGAAGGCGAGGTGCCGCCATTCTCGATCTTCGACAACATGCCGGGAGAAAGGCCTGCCTGGGTGGCAAGCTCGGTCGCGGTCAGTTGCAGCCGCTGGCGAAGGAGCCGGACCCGGCGGCCGATGGAAAGTTCGAGCTTGAGTTCGCCGGTCGTCGGCGCGTTCGAGCCGGTGGCGAGGGCCGGGGTTGGCGAATTGCCGCCAATGCCGTCCCCGCGCTCGGCGGCCGCGCGCTCTCTGGCTTGCGTTCGCGCCTTCAGCAGTTTCGAGGACAGCCTTGTTGTTGCCATGACACCTCCCTTGGCCGCGAAACTAACACGATAAAGCGCGGCCAAGCCACCGCCTAGCCCCCTTGGCTAGGCTTCGATCGCGCCCAGGGCGTCAGGGCACCAAACGGCCAGCGCCGAGCCGGGTCTGGCTCGGCGGCTCGCCGAAGGCGCCGGCGTAAGCGCGCGCGAATTGGCTCGCTGAGGAAAAGCCCGTGGCGAGCGCGACATCGAGCACCGGCATGGTCGTCTCGCGCAGGAGCTGGCGCGCCCGCTCCAGCCGTAGCCAGCGATAATGTTTGTGAATACCGTGACCGATATGGCGGCGGAACAGGCGCTCGAGTTGGCGCAACGATATGCCCGCCCGGCGCGCGAGCTCGGAACGGGCGTGCGGCGTTTCGATATTCGTCTCCATGATGCGCAAGACCGAGAGCAGCTTCTCGTCGGCGACGCCGAGCCGGTAGCGGAGATCCATGCGCTGCGGGCCGAAACCTTCGCGAATATGCGTGTGCAGGAACCAGTCACCGACCCTAGCCGCAAGCTGGCGTCCGTGGTCTCGCCCGATCAAAGCAACCATCAGATCGAGCGCGGAAATGCCGCCGGAGCAGGTGATGCGATTGCCGTCGATCTCGAATAGAGAGGGGATGACGGCGACATCCGGAAACGCCTCGCGGAAGGCGGGAAGGTGTTCCCAATGCAGCGTGGCGCGGCGCCGATCCAGTAGCCCCGCTTTGGCGAGAAGATAGGGACCGCCGGAAATGCCGCCGATGGTGACGCCTTTGCGCGCGAGACGCCGCAGCCAGCCGAAAGTGGATTTGTCTTCGAACAGCGCGGGATTGCCGCCGGCACAGACGAAAACCATGTCGGCTTCGCGTTCGGTCGAGGTGCCGCAATCGGGGATGATGGCGACGCCGTTCGAGGCGAGCACAGGTTTGCCGCCGGGGGCGGCGTGCCACCAGCGGTACAGCTCGCGTCCGGAAAGCAAATTCGCCGCGCGCAAGGGCTCGACGGCGGCGGCATAGGACATCAGCGCGAAGCCGGGCACGAGCAGGAAGCCGACAGTTTGCGGCCGGTCGATGGCTCGCTTCACCACCATGTCGTAAAATGTCAAGCAAGCGGCGTGAAATGTCAATCGTGCGGCCAACGCCGGCGCAAACATCGGCGCCATGCGTTACTCATTCGCCAGCCTGCTCGCCAACGCCGTCACCGGCAACAAGCATTGGAAGCCGCTCTGGCGCGAGCCGGAGCCGAAACCTTCCTACGACGTGGTGATTGTCGGCGGCGGCGGCCATGGACTCGCCACCGCGCATTACCTCGCCAAGGAGCACGGCATTACCAACGTGGCGGTGGTGGAGAAATCCTATCTCGGCTCCGGCAATGTCGGGCGCAACACAACCATCATCCGTTCGAACTACCTGCTTCCCGGCAATCTTCCCTTCTACGAATGGTCGATGAAGCTGTGGGAAGGGCTCGAGCAGGACCTCAACTACAATACCATGGTCAGCCAGCGCGGCGTGTTGAATGTGTTCCATTCGGACCCGCAGCGCGACGCCTATGCGCGGCGGGGCAACGCCATGCGGCTGCACGGGGTGGATGCCGAGCTGCTCGATCGCGAAGGCGTGCGCAAGCTCGTGCCCTTCGTCGATTTCGACAATGCGCGCTTCCCGGTGCGCGGTGGGCTGTTCCAACCGCGTGGAGGCACCGTGCGGCACGATGCCGTGGCCTGGGGCTATGCGCGCTCAGCTGACTCGCGCGGCGTCGATATCATTCAGAACTGCGCGGCGACCGGGTTTCGCATTGCCAACGGCCGCATCGTCGGGGTCGAGACGGAAAAGGGCTATATCGCGGCGAAGAAGGTGGCGCTGACTTGCGCCGGCAATTCCACCCGCGTCGCGGCCATGGCGGGATTGCGGCTTCCGATCGAGAGCCATTCGGTGCAGGCCTTCGTCACCGAAGGGGTCAAGCCGGTGATCGATGTGGTGATGACTTTCGGCGCCGGCCATTTCTATATCAGCCAGTCGGACAAGGGTGGCCTCGTCTTCGGCGGCGACATCGAGGGCTACAACTCCTATGCCCAGCGCGGCAATTTGCCGGTGATCGAAGATGTGTGCGAAGGCGGCATGGCGCTGATGCCGGTGATCGGGCGCCTGCGCATCCTGCGCACGTGGGGCGGCCTCCTCGACATGACCATGGACGGCTCGCCGATCATCGACAAGACCCCGATCGAAGGCCTCTATCTCAACGCCGGCTGGTGCTATGGCGGCTTCAAGGCGACGCCAGCTTCCGGCTTCTGCTTCGCCCATCTCATCGCCAAGGACGAGCCACATCCGGTAGCAGCAGCCTATCGGCTCGACCGCTTCGCCCGGGGCGCGGTGATCGACGAGAAGGGCATGGGCGCGCAGCCCAATCTGCACTGAGGCGGACGATGCGGATCAAATGTCCATATTGCGGCGAACGGGCGCTTGAGGAGTTCACCTATCGCGGCGATGCGACGGTGGTGCGGCCGACCAGTCTCGATCCATCGGCCGAGCAGGCCTGGGTCGATTACGTCTACTTCCGCGACAATCCCGCAGGTTTGCACAAGGAACATTGGCACCACAGCGCCGGCTGCCACTCTTGGCTCGTGGTGACGCGCAACATCACCACGCATGAGATCGTTTCGGTCGAAATGGCCGGGGAGGGGAGCAAAGCATGACCTCCCAGCGGAACCGGCTCGCCGAAGGCGGATTGATCGACCGCGGCAAGATCGTCCGATTCAGTTTCGACGGACAGTCGCTGACGGGCCACGAGGGCGACACGCTCGCTTCGGCGCTGCTCGCCAACGGCATCCGTCTCGTCGGGCGCTCGTTTAAATATCACCGCCCGCGGGGGATTCTGTCGGCGGGGTCGGAAGAGCCCAATGCGCTGGTCGAGCTGCGCACGGGCGCACGGCGCGAACCGAATACGCGCGCGACCACCATCGAGCTTTACGAAGGTCTCGACGCGGCGAGCCAGAATCGCTGGCCGTCGCTCAAGCTCGATCTTCTGGCGGTGAACCAGCTATTCGCACCGATCTTCGGTGCCGGCTTCTACTACAAGACCTTCATGTGGCCGCCCTCC
>DATLXW010000161.1:0-2280 GCA_035575415.1 Methyloceanibacter sp. | reverse complement strand
GTGCATTCGGGCGATTCGGCCTGCTCGCTGCCGCCGCATTCGCTCAAGCCCGAGATCGTGGCCGAGCTCGAGCGCCAGGCGATCGGACTCGCGAAGGCGCTCAACGTGATCGGGCTGATGAACGTGCAGTTCGCGATCCAGAACGACGACATCTATATCCTTGAGGTCAACCCGCGTGCCTCGCGGACCGTGCCGTTCGTCGCCAAGGTCATCGGCGTGCCGGTGGCGGGGATCGCCGCCGAGGTCATGGCAGGCCGCACGCTCGCTTCCTTCGGGCTGAAGCGGCCTCAGCTCAACCATATCGCGGTAAAGGAGGCGGTATTCCCGTTTGCCCGTTTTCCGGGTGTGGACCCGGTGCTGGGTCCGGAAATGCGTTCGACGGGCGAGGTGATGGGCATCGACCGCGACTACGCCATCGCCTTCGCCAAGAGCCAGCTCGGCGGCGGCTCAAGGCTCCCGCTCACCGGCACGGTGTTCGTCTCCGTCAAGGACAGCGACAAGGACAAGGTGGTGGCGCCGGTCCGGGACCTCGCCGAGATGGGCTTCCGCGTCATCGCCACGCGCGGCACCAAGCGCCATCTCGACGCCCACGGCATCCCTTGCGAGAGGGTCAACAAGGTGCTGGAGGGGCGCCCGCATATCGTCGACGCCATGACCAACGGCGAGGTCGACATCGTGTTCAACACCACCGAGGGCGCCAAGGCGCTGGCCGACTCCTTCTCCATCCGGCGGACAGCCTTGCTCTACCATATCCCTTATTATACAACTCTGGCTGGCGCGCTCGCCGTGACTGAGGCCATCAAGGCGCTGAGGCGCGGCAGCCTCAAAGTCGCTCCCCTGCAAAGCTATGTCGGCCGAAGCGCCGCAGAGTATGCTTGAGACGGCTTTGAAAAGCGCCAAAATCAACAGATTCTTGACTTGAGCCGGGCAATTCCTGAACACTTATTGGTCAGGGGCCGCAAGGAGCTTTGACTGACATGGAAAAGGTGCCGATGACCGCGGAGGGCTACGCTGCGCTTGAGGCTGAGATCAAATATCTCAAGACCGTCGAGCGCCCGCGTATCATCAAATTGATCTCCGACGCCCGCACCCACGGCGATCTGTCGGAGAATGCCGAATACCATGCCGCCAAGGAGCAGCAGGGCATCACCGAGGCCAGGGTCGCCGACCTCGAGGACAAGCTCTCGCGCGCCGACGTGATCGACGTCTCCAAGCTCAAGGGCGACCAGATCATGTTCGGGGCGACCGTCACCCTGCTCGACGAGGACACCGACGAGAAGGTGAAATACCGCATCGTCGGCGAGCTAGAGGCCGACGTGCGGCAGGGCAAGATCTCGATCACCTCGCCGATCGCGCGCGCGCTGCTCGGCAAGCGCAAGAAGGACGTGGTCGAGGTGTCCACGCCGGGCGGCGGCAAGTCCTATCAGGTGCTCAAGGTCGAGTATAAATAGCTTTCCAGGTCTCGCGCACGCGTCCGCTCATTCAGGCGATTGCATCGAGGCCTTTGGCCTTAACAATCGAGAGAAGCTTGAGAGACGGACCGCTCGGCTTTTTGTCGCCGCGCTCCCATTCGCTGACAAGCTTCGGACGCACGTTGAGATACTGTGCGAAGACACCTTGACTGACGCCTTCGCGGCGACGCAAGGCGGCAATAGCTCGCGGCGAAAATTCTTCGACGTTGGTGAGACACGAAGCGTCGAAGCTCCGCATGGTCGCCTTGTCGATGAGGCCGGCCCGATGCAATCCCGCCGCCGTTTCATGGATCGCCTCGGCCAACCGGCTTCGGTATTTCGCCCGCGTTGTCATTTTCTTCTTCATTTAAGGTCAGCTCCCTTAGCTCCCCGAGTTCAACCGTTGTGCCGCAGCGAAGCGGCGGCGCCTTTGAGGGTGGCGAAATCAGCCGTGATGACGAAAATTGGGATGGGGGCGAGATAGGCGCGCATGCGGCCCTTGTCTTCGAAGGCGAGGCGGAAGTCTCCGGCCGCGAGCTTGGCGGCAATCTTGGGGGCGATGCCCCCGCCAAGATAGACGCCGCCGCGGGCGCCGAGGAGAAGGGCAGTGTCACCCGCAAACCGGCCGAGCCAGGCGACGAAGATATCGAGCGCCTCCGCCGCCACCTCGTCCTCGCCGCTCAAGCCTTTCACGATGACGTCGTTCGGTTCTAGCTCGGCGGCTGCAAGCCCGCGCGCGCCGGCGACGGCCTGGTATAGTTCGGCGAGCCCCGGCCCCGACAAGACGCGCTCGGCGGAGAGATGGTCGCGGCCCTTGCGAATGCGCTCG
>DATLXW010000160.1:0-3450 GCA_035575415.1 Methyloceanibacter sp. | reverse complement strand
CGGAACGAAGCGAGACCGAAACTCGCCGGTGCGCCGCCGGACGTCCTCGCGCATCCCCTCTCGGCATTGCTTCATCTTGCGAAAATAAGTTATGAGCCGCGCGTGGGAGCCCGCGGGGAGGGTTCCTCCATCTGCATGGCTCAATCCAACGGGCGGGGCAGCCCCGCATCCGCCCGCAGTGCCCGAAACCGTTGCCCATGCGCCTTAGCCGCTATTTTCTGCCGCTGCTTCGCGACGATCCCAAGGAAGCCGAGATCGTCTCTCATCGCTTGATGCTACGCGCCGGGCTCATCCGCCAGGCAAGTGCAGGCATCTATTCTTGGCTCCCCCTCGGCTTCAAGGTTCTGAAGAACATCGAGCAGATCGTGCGCGAGGAGCAGGACCGGGCTGGCGCGATCGAGCTGCTCATGCCGACAATTCAGCCCGCGGACATTTGGCGCGAGAGCGGCCGCTATGAAGACTATGGCAAGGAGATGTTGCGCATCTCCGATCGCCACGAACGAGAGATGCTTTATGGGCCAACCAACGAAGAGCTGATCACTGCCATCTTCCGCGATGCAGTCAAGTCGTACAAAGACCTGCCCCGCATCCTCTATCACATTCAATGGAAGTTCCGCGACGAGATCAGACCACGATTCGGCGTCATGCGCGGCCGCGAGTTCCTGATGAAGGATTCGTATTCGTTCGATCTCACGGTCGAGGACGCACGCAAATCCTACAACAAGATGTTCGTGAGCTATTTGCGCACCTTCGCCCGTATGGGCTTGAAGTCGGTACCGATGGTTGCGGAGACAGGCCCGATCGGAGGCAATCTCAGCCACGAATTCATCATCCTCGCCGATACCGGCGAAAGCGAGGTCTATTGCCACCGCGACCTGATCCGGCTGGAACCACCGGGCGCCGACATCGACTATGGCACCGATTTGTCGCCGATTGTCGATGCCTTCACCGGTAAGTATGCGGCGACGGTCGAAAAACACGACGCCGAGCGCTTCGCCCGCGAGGTGCCGGAAGAGGAGCGCGTTACCGCGCGCGGCATCGAGGTCGGCCACATCTTTTTCTTCGGCACGAAATATTCCGAGCCGATGGGATGCAAAGTGCAGGGCCCTGGCGGCGAATTGGTGACCGTGCAGATGGGCTCCTACGGCATCGGCGTATCGCGGCTGGTCGGGGCGATCATTGAGGCTTCGCATGACGAGGCCGGCATCATCTGGCCGCCGTCGGTCGCGCCCTTCGATGTGGGACTGATCAACCTGAAGGTCGGGGACGCCGCCGTCGATGCGGCTTGCGAAGATCTTTACCGAAAACTTCGAGCCGCCGGCTTGAGCGTGCTTTACGACGACCGTGACGAAAGGGCAGGGGCTAAGTTCGCCGCCATGGATCTCATCGGCCTGCCCTGGCAAATCATTATCGGGCCCAAGGGCTTGGCCTCTGGCGAAGTGGAACTGAAGGAACGCGCGACAGACGCTCGCCATAGTCTTACCTTCGAATCCGCTTTGAATCGCCTCGTGACAATCGCGCGTGAGGCAAAGCGGGAGGCGGCATGAAGAGAGAGCAGGGCACCAAGGCTTTCGCCCCCTTTGAATGGATGGTTGCGCTCCGCTATTTGCGGGCGCGCCGCAAGGAAGGCTTCATCTCCGTCATCGCCGGCTTCTCCTTCATCGGCATTATGCTCGGCGTCGCCACGCTGATCATCGTCATGGCGGTGATGAACGGCTTCCGCCAGGAACTGTTCGCCAAGATGCTTGGCCTCAACGGTCACGTCGTGGTGCACAGCCTGGCAAACTTCACCGATTACGACGACGTGGCCGCAAGAGTGCGTGGCGTTCCCGGCGTCAAATTCGCCCTGCCGCTCGTCGAGGGGCAGGTGATGATCACCACTCCGGCCACCCAGAGCGGCGCTCTCGTACGCGGGCTGCGTGAGAGCGACCTCAAATTGCTCAGAGCGGTCGCCGACAATATTCGCTTCGGCACGCTCGACGGCTTCGACCGGAATCCCGGCGTCGCCATCGGCACGCGCCTCGCCAACGAGCTGAACGTCAAGGTCGGCGACCAGGTTTCGCTCATCACCCCGCGCGGCGCCTCGACCGCGCTTGGCACGGCGCCGCGGGTGAAGCGCTATCCAGTCGTCGCGATCTTTGAGATTGGCATGTCCGAATACGATGCCAGCATCATCTTCATGCCGCTGAACGAGGCGCAGCTCTATTTCAATCAGCCGGGTACCGTGACGGTGCTCGAGGTTGTGCTCGACTCGCCCGACGAGGTCGGTGAGCTCGCCCCTAAGATTGTCGCCGCCGGAGGACCGAGCATCTATGTTAGCGACTGGCGCCAGCGCAACGCGACCTTCTTCACCGCGCTCCAGGTCGAGCGCAACGTCATGTTCCTGATCCTTACGCTGATCGTACTCGTCGCGGCGCTCAACATCATCTCCGGCTTGATCATGCTGGTGAAGGATAAGGGCCACGACATCGCCATCCTGCGCACCATGGGCGCGACGCGCGCGGCGGTGATGCGCATTTTCTTCATTACCGGCGCAAGCATCGGAGTGGTCGGTACCTTTGCGGGGCTTCTCCTGGGAGTCCTGGTCTGTGCCAATATCGAGCGACTGCGCGAATTCATTGGCTGGATCACCGACACTGAGCTATTCGCGCCCGAACTCTATTACCTCTCGCAGTTGCCCGCCGAAATGGACACCGGCGAAACCGTGTCGGTCGTGATTATGGCGCTCGTCCTTTCGATTCTTGCCACGCTCTACCCATCCTGGAGAGCTTCTCGCCTCGACCCGGTCGAAGCGCTGCGTTACGAGTAGGGCAGACCGTGGACAACCCAAGACCAACGTCAGTGCTTCGCCTCGAGGGGCTCGCGCGCTCTTATACCCAGGGCAATCGCCGCATCGAGGTGCTCCAGGGGGCGAGCGCAAGCTTCAGGCCCGGCGAGGCGGTCGCCTTGCTTGGACCTTCGGGCGCGGGCAAATCGACGCTCCTGCACATCGCCGGCCTGCTCGAACGCCCCGACAAGGGCCAAGTGTTTATCAATGGAGTCGATTGCGTCGGGCTGTCCGACACCGAGCAAACGCGGGTCCGGCGGATGGAAGTGGGATTTGTCTACCAGTTCCACCATCTGCTGCCCGAGTTCTCTGCCCTCGAGAACGTGATGCTGCCTCAGCTCATTCTCGGGTCGGAGCGTGCCGCCGCAGAGAAGCGGGCCAAGGAGCTGCTCAAATCGCTCGGGTTGGAAGAACGCTGGGATCACCGGCCGGCTCAGCTTTCCGGCGGCGAGCAGCAGAGGGTCGCCATTGCCCGTGCCGTGGCCAACGGCCCGAAAGTACTTCTCGCCGACGAGCCGACCGGCAATCTCGATCCGCATACCGCCGAGCGGGTATTCGAGCAGCTTGTCGCGCTTGTGCGCCGCTCGGGAGTGGCGGCGGTAATCGCCACCCACAATCTCGAC
>DATLXW010000159.1:0-2846 GCA_035575415.1 Methyloceanibacter sp. | reverse complement strand
ACGCCAGATGCGCTTCCCGCCTGCCTCACGGCCGTCACACTCACGGTCGGCCGAACCGATTCGCCCGCTGCGGGAACGGGTTCCGACGCCGCGGGGTCCGGCTTGCCGCTGACCGCGACGGTGGCGGTCCCGAGTGCAACGACGCTCACGGTCGCGCTCCTCAGCACGTCACTCAGGGCGCCGCTGCGCTACAGGCTTTACGCCTATCGCTGGCCGCTGCCGCCGCACGTTTCGACCGCAAACGAATCGGCGCCGGCGGCGGAAGCCAAGCCGGGCGCGGAGACAAGCTCGACAACGCCGTGAGGGGGCGGCTTCAGGCCGGCTGCGGACAGCAGGCGAGAAGCGCCGCCCTCACTTCGGTCAACGCCGGGCGCTTGACGGGCGTCTCTTCGAGCATCTGCGCAAGGATGGCGGCGAGGGGTCGCGGGGCCGCTTTGCTGTCGCCGCCCCAAATTTCCGCGATCATCTTGCCGAGCGCATAGATATCGGCGCCGGCGCCGACCTTGTCGCCGCGCGCCTGTTCCGGCGCCATGTAGCCGGGAGTCCCAAATCGTTTCAGCATATCTTGGTCGCCGTCGATCAGGGCAATGCCGAAATCGACCAGCACAGCTTCCTCCCGCCCGCCTACGCTACGCACCATGACATTGTCCGGCTTGAGGTCGCGATGCACGATGTGGGTCGCGTGCAGAATCGAAAGCGCCTCGATGACATCGGCGAGAAGCGGCAATAGCTTCGCCGGCTGCGGTTGGGGCGTGTAGAACTTGACGAGGCTTGTGCCCTTGACCAGGTCCTGGACGATGTAGAGCGTGCCGTTAGGGTCGCCGAGCAGGCCCCGCACCTTGGCGATGCGTGGGGTCGGCGGAAGTGCGACGGCAACCGCATATTCGTTGCGCACCGTTTCCATGATCTGCCGCCGCTTGTCTGGGTTGAACCCGGCCAAGCTGATTTCCTTCACCGCGACCTCCTGCCCATCGCGCAGATCGATGGCGCGATACACCTTGCCGGCGCCGCCTTCGCCGAGGCGCTCGACGCGGATGAGCTGACGATCGACGGACCATTCGCCGCCGATAGCTTCGACGGCCGAGACTTCGCTCAGCACCGCATCGAGATGCTTGGCGCCATCGCCCTCGAGCATCTCGCCGCGGATACGCTGGGCGAGATCGGGAAGGCCGGCCTTGATGGCATCGCGCAGAGCTTCGGCGAGCAGCTTCGCCGCTTCCTCCGGCGCTCCGGTCTTGAAGAGCGCCCGGGCCGCCATGATGCGCAAATTCGCCGCGCGCACGGTGAGGTTGGGTGCGGTGTATTTCTTGGCGAGCTGCTTAAAATCCGCGACCGCCGTTTCATGCTCCTCGCGGGCGAGCTTGAGTTCGGCTTCGGCCTCCTTGAACTCGTCGTGCTCGAACTCGTTGCGGTCCTCGGGAAGGAGGGCGCGGGCGCGCTCCAAGCTTGCGGCCGCTTCGGACTGATTGCCCAATCCGGCACAAGCGCGCGCTTGTTCGAGCAGCGTCAGAAAGGAAAGCCGCTTTATCGCCTTCGTTGGCGGGCCGTTCGCCAATTCGGCAAGCAGGCCGCTTGCGAGCGGCAGAACTTCGTCATGCCGCTCCATCCGATTCAAGGCTTGGCAGAGATTGATCTTGACGCGCGCCAGCTGAAAGGCGTCGAGCGGCTGCGGTTGCTTGTCGGCAAGCAAGCGGAACAGCCGCGCCGCCTCGTCGAAACGCCGCGCTTCGAGCTCGATCCTTCCGGCCTCGGCCAAGGCGAGCGCGATGGCGGTCTCGTCTTTGTCGTTGCCGAGACAGGCGGCAGCAATCGTACGCAAGAGGGCAAGCGCGGCATCGCGATCTTCGCCGCGCCAGGAATGCACCAAGGCGATCTCGCGCCCAGCTTGCACGATCTCGGCGAGGTTCTGTCGGGCTATGGCCGCAATCCGCGCTTTGTGCAGATGTTCGAGCGCGCGCTTCGGATCGCGCAGGCGGTTAAGGACGATACCCCGAAGACGGAGCGCCCGCGGGCGGAGCGGCGAGTCCTCCGCCATGCGCTCGATCAGATCGCGCAGCTCGGGCGCCAATTGCTTCGGTTCGACGCGATCGTTGACGCGCTTTTCGACGGCGTCGAGGGCCGCTTCGAGGCTGGCGTCACTTCCACAAGGCATGGCCGTCCCGTTCAGCTAAAGAGCCAAGATCAATAAAGTTTAATGTACAGGGTGTCGCGGCGACAGATAAGATATGCGCGCAATTCATCTGCCCGCCGATCTAACCGCCACAAAGACAATTGCGCACAAGAACAGGGAGAGGGTTCCCATGGTGCAAGCTTACACATTTGGTGCAAGAGTTCTGCCGCTAGCCGCCATCCTATTCGCTCTGTCGGGTGCGGCGCTGGCGCAGGACGACACGATGATCGTTGGCGGCAAGCCGGCCGAAGATGGCGATTTCCCCTACCAGGTACGGATTTACAGCGTCGGCAATGACGATATCGGTTTTTGCGGGGGGTCGGTCATCGACAAAGAGTGGGTGCTTACCGCCGCGCATTGCGTCATGGACGTAAATGAAGTGATGGTCGGCTATGGCAGCATCGACCGGACGCAGACGACCAAGATTCCGAGCGCCAAGGTCATCATGCATCCGGACTATCTCCAGGGCAAAGCGACAGACGTGGCTTTGATCAAACTGAAAGCTCCCATCGACGACCCCAAAACGATCATCAAGCTGGCGGACCCGGAAACGGAGAACAGTTTTGTCGCTCCCGGCGCCAAGCTTGTGGTTTCGGGCTGGGGCGCGCAGTGGGAAGTGCAAAAGGATGCGGCGGTGATGCAATTGCTCAGTTCGGTCGCCTCCGGCAAGCAGATG
>DATLXW010000158.1:0-9847 GCA_035575415.1 Methyloceanibacter sp. | reverse complement strand
CCCATAGGCTTTTTGTCTCCCTGCTAAGGCGTGGTTGCGGGCAGCCGCAAAAAAGAGAGTGCGGTCCGGGCTCTCAACTGCCTCGCTTTAGCACATCGGGCGAGGCGGCAAAGCGTCCCAATTGGCCTAATCGATGTTGCGAATGACGATTGCCCCTTCGTTGCGCCCCCGGGCGAGCTCAAACTTTAGGCCAGAAAACCGACTTTCCCGGCGAATTTCGTCGAGTAGAGCCTTCGCCTCCGTTTCGGAGACGACGAAGGCAAATCCGGTCGGCCCCCAGGAACTCTGTCCAAGCCCCGTCAGGCCCTTGCCGGCCAGCCAAGTGAGCGCGTCTGCGACGAGTGGGCTAACGTAGGCGCCCCCCTGCCGTGGTCCGAAATAAGCCGCCATGTGAGCCTGCAGATTTGCGATTTCACGGCAAAACGTAGAGAAATCCTCCTCGGCGAGTGCCGGCAGCGCAACCTCCACGATACGACGGCGAAGCTCTGCCGTCTCGCGCTCGGGAAAGTCCGGAAGGGCCTGGAAGGCCTCCACCTCGTCGGGTCCGGTGAGACCTTGCGCGCCGGGATCGAGAATCAGAAGCACGCGCCAAGCGGCGGGGAAGGGGACGCGGGCCACGAGCTGAGGCAGCGCCCCATCGAGCGGGCCACTGTCGAGCACGGCGCCGCCTTGCTCGAAAGCCGCGATGCCAATCCCTGAGCGTCCGCCGCGCCCGAGATAGCTCGCGACATCGCGTGGCATCATCCGGAAGCCTTCAAGCTTGGCGAACGCCGATCCGACGGCAAGCGCAAGCTGTGTGCCGGAGCCAAGCCCCGCGTGCGGAGGAATGGCCTCCGAGATATTCAGGGCATAGGGACCAAGGGGAGCCTCTTTCACGTCGAGGTATGAGACCATTCTGCGGAGATAGCGTTCTGCCCGGTCAGCCTCCCGTCCAGTGACCGTGAATGTCTGTGCGCGCCTGAGAGTGAGCGTTGTCTCTGGCCGATCGAGCGCAAGCCCAAAGCTTCCGAACGGGCGCGAACCCCGGCCGCTCGGATCGAGAAAGCCGAAATGCAAGCGCGCCGAAGTCGAGACCGTTACTGACTCTGCGAACACGTCTGCCACGTTGATGCTTCTGATGAGCGGAGAAGGCTCGCATTGATCGGCGGGACGCCTGCCGATATTCTTTGACCTTCGCGGGGAGTGCCTAACTTTTCAGAAGAGTGAAGCAATGGCAACGTCCGAGCGCACCTACAGCGACAGCGAAGTCGAGGAACGGCTTAAAAAGGAGTTGCCCTATTGGTATCTCGAAGACGGCTGGATCAGGCGCCGCTATCGTACCAATAGCTGGAAGGGCACGCTTATGGTGATCAATGCGGTGGGTCACCTGGCCGAGGCCGCCTGGCACCATCCCGACATCACCGCCTCTTACGCCTGGGTCGAAGTTCGGCTCAAGAACCACGCGGCCAAGGGCATCACCGACAAAGATTTCGAACTCGCCAAGAAGATCGAGGATGTGATTCACTGGCAGCCTGCGCTTGAAGGCGGCGCACTCACGGGAACGCCCGCGGATGACATGCGCTTCGCCTACATCAAATACGACAAGCCCAAATCCTGAGCCTTTCGTCCTGGTGCTGGTAAATCCTTAAGTGTGGTCGGACGATGCCGTGCCGGCGACTTGCGCCGTCCGGGACAGCTGGTTAATGGTGCGCGGCTAATGCTGCAAAGCGGGGGAAGGGGCGAGACCGGGCTATGTCCGAACTTAAGATCAAAGGCATTACCGTCGTCGACACGTTCGCCGAGGCCTTTCCCATGGTCGGCACGCGGATCGTCATCACCGCCCCATCACTCGAATGGGCGCTCACCGCCGCGCGCACCATGACCGGCTTTGCCACCTCGGTGATCGCCTGCGGCGCCGAGGCCGGTATCGAACGCACATTGTCGCCGGACGAAACCCTCGACGGCAGGCCGGGGGCCGCCGTGCTCCTCTTCACCATGGACACGAACAAGTTGCAGACGCAGCTTCGCAACCGGGTGGGTCAATGCGTGCTCACGAGTCCGGGCTCGGCCTGCTTCGCCGGGCTTGAAGGCGAGAAGAAGCTTAAGCTCGGCGCTTCGCTGCGCTTCTTCGGCGATGGCTGGCAGATGTCGAAATTGATCGGCGGCCGCCGTTTCTGGCGTATTCCGGTGATGGACGGCGAGTTTCTCTGCGAGGCGACCACTGGTCTCACCAAAAAGGCGGTCGGCGGCGGCAATCTCCTAGTTCTGGGCAAATCGCATGCTGCCGTGCTCGCCGCCTGCGAACGCGCCGTCCACGCGATTGCGGAAGTGCCCGATGTGATTACGCCATTCCCTGGCGGCATTGTCCGCTCCGGCTCCAAGGTCGGTTCCAAATATAAAGGGCAGATCGCCTCGACCAACGATGCTTACTGTCCGACCCTCAAGGCCGCGGTGAACACCGCGCTGCCGCTTGGCGTCGAGGCGGTGATGGAGATCGTCATTGACGGTCTCACCAAGGAATCGATCGCCAAAGCGATGCGCGCCGGCATACATGCGATCGCCGCAGGCGGGGCCGAAGCGGGCGTGACCCACATCACCGCCGGCAATTACGGCGGCAATCTCGGACCGCATCATTTCCATCTTAAGGAGATCGTGGCGTGACTGCGCTGGCGTTCGAACTGAAGGAGAAACCGGAACAAAGACTCGATTTGTCGCCGCTGATCCCTTCGCGTTTGAAGGGCCTCAAGGCGAGGGAGATCGAATCGCTCTCTATCGGCACCGCGCGTGGGAAGCTGACCGTTGGCGACGTGTTCAAGCTGAAAGGGAGCGACGCCGGCACCATTCGGTTCACCGGCACTGACGGCCGTTGCGACAAGATCGGCGCCGATCTTGATGAAGGCGAGATCCTTGTCGATGGCGACGCCGGCGCCTATCTCGGCGCGGGAATGAAGCGCGGGCGGATCGAGGTCAAAGGCGATACGGGCGCTCTTGCCGGCGCGAGCATGAATAGCGGCAGCATCGCCATCGCGGGGAACGCCGGCGAGCGGGCGGGCGGTATTCTCGTCGGCGAGACCATGGGCATGAAAGGCGGGGTCTTGAGGATCGGCGGCAAGGCCGGGCCGATGCTTGGCGAGCGCATGCGGCGCGGGCTCATCGTCGCCGAGGGCGATGCCGGCGACTATGCCGGCGCCCGCGTGATCGCCGGCACAATTCTTTTCAAGCGTTCGGTCGGCAAGAGTGCTGGCTATGGGTTGCGGCGCGGTAGTTTGATCTTCGTCGAGGAGCCTAAGGATATGCTCCCCACGTTCGGAGATTGCGGCGTGATGGAATTCGACTATCTCAGACTGATGGAACGATGGCTTCGCGAGGCGGGGATCGCCGTCAAACTCGGCGACCGGGCGCGCAGGCTGATGGGCGATATGTCCGTTCTTGGCAAGGGCGAGATGCTGATTCTCGCTTGAGTGTCCCATGACGGCGCTTCACTCACCATCGTCAGGCCGGGCCTTGAGCCGGGCCAGGGCGGCCAGCATAGCGCTGGAGGTTCTGGATCCCCGGGTCAAATCCAGCGATGACGAACGGATTTTTTGGGCTATGCTTAGCCTCCGGACGGGCGGCGTGCGGGGCGAAGAATGACCGCTGCCCCTTACGTGCTTCTCGACGACAGCCTCACGTCGGGGGGGAGAAGCCTGCTTTTCACCGAGCCTGAGCGGGTGGTGACGGCCTATACGCCGGAAGAGGTCGACGCGGCTCTCGGCGAGATTTCGCACGGATTGGCGCGCGGGCTGCACGCCGCCGGCTTCTTCGCTTACGAGTTCGGCTATTGCCTCGAACCCAAGCTGGCGGGATTGCTTCCTTCGGAACGGCGCGTGCCGCTTTTCTGGATCGGTCTCTTTTCCGCGCCGACGCCGCTCGACGATGCCGGCGTGCGTTCCTGGCTCGATGCCGAGGGCGCGGCCGGACCGGCGTTTATCTCCGCCCTTGAACTCTCCTGGACCCGTGCGCAATACGACCGCGCCTTCGCCGCCGTCGAGGAGTACATTGCCGCCGGCGACGTCTATCAGATCAACCTGACGCTCAAATATCGCTTCGACTTCGAGGGCGATCCCGTCGCCCTCTACGCCGCGCTGCGGCGCAAGCAGCGCGTGGCCTATGGCGCGCTTATTCACACCGGCGATTTCGATCTGCTGTCGCTCTCGCCCGAGCTGTTCTTCCGCAAGCAAGGAAAGCACATCTCGACGCGCCCGATGAAAGGAACCGCACCGCGCGGCCGCACGCCCCGCGAGGATGCGCGGCTCAAGACCTGGCTCGCCGTCGATGAAAAGCAGCGCGCCGAAAACCTCATGATCGTCGATCTTTTGCGCAACGATCTCGGCCGCGTAGCCAAGATCGGTTCGGTCGAGGTGACTGATCTCTTCACCGTGGAGACCTACCGTTCGGTGCACCAGATGACCTCGGGCATCTCCGCGGAGTTGCGCTCGGACATGGAGTTTAAGGATATGCTGCGCGCCCTGTTCCCCTGCGGCTCGGTCACCGGCGCGCCGAAAGTGAGGGCGATGGAGATTATCCGGGAAATCGAAGGCGGCGCGCGCGGGGTCTATACCGGTGCCATCGGCCATGTCGGGCCCAATGGCGACGCCCAGTTCAATGTCGCCATCCGCACTTTGGTGCTTCAGGGGCGCCACGGCGAAATGGGCATCGGCGGGGGCATCGTCGCCGATTCCAAGGCGGAGTCCGAATTCGAGGAATGCCTGCTCAAGGCGAATTTTCTCACCAAGACCGATGCGCCGTTCGAGCTGATCGAGACCTTGCGTTACGAGCGGGGCAAGGGCTTCCATTTGCTCGAGCGGCATCTCGCGCGGCTTCAGGCCTCGGCCGCGCATTTCGGTTACCCCTTCTCGCGCGAAGGAGTGCTCGCGGCGCTCGAAGCCGAAGCCGCCCGCGTCACCGCGCCGGTCGCGCTGGTGCGGCTCCTGCTCGCCGAGGAGGGCGGGATCACCGTCACCTCGACGCCGATCGAGCTTCCCACCAGGGAAACGGTGTGGCGTTTCGCGATCTCCGATCAGCGCGTCGACGAGAAGGATCCGCTCTTCTACCACAAGACGACGCGGCGGCAGTTCTTCAACCGCGAAATGGAGCGGCTGAAGGCGCTCACCGGCTGCGACGAGGTGGTTTTCCTCAATAAAAAGGGCGAACTCACCGAAGGTACTCGCACCAATCTTTTCATCGAGCTCGACGGGCGGCTGTTTACGCCCGCGCTCACCTGCGGGCTGCTGCCCGGCACGCTGCGCGAGGAGCTGCTCGATCTACCGCGCGCGGCCGCGAGCGAGGCGGTGCTCACCCCGCAGGATCTGCTGGCGGCCGACCGCATCTATCTCGGCAACTCGGTGCGCGGGCTGATCCGCGCCGAGTTGATCGGGGAGCGCAAAGAAACAGAGCCGCGCGAGCGGGCCCGCGCGGCTGCCGGTTCTTAGGCCAAAGCGAAGAGGCTGGCTAGCTGTCGCGACGCTGTTCGACTGAAACGGGCGCCGGACCATTGGCCGAAGATTTCTGCTCCGAATGCAGCCGCCCCGCAGCCTTTCCGAATGAGGCGCGCAGTTCGCCCCAAGCCCGCAACAGTCCTTCACCCACGTCCTTGGCGCCTTGGCGCAGCGGCTCGGCGCGCTCCCACATCTGGCGCGCGGCTTCCGCGGAACGTGCCCGCGCTTCGCTGAAAGCGTTCTCGGCTTGCTTCCTTGCCGCGCCGCTCAGTTCGGCAATCTGGCGCTCATGCTCGTGCCGCGCCGTCATCGCGCGCGCCTTGACCTCATCAAAACGGGCCAGCAGGGCCGAAACAAAATGTCCGCCAAGCGTTGCCGCATGGGTTTGCAGTTCGACGAGCTGACGGCCGAGCTGATCGAGATCCTGCTCGAGTTGGGCCCATTCTTTGTCTGCTTGCGCATTGCCGGCATTTTGCGTGCCGGGCCGGGGGAATTGCTCGTGTTCCATCTCTCGCCTCACTCTCTTGACTGGTTTGGCGGCGCCAAGTGTCGCCAGCAGGCCTTTCCGTTGATTTAACGCGACTGGCCGGCAGGCGAAGAGGGTTTTACGCCTCTTTGGCGCCGCTGAGCGCATAGATTGGCTTTCGCCGCCTTAGATCAAGAGCCTGAGGGCAGGGTAATCCATCCGAACGCCAAGAGAAGGCCTGCAATGACGGCGAGAGCGACCGATGTCCAAAGAACCCAGAACATCGCGCGCGGTCCTGTGCCTTGGCGAGCTTCCGTTGGGGTGAGCTTGGTGACCATCTGGCCGTCCTTTCGTGCGGAGCGGTTCCGGCAGAAAGAAGAACGCGAAAAAGAAGCAAGCGTTCCAAGGGTCCGCGGCGCGCTTTAAACCGGCGGGAACGTCCCGCTCAGTCGCAACGAGGCGAGTGGTTCTTACGCTCGAGCCTCTGCATGGCCTCGTGCACGGCGCGCAGAAGCTCGGCCGGACTGCGGCGGCCCTCCGCCGGCGGCATGCCCTCTTCGGTCGCTCTCAGCAGAGCTTCCGCATCGGCTTCCCAGCGCAGAAGGATGGCCTTCTTATCGTCGGCGGATAGGTCTTTGGCCGCGAGTACGTCTTCGGGCGCCCGGAACACGGAGCCCGGGTCGAGCTTGGCTTTGTCGAGATCGATGGCCAAAGACATTGTAGATCGACTTCAGCGCTTAACTTGATCTAGGCGACCGCTCAGGCGAAAAAAGTAGCTCCTCCCGGCAAACGATCGGTAAAATCCTCAACTCCATCAGGCAATCTTGCTGATACCCTCATTGCTCAGATCGGCATTGGGATTCTCAAGACCAAGCATCCCTGCCAGCCGATTCCGCGCCCGGTTTACCCGGCTCTTGATGGTTCCAACCGCGCAGCCGCTGATCTCCGCCGCCTCTTCGTAGGAAAAGCCAGCCGCGCCGACCAAGATCAGGGCTTCGCGTTGATCGTCCGGCAGTCGCGCCAAGGCGGCACGAAAATCCTGTAAGTCCATGTGTCCATGCTGCGCCGGGTGACTGGCAAGACGCGCTGCGTAGGCGCCATCAGCGTCTTCGACCTCACGGCGCCGCTTGCGCCGTTCCGAAAAATAGGTGTTACGCAAGATGGTGAAGAGCCATGCCTTAAGATTCGTCCCCTCTTTGAACGAATCGAAATGATTCCAAGCTTTGAACAGCGTTTCCTGCACGAGATCGTCGGCGCGCTCTTTGTCGCCGCAAAGCGATACGGCGAAGGCGCGAAGGCTACCCATCTCTGCCACGAGAGACTCGCGCAGGCTTGAGGACACTTTTCGCCGCAACCTATTTGTCTCCGCTTTGCTCAAGTTCCTTAAGCAGCCGCAGGAGGTGCTCCGGTATCGGTTCGCGCGCGACTTCGTCGAATACCGCGCGCACGTGGCGGCCGATGTGAGCTTGCAGGGTCAGGGGGAGCCCCGCGTTCGGGCCGGCCGCGGAGGCTGATCCTCCGGAGCGGTTCTCTGCTGCTTGGTCCATCTTTTTGCTTACACCCGGCATCCTCTTGTACCGGCGATCCTTCTTCTGCGCGTCCACGGTCGGTCCCCTGTTCGCCCAATAAGGGTGAACCTAGAATACCGGATTCTCCGACTTCAGAGGGACAAAAACGTCCAGCCGGGTCAAAAGGTTCCTGGGCGGAACGGAAATTGGGTCTTCGGCGTTAATCCGGGCCTTTCATGCGTAAATGCGAGTTTTGAGTTGCCATCTACCCGGTTTGTGAGAAAAGGGGTCGTTCCGGGTCTCTCAACGAAAGCAAAAGCCGGATGTCGATATCGAAAGCGATCGCGCCTCATCTGCCCTACCTCAGGCGCTTTGCCCGCGCTCTCGCCGGCTCTCAGTCGGCCGGCGACGCCTATGTTACAGCCACGCTCGAGGTCATGATTGAGGATCCCTCGTTGTTCGATCACTCGATCGATCCGCGTGTCGCGCTTTACCGTACGTTCCTCGGTCTATGGAATTCTCTAGACATCAATCTCAAGACCGAGAGCCCAGACGCAGGCGCGTCTCCTATCGACCGCAGGCTCGAATCTATAACGCCGCTTCCTCGCCAAGCCTTCCTGCTTTGCGCGGTTGAAGGCTTCTCCGTCGACGAGGCGGCGCGTGTTCTCGAAGTGGACAGCGCCAAGATCAACGCGTTGATAGAGGAAGCCGGCCGCGAGATCGCCACGCAAGTGGCGACCGACGTGCTCATCATCGAAGACGAACCGATGATCGCCATGGACTTGGAGAGCATCGTTGAAGGCCTCGGCCATCGCGTGACCGGTGTCGCGCGCACTCATACCGAAGCGATCAGAGCGGCGATGAAACAAAAGCCTGGACTGGTTCTTGCCGATATCCAGCTGGCGGATGGCAGTTCCGGGCTCGACGCGGTCAACGAGATGCTCGGGTCGATCGAGGTGCCGGTGATTTTCATTACCGCCTATCCCGACCGCTTGTTGACCGGAGAGCGGCCCGAGCCGGCCTTCCTCATCACCAAGCCGTATCAACCCGACACGGTGAAGGCCATCGTCTCCCAAGCGCTCTTCTTCGAACGGCGCGCGCGGCTCCGCGACCGCACGCAAATGAGCGCCTAGGAATATCCTTAGAACGACGCGCGCGCCGAGCGGTTTCGGCACGCGGCCGCTCAGATTTTTCCGAGCAGCAGTAAGATGAGCAGAATCACGAGAATCAGGCCTACAACGCCCGAAGGACCATATCCCCAACCGCGGCTATAGGGCCAAGCCGGGAATGCGCCGAGCAAGATCAAAATCAATATGATGATGAGAATTGTGGTCAGCATGTTTATGAATCCCTTTCAGTAGGCGTCCAAGAAAAAATTATCGCGCTATATCACGCCGAGGGCAGATGCGCCGCGGCCGTTTGGCCGCGGCGGATTGTATCTTAAATGTTGCGCAGCCAAGTATCGACTTGCTTTTCGGCCTCGTCTTTGGCGATGCCGTAGCGTTCTTGGATTCTGCCGACCAGCTCGACCCGGCGTCCCTCGACTTGGTCGAGATCGTCGTTGGTGAGCTTGCCCCATTGCTGGAGAACCTTGCCGCGGAATTGCTTCCAGTTCCCTTCGATTCGATCCCAATTCATGGAAATCTACTCCTCTTCTGCGCCGCTCATTGTCGGCATATGTTAAAAATTGAGGGCGCACGTTTCGCCGTGCGGCACCTCATGGATTGGCACAACGCAAGCACATCGGCGAAGTTCCGGGTCCAACGAAGCTCTTGATCGAGCGGCGCAAATCCAATCAACTATTCTTAACGTCGGGCAGCGGCGACGAAAGGGTAACTGCGCATGCCGGCAACACGCATTCTTGTGGTGGAAGACGAATTCCTTATCGCTTTCGACATCGCCGGTGTGCTCGAACAGGCCGGGCTGTCCGTGGTCGGCCCTGCTGGCAACGTAGCGGACGCGCTCTCCGCGATCGAACGCGACGTGGTGCATGGCGCCTTGCTCGATGCGCATCTCGCTGGCGAACCGGTTGGCCGCGTTGCCGACGCACTCAAGGCGCGGGGCATCCCGTTCGCTTTTGTGAGCGGGTACGGGAGGGAGCAGTTACCTGCTGCGCACCGGGCTGCACCCTTGGTAAAAAAGCCATTCACCGGCAGGGATCTCCTCGCTGCCATTGCGGCTTTTCGATGAAACGGCGCGTGCCGCAGTGCAACAATATGGCAGCACAGGCGTTTGAGCATTCATAGAAGCGCGGGTTGCGACCGGCGCGCATCCGGTTTGGAGGAGATATGCTTCTGACCTGGGCGTTGATCTTTGCGGTTGTCGCCGTGATTGCCGGCGTGTTCGGTTTTTCCGGGATTGCCTCTGCCGCTGCAGGTGTGGCGCGCATTCTGTTCTTCGTGTTCCTTGTAGTGTTT
>DATLXW010000157.1:0-2644 GCA_035575415.1 Methyloceanibacter sp. | reverse complement strand
CTCGATCCCGGATTCGCCGAGAACGGACTGATTTACCTGTCCTATGCAGAGGCGGGCGAAGGCGGCGCCGGCACGGCGGTTGCGCGCGGCAAGCTTGGCCAAGACGGTCTCGACAATGTCGAAGTGATCTGGCGGCAGAGGCCGAAGGTCGAGGGCCGCGCGCTCCATTTCGGTTCCCGCCTCGTCTTCGCTCCTGATGGAACCTTATTCATCACCACAGGCGAGCGCTTCAAATTCGACCCAGCGCAAGATCTCTCTACGACATTGGGCAAGATCGTCCGCATCAACGCTGACGGTTCAGTGCCGAAGGACAACCCGTTCGCCGGGCAGGAAGGTAAGTTGCCGGAAATCTATTCCTACGGCCATCGCCATGTGCAGGGCGCTGCAATCCATCCCGAGACCGGAAAGCTTTGGGAAACCGAATTCGGGCCGCGCGGCGGCGATGAATTGAACATCGTCCAGCCTGGAAAGGATTACGGCTGGCCCCTAGTGAGTTGGGGCGACCATTATGACGGCAAGGACATCCCCGATCCGCCGACCAGGCCCGAATTCACCGACGCCATTTATCATTGGACGCCGGTGATCTCGCCTTCCGGCATCGCCTTTTACACCGGCGACACGATACCAGGCTGGAAAGGCAATCTTCTAATCGCAGGGCTATCGGCGCAAGGTATCGTGCGGCTCACGCTCGACGGAGAAAAGGTGACCAATGAGGAGCGAATCCTATTGGGAGATCGCATCCGCGACGTGGCGCAAGGACCTGATGGCGCCGTTTACGCGCTCACCGACAAGAGCGACGGCGAAATCCTGCGGATTTTACCCGTCAATGGACGGAGCTAGCCTGGCGGGCTATTGTGTCGCTTGCCCACGAGGCCATCCACCATGCAACGCGCACTCTCGCTTGGCATGTTCGGCATTTTCGGCCGCTCGGCCGAATTGCGCGAATTGGACAAGGCTCTGCGAGCGGTAGACCTGCACCCAAATCTCGTGCCGGAGGCCATCAAACTCACGGTGGTCAAGCTTATGCGCGAACCCGATGGCGCCGATCCCCCGCTCTCGGCCTATGGCGAAGCCGCCGCAATGGTCGCCTATTGCATGGTCGGAGCCGAGGCCTTCGCGGCCGGGAACGGGGCGGGTTTGGCGGCGCAAATCGAGGAGCGTATCGACGCCGCGCTCGATGAGGGCGAAGGACTCGACGCGAAGCTCCTCCTGCTCATGCTGCACGCCCGGGTGATGCAGCCTAGCGTCGTCGAGACGTTTCAGCTCGAAAGCAGCGGCGGCGATTAGTTCCTTTATAGTCAACGCCTCGAGCGCTGATCGGGCATTATGCGATAGGTTACGATCAGCAGCCCAAATAAGACTGACGACAGCAGCCCGGCGAAAGCCCCGAGGACGATGCCCGGCACGTCACCAACCTGAGCATGTACCACGAGGCCTGGCGCCTCGGACAACAAGCGAACTAGGCGCTCGGCAGCAAGACTGCCGGCCAACGAGGCCACCGCTGCATAAACGGTCACTCGGATTGGGGTACCCGTATCTTCGATACCGGCCGCGGCCCAGGCACGTGCCAGAAGCTGGTTGCGCGCGACGCCCGCTGCAACAGTACCCGCGAGCCCAGCGGCAATGGCGACTAAGAGAGGGTTCACGAGCCTATCGAAGAGGAGACCGGTGAGCGCACCGATCACCACCGAGACCAGCAATACAACGATTAGGCTGGCGGTCGTAACGCCGGCGGGGGTCGTGCCTTTCAGGCGCAGCGCTATCGCATTGGCGACTGACGACATGGCATTAGCTCCTTCCTTTTTTCGGTATCAATGTGCGACGTCGAAAATCCGAAGGCGGACCGCGGCTTTGCCGCGGTCCAAGGCCCTCAGGCCGCCTTGACCTCGATACGCTTTACCTCGTTCTGCGACGAGGCGGGCTTCGGAACGCGAACTGTCAGCACGCCCTTGTCGTAGCGCGCCTCGATGTCCTCGTCGTTAGCTTCGAACGGAAGGCGGATCGACCGGCTGAACGAGCCGTAGCGGCGCTCGGCATAGGCGAAATTGCCGTTCTTATGCTCCTGCTCGGCTTTCTTCTCACCCCGGATCGTGAGCACATTGTCGGCGAACGTCACATCGATGTCCTTTTCGCTCACGCCCGGCACCTCAGCCGTAATCACGAGCTCCTTATCGGTCTCGGCGATGTCGACTGCCGGCGAGAGGCCGGTCCACACGCTGCCGGCATCGATGGCTGTCGAGCCGAGTCTCGTAAAGAAGGTATCGAAAATGCGGTCGACCTCGCGCCTGAAATTCAGGAACGGGTCGAAAAAATCGTCCCTTGTCACGGGAACTTGCGTCCTCTCCCGCCAAGGAATCAGCGATCTGAAGTCAACCATAACCAACCTCCTTCCTTTCGAACCCTGTCGAACTTCGAACGGCAGCCTCTGCTGGGTAAGCGTTGGCGCCGCGCGGCCGGCCCGCCGGGACTGGGACGTAAGACTGGGGGACCCGCCCCCGGGCCGCGGCCGCTCGCACGGCGCCATGCCGCACGATGCCTCTCCTCAGAGCGGCGGCATTGTCTCGACTGTAGAGGAAGGTGAGGACACGAGCCTCGCCATAGCCATCCTCCTTTTGAAGCGACAACTACGGAATGCTCATTGGGG
>DATLXW010000156.1:0-14346 GCA_035575415.1 Methyloceanibacter sp. | reverse complement strand
ACCACCTTCAGGTCGATATTGGCCTCCTCCCAAGACGGATAGGCCTGCTTGCCGACCTGCTGGGTAAGCTCGTCCTCGCTCACGAGATTCTTCTCGACCACGCGGCAATTCTGATTCTTGTCCTTGATGATGACGAACTGGCTCGCATCGGCGGCGAAGGCGGCACCGGCGCAGCCACAGGCGACAGCAGCGACAAGAGCGTATTTCAGCATGGCGGATTTTCTCCTCGAAGTGGATGGGGATAACCGGAGCTCCGGAACGAGGCTCCGATAAGCCTTCCTTCCCAGGTCCGGCTTAAGGAGCCCTGAAGCGCGCGGGCATAACCGTTCCGATGGTTAGCCCGGCGCTACGCTGCCGGTTGCAACTTTCGGAAAAAGCTCAGGCAGATCGTATCAGTTCGCCCGCGAGCGCCTTGGCGATCAGCGCCCGCGTTTCGCCGATGCCGTAAAGCTCGACGAACGAGCCGAAGCGTGGGCCTTGCGACTGGCCGAGCAGCACCTCGTAAAGCGCCGCGAACCAATCGCGCAGCGGTTCGAAGCCATGCTCCTTGCCGACGGCATAAACCTCGCTCTGGATCTCTTCCGCAAGCACCACTTTCGGCAATTTCGCAAGCCGTGCGTCGAGATCGACAAGTGCCGCGCGCTCCTTTTCGTTCGGAAGGCGATAGCATTTCGCCGGCTTCACGAAGTCATGGAAATAGCGGATGGCGTAGCCGACGAGCTGATCGAGCAAAGGATGCGCCTCTGGTGTCGCCCCCGGCGCATAGCGCCGAATGAAGCCCCATAGCACTTCGCGGTCCTCTGAGTTCGATGCACTCGCAAGATTAAGCAGGAGCGCAAAGCTGATGGGAAGCTCGGCCTTTGGCGGCTCACCGTTATGGATGTGCCACACCGGGTTCATCAATCTCGCCTCCATATCCTCCTTGGGATAGGCGGCGAGATGGCCGATATATTCGTCAACCGCCCTCGGGATGACGTCGAAATAGAGTCGCTTTGCCTTTTTCGGGCTCTGATACATGAAAAGCGATAGGCTTTCCGGCGAGGCATAGGTCAACCACTCTTCAATAGTGAGCCCGTTGCCGCGCGACTTGGAAATCTTCTCGCCCTTCTCGTCGAGGAACAGCTCGTAGATGAAGCCTTCGGGCTGTTGCGCCCCGAGGATGCGGCAAATTTGACCAGAGAGGCGCACCGAATCGATCAAGTCCTTCCCCGCCATCTCATAGTCGACGCCGAGCGCAGCCCAGCGCATGGCCCAATCGGCCTTCCATTGCAGCTTGCACCGGCCGCGGGTGACCGGGACTTGCGTGAGTCTGCCGGTGTCGGGATCCTTGAACAGGACGGTGCCAGCGGCCACGTCGCGGTCGACGATCGGCACTTGCAGCACTTTGCCCGTGGTGGGCGAAATGGGGAGAAACGGGCTGTAAGTCGCGCGCCGCTCGGGTCCGAGCGTCGGTAAGATTACGTCGCGGATCGCGTCGTAATTATCCAGCACCTTGAGCAGCGTCGCGTCGAAGCGGCCGGAGATGTAGCATTCGGTGGCGGACATGAACTCGTAGTCGAAGCCGAACGCATCGAGAAAGGCCTTGAGCCGCGCATTGTTGTGATGCCCAAAGCTCGGATATTGCCCGAAGGGATCGGGCACCTGCGTGAGAGGTTTGCCGAGATGCTCCGCCACCATCTCCTTGTTGGGGATGTTGTCCGGCACCTTCCTTAAGCCGTCCATGTCGTCGGAGAAGCAGATCAGCCGCGTCGGGATCTTGTCCTCGGTGAGCACGCGGAAGGCATGCCGCACCATGGTGGTGCGCGCAACCTCGCCGAAGGTGCCGATATGCGGCAGGCCCGAGGGTCCGTAACCCGTCTCGAAGATGATGGCGCCGGTCGGTTTCGGGATGCGCTTGAGCCGGCTCAAGACCTTGCGCGCCTCCTCGAACGGCCAAGCCTTGCTCACATGCGCGTGGGCGAGAAGTTCCGAATCGACCTCGACCTTCGGCAACGTCTTAGGTTTGGGCTTTGCCCCAGCGGCCGGCGCCTTGGCCATTGGCGGCGCGGCTTGCGGCTCCTTCTTGTTGCTTTGTGTCGGCGGAGTCATGTGTCGAGGCTGACTTTCAATCTGCTGCGACTCTGGGCGACAGATTTCACAGTTTTCCAATGGGCGCCAGTCCTTATGCGGCGGAAAAGGAGGGCTTGCCGGGTTCCCCGCAATTGGCCTAGGGTCGCGCCGCCTTACCGCTGGAGGGACGCCGCGCGCCATGTCCGAGCCATTGAGCCATCACGCCGCGCTGATCTACGCGATGGTGACCATGTCGGCCGTGGACCGTACCATGACCGACGCGGAACTCGCCCGCATCGGCGAGATCGTGTCGCATTTGCCGATCTTCCGCAATTTCGACCATGAGACATTGGTCAAGACCGCGGAGGAGTGCGGCGAGATCCTGAGCGCCGACGGCGGCCTCGACCACGTCCTCGTCATGATTCGCGCGAGCCTGCCCAAACGGCTGCGCGAGACCGCCTATGCGGTTGCGCTCGAAGTCGCGGCCGCCGATCTCGACGTAAAACCCGAAGAGACGCGCTTGCTCGAAATGCTGCGCGATGCGCTCGAAATCGACAGGTTGACGGCGACGGCGATCGAGCGCGGCATCAGGGCGCGTAATCTCACGCTTTGACGATCCTCTGCCGCCGGCGGGAGGGGCGGCGTGCGGCTGCGCCATGAGCGGTCTTTTCCCACCTAAAACGTGCCGTGACGAATTGCCAAAGCGCGCGGTAAGCCGCCGCCGAAATCAGAAGCCAATAAAGCGGCATCAGCACGATTTGCCAGAAAAGCGCGCGATAACCGCGTTTCCTGACCGCGAGAAAGCCGAGTGCCATCGAGGCAAGGTAGCCGAGGGAAAGATTGAACCAAGCAATGACCCAGAACGGCCAGCCGAACAAGCTTTCCGGGGCCGCAAGCATGGCGCCGGTACCGAGCTCGAGCGATGCGAGCACATAAAACCAGGGATGCACGAGGCCGGAAAGGATCGTTCCTCCCACCATGATCTGAAAGGCCAGGAACCCGCGCGGCCCAAGCTCAGTCCAGAGCTTTTTCGGCGCCCGCATATGCACGAGCCAGGTCTGCACATAGCCCTTAAGCCAGCGGGTGCGCTGTTTGAGCCACGCCATCGGCCGCGCGGGCGCCTCTTCATAGGTGGTCGACGGCAACATGCGGCAGCGATAGCCGTAGCGCGCGAGCCGAATACCGAGATCGGCATCCTCGGTGACATTGAACGGGTCCCACGCCATCAGCCAGCGAAGCGCCGAAGCGCGGAAATGATTCGACGTGCCCCCAAGCGGGATGGGCAGATCGAGGCGATCGAGCATGGGCAGAAGTCCGTCGAACAACGCACAATATTCGATGGTGAACTGACCGGTGAGCCAGTTCTCATCGGCATTGTAGAGACTAAGCCTCGCCTGCACGGCGGCGAGATTTGGCGGTCCGGCGCGAAAGGCGGCAAGTGCTTGGCGGAGCTGGTTCGGCTCGGGCCTGTCCTCGGCGTCATAAATCACCATATATTCGCCGCGCGCCAGCGGAAGCGCGAAGTTGAGGGCCTTTGGCTTCGTGCGCGGCGGCAAATCGGGGACGACCACGATCTCGAAATTGCCGGGCAGACGAAGCTCTTTCGCCACCGCGATCGACTCGCGGTCGACCGCTTCGAGGATCAATTTCACGTCGAGTTTCGCCGATGGATAATCGAGCTTGCGCAATGCCGTGACGAGCGAAGGCAGCATATGCGCTTCGCCATAAAGCGGCACGAGCACGGTATAGATGGGTAGGTCGCGATCGGCGATGCGTTCTTGCGGCTGCGCGGATTCGGCATCCTCGCGCAGAAGCCGGTATACGGCGAGAAGCCGGAAGGCGATTATCGCTACGAACAGAACGGCGAGCGATGATGTGATCGTCCAAACGGTCTCACGCGGGGCGACGGCCGCACCAAGCAGAAGCGCGGTCGCGCCGATGGAAACGGCGAGACTCTGCCACCGTGCCGAGGGTTCTTTCGCACTCATGCCGGGAAAGCGCGACCTGAGCCCCTCGACCGCATCGCGCGCGAAGCATCCGGCAAACTGCCGGAATATTGCGGCCCGCACCGATTGGGGCGTGGCAAGGATAAGCGTATAGGGCCAGAGCCGCGCCACCACGTCCCGCATTGCGTTCGGCCTCAGCCGATCGGCGGCAAGGACATAGGCTTGGGCGCGCCGGCGCTCTTTGAGCAAGCCTTCCGCCAAACATCGGCGGGGGCCGGATCCCCCGGGCGCCGCGGTCGCATCGGGCGGCAAATCGGAGTTGCAAGGCGTGCCGCACCATGCAGCAAGCGCACGGCAATAGTCCTCCGCACTCAGCCATCCTTGTGCGATCAACACTTCATGCACGCGCACGCCCCAAGCTTGCGCGAGCGCCTCGGCTTGAGCGAGCGTGGCGGCATCGATGCAACGGTTGAGGAGAAAGGCATACTCGGAGCAAAGGACATAAGCCGGCCGCGCGGCAACATGCGCAGCCTCCCCGACCCCGCAAGACTCCTCCACAAGCGACACGGGAGCGCCCCCCAAACCTCCCGCATGAGTTATCGGCGATTACTTGGCGACACGCAATACTCGCGCTTTAAATGAAGATGTATCAAGTTCTCAGTCTAAAGTTGTGTTGTATAGAGATACAATTTAAAGGTGCAGAGATTCGCTGGCACACTGGGCCCAGCCGCGTTAAGAACGGGACGTGACGGGTCGAACAGTCTCCTTCTTCCGCCAAAGATTGCGGCAGCCGCGTTGGGTTGCGGCGTTGCTTTTCGGCTGCCTCGCGCTTTTCTCTGCGGCCGCATGGGCGCAAGTCCGCAACGACATCGTGCCGGACGCCTGGCAGGGCGATGCGCTTCGCCCCAAGCCCGACCTGCGCAACCTGGAAAAGCTTCGCTTCGTCACCGACAGCGACTATCCGCCCTTCCATTATGTGGACGAGGTGGGCGCGCTTACCGGCTTCAACGTCGATCTCGCCAAAGCGATTTGCGAGGCGCTCGAGGTGGAGTGCGAGGTGAAGGAGGCCGATTGGAACGAAATTCTCACTGCGCTCGAGATCGGCGAGGCTGACGCCGCCATCGCCTCCATGCGCATCAGCGCTGAGTCGCTTGCGCGCGCCGACTTCACCACCCGCTACTACGCGACCCCTGCCCGCTTCGTGGCACAGAAGACGAACGACTTGAAGGACATCAGCCCGGAGACGCTGGAAGGCAAGAAGGTCGGCGTGGCCAAGGGCACCGGACACGAAGCCTATCTCAAGCTTTTCTTCCCCAAAGTGGCGATCGCCACCTTCGATTCGGTCGAGGACGCGCAGAAGGCGCTCAAAGAAGGCGCCATCGATTTCGTCTTCGCCGACGGCATCGGCCTCGTGTTCTGGCTCAACGGCGTCTCCAGCGAAGGCTGCTGCGAATTTCGCGGCGGACCCTATCTCGACAACAAATTCTTCGGCGAGGGCGTGGGTATCGCGGTGAAGAAAGGCAATCGCCAGTTGGTCGAGATTCTCAACTACGCGCTCGAGCAGGTGCACGCCAACGGGCGCTACGACGAATTGTTCCTGCGCTACTTTCCGATGAGCTTCTTCTAGAGCCCTGAGCGCCCACGCCTGAAGGGTAGCAGAAGCGACCAGCCGAAGCGCGCGGGCGCTTCGTCCTGGTACGGCGGAAGCCCGATACGCATCCCTTGATGGCCTCCTTCGGGCTGCGGCGTGTAGGTGCGGAACAGCCGGTCCCAGAGCGACAGATTGAAGCCGAAATTGGTGTTGTGCTCGCACCCGAGCACGGAATGGTGCACGCGATGCATGTCGGGCGTCACGATGAAGAGCCGCAAGAGGCGATCGAACCAAAGCGGCAGCGCGATATTGGCATGATTGAACATGGCGCAGGCATTGAGGATCACCTCGAAGAGGAACACGGCGAGCGGCGAAGCGCCGAGCGCCAGCACTACGATGATCTTCCACAGCATCGACAGCCCGATCTCGACGGGATGAAAGCGCACCGCCGTGGTCACATCGATATCGCGATCGGCGTGATGCACTTGGTGTAGCCGCCACAAGACCGGCACCTTGTGCGAAGCCCAATGCTGCACCCAGATGGCGAGATCGAGCGCAAGCAGCGCGCTTGCGACCTTGGTCCATTCGGGCCACGCCACCCGGTTTAAAAGACCGATCCCGTTCTCTTGCGCATAGAGGGCCGCGGCGATCGCCGCGAGCGGGACCGAGAGCATGGCCATCAGCCTGAGCAGCAGCGTGGCAACAACACTGATACCGAGATTGGTGAGCCAGCGCTTCCGCTTCGAAACGAGGAGCCTTCGCTTCGGCCACAGCAGCTCAATGAGCGCCATCAGCACGAAAACTCCGGCGAAGATGCCGAGCCTGATCAATCCATCGCTTTGGCCAATGAGTCCGTCCATGCGGGAAATGTAGTCGTGAAACCGCTCTTCGTCAGGGAGTCCGTTTCGCGGCGAGCGGCACGAATCTGCATCACGGCCTGAAGATAGACGCCCGGCTAGAGCAATTCGAGCGGACGCCGGCCCTTCGGCGGCGGGAAGGCGCGATCGAGTTCGGCGAGGTCCTGCGCCGTCAGCTTGATCTCGAGCGCGGCACGGTTCTCGCGCACATGTTCGGGATTGGTCGCTTTCGGGATCACCATCATGTCCGGCTCCCGCAGTACCCAGGCAAGGGCGATCTGCGCCGTCGTCGCCCGATGGCGAAGGGCCACCGCGGTAAGCACGCGCTCGCGCAGAAGCCGGCCCTGCTCGACCGGCGAATAGGCCATGATGGGAATGGAATGCTCGCGGCACCAAGGCAGAAGGCCCGCCTCGATGCCCCGGCGCCGCAGATTATAAAGCACCTGATTGGAGGCGCATCCTTCGCCGCCGCTCAGTGCGAACAGCTCTTCCATGTCCTCGACGTCGAAATTGCTGACGCCCCAATGGCGGATCGCACCCCTCTTCTTGAGCGAGAGAAAGGCTTCGAGCGTTTCGGCGAGAGGGGGCTGCCCCCGCCAATGCAGGAGATAGAGATCGATCCGGTCGGTGTTGAGCCGCTTCAGGCTCCGTTCGCAGGCGGCGATAGTTCCCGCGCGCGAAGCGTTCTCAGGCAGCACCTTGCTGACGATGAAACATTCGTCGCGGCGTCCTTTGACCGCCTCGGCGACCACCTCTTCGGCGCCGCCATTGCCATACATTTCGGCGGTATCGATCAGCGTCATACCGAGATCGATGCCTAGCTTGAGCGCGGCGACCTCGTCTTTACGCAGCCGGAAATTCTCGCCCATGCGCCACGTGCCTTGGCCGAGCTGGGGCACTCTTTCGCCCGATGGAAGCTTCACGCTTGGAAGCGCCGATTGAGCCATAGTCCCACATATAGCGAGAGAAAGGTCACGGCGGCAATTTCGCCGCGCCCGCTAAGAAATGGCAAAAACCGGCGACTTAGGCCTTTTTCGCCGCCGCTCCCGCCTTATGTTCGCGCTCCTCCTTCTTGGCATGGAGCTGGAAGGCGAGGATCAGCAGGAGAATGCCGAACACGAGGGCGTAAGCGCCGATCCATAGCGTCAGCACCACTGCGCCAATCAGCGGCTCGATGACTAGCAGCACGCCGAAAATCAGCGAAGCAATGCCGCCGAGCGCAAGCCACCAGCGCCCGTGATCGAGGTTGAGTGTGAAGGCGGCGGCGAGCATCAAACCGCCGGTAATAATCGCCCAGATGGCCACGATCCAGACCAGAGCCACCAAGGTGATCGCCGGCCACAGCACCGCAACCACGCCGGCGGCGAGATCGACGACGCCTTCGAGAATGAGCAACCCCCAGCGCTCGCCGTTGCGTGCCGCCTTGATGCCGGAGGCGATGGCGAACACGCCGTCGACCAGCATATAGGCCGCAAACAGAATGACGAAAACTTCGAGCGCCAGTCCGGGCGTCACGAGGCAGATCAGGCCGAACAGGATGCCCATGATTCCGCGCAGGCCCACCGCCCACCAACTCTCCGCCAAGACCTCGCTTAACGCATCGCAGCGCGCCTTTTTCGCGGTCGCATTTGCCTTACCCGTCGCCGACGCAGCCATAGCACAGCCTCCTTCGATCGGTCAGGTTGATCTGGATGTCTCGCCGAGCCTCCTCAAGCGAATCATTCCGCGGCAATCATGCGTCCAATCCGCCGCGGAAAGAGGCGCCAATTAAGAGTTGTCCACATCGGACAGAACCTCCTTGCGGAGCTCCGAGCCGACCTCGGAGGCGAGCCCCGCCAGTGTCTGCCGCAGCCAAACATGGCCCGGATCGTGGTCGAAGCTCGCGTGCCAAAGGAGCGAGATAGTCAGCGTCGGCAGTTCAAGCGGCGGTGCGCTCGTCGCCAAGCCGAAAGTCTCGGCAAAGTAGCGTGCAAGCCGCGACGGCATGGTGGTGATAACCGGAGATCGGCGGACCACGAAGGGAACGGCAAGGAAGCCCGGCGTGGTGAGCGCGATGGTTCGCCTGAGCTTCAGCTTCGCCAAGGCGTCATCGACGGCGCCATGATCGTCCTCGGTCAGGCTGGTCAAAACGTGGGGAACGCTCAGATAATCGTCGAGGCCGATGGGCGGCTTGAAGCCGACCTGCGCGGGATTGAACAGGCAAAGGAAGCTGTCGCTGTAGAGCACGCGCCGCTTGTGGTGCATCTGCCCCTGGTCGAACACGCCGATGCCGAGATCGAGCCTGCCGGTGTCGAGCTCGTCGAGAACGCTGACGCGATTGGTGGAATGAAGCCGCAAGGAGACTTTGGGCGCCGTCTTGCGCAGCCGCGCCATTAGGCCCGGGATGACCGCGACTTCGATGGAATCGGCGAGTCCGATCCTGAAGGCCCGTTCCGCCGTGGCCGGGTTGAAGGCCTCGCGCTGGAGCACCGCGGCTTGAATCTGCGCGAGCGTCACCCGAACCGGGTCGGCGAGGGCCAGCGCGCGCGGAGTCGGCCGCATGCCATCCGCGCCCCGCGTGAGCAGTTCGTCCCCGAACAGCGCCCTGAGCCGCGCGAGATTATGGCTCATGGCGGACTGGCCAAGACCGATCCGCGCCGCCGCACGGGTCACGCTCCGCTCCGTGAGGAGCGCATCGAAGGCGACCAAAAGATTCAGGTCGAGCCTGCTGAGATTAGCGTGGTCGATACTAGTCATTGATATCATCGATTGGAATGATGATATGCGGGTGCCCATGTTCGGGGCAAGGGCAAATGGCCGGGTGGCCGGACCGGCTCCCAAAGACGCGACATCTTGCGCCCGGCGCGCGCCTAGATGCCGCAAAACCGCGAAGAAGCCCCCGGGTTAGGATGGCTGATCCCCATCCTCGAAGAAGTGGAGCAGTCAATGGAAACTCTTGTTGCGTCGAAGGCCAAGCTCAAGACTCCGGCCTATGCGGCCATGTCGGCGAAGGCGGACCTTGTGCCCTGGTCGATCGAGCGGCGCGCCCCCGGACCGCACGACGTTCTTATCGAAATTCTCTATTGCGGCGTCTGTCACTCCGACCTGCATCAAGTGAAGGACGAATGGCATAATTCGATCTTTCCGATGGTGCCGGGCCACGAGATCATCGGCCGCGTTGTCAAGGCCGGCGATCGCGTCAAGAAGTGGAAGCCCGGGCAGGTCGTCGGCGTCGGCTGCTTCGTCGATTCCTGCCGGCGTTGCTCGGCTTGCCGCGCCGGCGAGGAACAATTTTGCGAAGAAGGCATGACGCTCACCTATAACGGTTACGAGCGCGACGGTAAGACGCCCACTTATGGCGGCTACTCGACCCAGATTACGGTCGATGAGAACTATGTGCTGTCGATCCCGAAAGGCATTCCGCTCGAGCGCGCCGCGCCGCTCCTCTGCGCCGGCATCACCACCTATTCGCCGCTCAGGCATTTCGGCCTTAAAGCGGGCGACAAACTCGGCGTTGTCGGGCTCGGCGGATTGGGCCACATGGGGGTCAAGTTCGGGCACGCCATGGGCGCGCACGTCACCGTGCTCAGCCATTCGCCCAGTAAGCGCAACGACGCGCTCGCGCTTGGCGCCGACGATTTCCTGGTGACCAAGGACGAAGCGGCGTTCCAGGAGAATGCGGAACGCTTCGATTTCCTGCTCGACACCGTGTCGGCCACACACGACTATAACGCCTATCTCAACCTGCTCCGGCGCGACGGCGTCATGGTGCTGGTGGGAGCTCCCGACCCGACGCCACTCTCGGCCTTCCCCCTCATTATGAAGCGCAGACGCCTCGCCGGTTCGTTGATCGGAGGTATTCGCGAGACCCAGGAGATGCTGGACTTCTGCGCGGCCCACGACGTCGCCGCCGACGTCGAGGTGATCCCCATTCAGGAGATCAACCGCGCCTATGAGCGCATGCTGAAAAGCGACGTGCGCTACCGTTTCGTGATCGACCTCGCCAGCCTGAAATCAGGCGCTCCCTAGCGGCGCGTAATGCGAGGCCGCCGGCCGTCCTTCTGCTCCGCGAGTCGGAAGGACGGCCGGACCACGGCGCGCCTCACGGCGGATCGGGCGACCCTTCGCTCTTCGCTATTCGGCGCTGCGCCAAAGGCCCAGGCGTTCCTTCTTCGCCGCCTGGAAGGCGTCGGCGAGCGAGGATTCGCTCGCATTGTTTGGCTCGGCCCATCCTTGGCGGACCATCCAAAGCGAAAGGTCCGTGCCGCCGACCGAGCAGCGAGCAAAAAAGATGTTGTGCTCGCCGCTCTTCGGCAGAATGCAGGTGACGGCGCGGGAGCGGATCAGTTTGGCCAACGCTGCCTTGGCCGCGGCGCCGCAGGGCCATGCCTTGCCGGCTTCATGCTTGCAGACTTCGTCCGGCCCGCGGGCATTGATGCCGGCAAGCCTGATCACGACCCCATCCGCCTGAAGCGTGCCGCCGTCGCGCACGGTGACGCGCCGGTACAGTTTTGTCTCGGTCTTCGCTGCGGGCGGGAGCGCTGCGGTCTTCTCGTCGGCCCCTTGATCGGTAGCAGCGAGCTCAACGGGCTGTCCTTCGGAGCCCGGCTTGGCTTTGTCGGCGCTCGGAGGCAGAGCAGCGGCGTCCGGCTGCGGAACTGGAATTTGCTCGCGTCCCCACCACGCGCCGCTGAAGCCGACCGGGATCAGGTTCGGCCAAAGCAGAAAGAGAATGACGGCGAGGCTCAGCAGAAGGGAAACGACACGCATGTGCCAGAAACCAGAAGCCAGAAACCAGAAGCCAGAAGCCAGAAGCCAGAAGCTAGAAGTCAGAAGTCAGAGATGAGAGCTTAAAGGTTGGGCTATTGTGCGGCGGTATGCTCTTCCCGCTTTTCTGATTTCTGGCTTCTGGGGTTCTGGTTTCTGCCGCTGGTCACTGGGAGGCCCAGACGATGCGCGCCATCCAGTCGATGCGATCGACGGGAAAGACGAGATTGGGGTGAGAGGGATTGAACGAGGCAAGCTCGATCGTCTTCGCCGTGCGCCGCACCAGGATCTTCGCCATCACCTCGCCGTCGGTCGTGCGCAGCACGACGCGGTCGCCTTTGCGCGGGGCGGAATTCGGCGAGACGATCAGGATATCTCCATCGCGATAGAGCGGCTCCATACTGTCGCCGGTAACCTCGAGGGCGTAGGCGTTCTCGTCATCGACGCGCGGGAAGCGAATCTGGTCCCAGCCTTGGCCCACGGGAAAGCCGCCGTCGTCGAAGAAGCCGCCGGCGCCGGCTTGAGTGAGGCCAATCAGCGGGATGGGTTGGGTCATGCCGCGCGTGCCGCGCGGCTGCGCGGTAACGAGAGTGGTGAAATCCTCGAAAGAGGCTCCGGTCGCCTCGAGCACCTTGGCGATGCTCTCGGTCGAAGGCCAGCGGGGGCGACCCTCTCCGGTCACGCGCTTCGACTTGTTGAAGGAGGTGGGATCGAGCCCAGCCCGCTTGGCAAGGCCGGACGGCGACAGGTGGTATCGGCGCGCCAACGCATCGATGGCGTTCCAGACCCGGTGATGGGTGAGCCTGTTCAAGAGACCAGGAGCCGGAATTTATACCTAGAAATAGGAATTATTGGCTGATTTGTCCGCTTTGTCCACCCCGTTTCGGAGCGGACGATTCCGTACGTAATCCTTCGCTTCCAGTCGCGCGGCCCCCTCCCGGAGGTCTGCTCCCGGCCCGACATAAAGCGCAATGCCAAGCTTTGTTGGAGGGGAACATGGATTGCATCGGCGAAGCCAAGAAATTCATCCGCCGCGCACAGCAAGCATCTCACCGCGAGGTGGTCAACCAGCATCTCGCCATGGCCGAGTGGTATCTCGACGAGGCTCTCAAGGAGCGTGAGGACGCAAGCGGCAACGGCCGAATCGCGGCGAGCGAACCGAAAGAGCCGAAGCGAAAGACGCACGCCGTTTAGACGCCGCGCGCATCGCCTTGTTGCGGAAACGGGCTCCGGCTAGTCTCAGCCGGAACCATGGCCGAGCCCGTCTACAAAGTCCTCCGCGCGGAGGAGTTTGCCGAAGCTTCGCGGCGAGCGCTTTTCGAAGGCTCCGCCGACGATCTCCGCGACGGGTTCATTCACCTTTCCACCGGCGAGCAACTCGAAGGCACGCTCAGAAAGCATTTTGCCGGAGAGGACGGCCTCGTGCTGCTCGCGCTCGATGCGGCGCAGCTCGGGCAACAACTTACCTGGGAGCCTTCGCGCGGGGGAGCATTGTTTCCTCATCTCTACGCGCCGCTTCCTCTCGCCGCCGTGCTTTGGGTGGAGCGGCTCGGCCTCGGGGACGACGGAATGCACCGGCTACCGGCGGCATTTGCACGGGTGCCGGTATGAATGCGCTGTTTGGGCTCGGCCAGAGCCTCCTCCTGGCGCTGCCGCCCGAGACCGCGCACGATCTCACCATCAAGAGCCTCGAGCTCGGTTTCTACCCGCGTGCCGAAGGACCCGACGATGAGCGCCTCGCGCAACGCCTATTCGGGCTCGACTTTCCCAATCCGATCGGCATGGCGGCGGGGTTCGATAAGGATGCACGTGTGCCGGCCGCGCTGCTTGCCATGGGCTTCGGCTTTGTGGAAGTCGGCACGTTGACGCCGCGCGCGCAAAGCGGCAATCCCAGCCCGCGCATCTTCCGCTCGCTCTCCGACCGCGCCGTGATCAACCGTCTCGGATTCAACAACGAGGGGCAGGAAGCCGCGCTGCGGCGTCTGCAAGACCGGCCGCCGGGAATCGTCGGCGTCAATCTCGGGGCCGGGCGCGATTCCGAAGATCGCATCGCCGACTATGCCGAGGGCATCGTTCGCATGGCCGGCGTGGCGAGCTATTTCACCGTCAACATTTCCTCGCCCAATACGCCGGGCTTGCGTGACCTTCAGGCTCCGGAGGCGCTCGATGCGCTGCTCAAGCGGGTGCAGGCGGCGCGCGCGGTCGCGCCGCGCAAAGTCCCGCTCCTCGTCAAGCTTGCGCCGGATCTCGCCGATGACGACGTGCCGGATGTGGTGCGAGTGATCCTTGCCAACAGCGCCGACGGCATTATCGTCTCCAACACGACGCTCGCCCGCGACGGGCTTCGCGACTCTGGTTTCGCCAAGGAGGCGGGCGGGCTCTCGGGCCGCCCGCTCTTTCCGCGGGCGACGCGCCTTCTCGCCCGCGTCTATCTTGCGACCGAAGGTAAACTCCCCCTCATCGGTGCCGGTGGCATCGACTCGGGCGAGACGGCGCTCGCCAAGATCGAGGCCGGCGCGTCCCTGCTTCAGCTTTATACGGGTCTCATCTTCGAAGGACCGGGGCTGATCGGCCGCATCAAACAGGCGCTCGTCGCCGCCATGAAAAAGGAAGGTTCGGATTCGCTTGCACCGCTGGTGGGTAGACGTGCGGATCAATGGGCGGAACGGAAATTATGACCGTTACCATCTATCATAATCCCCGCTGCTCAAAGTCACGCGCGACGCTTGAGCTCCTGCAGGGGAAGGGCGTTGAACCGAAGATTGTCGAATATCTGAAGACGCCGCCATCGGCGGCGGACCTCAAAGCCATCCTCAAGAAACTCGGGATGAGGCCGCGAGATCTCCTGCGCGCAAGCGAGCCGCTTTATGCCGAGCTCGGCTTGAAGGACCGCGACTTGAGCGACGGCCAACTCATCGCGTTGATGATCAAGAACCCGATCCTGATCGAGCGGCCGATCGTGGTCTCCGGCGGCAAAGCCGCCATCGGGCGGCCGCCGGAAAAGGTCCTCGAAATCCTCTAAGCTTCGCGGTTGCGGGAGTTCGTCTCCACCAGATTGCCGCGCGAGCTGCCGCCGGCAAATTTGAGCAGACGCACCACCAGCCAAACCGGGAAGACGATCACGGCGCCGAGCAGGAAGTAGCGGAATCCTTTTTCG
>DATLXW010000155.1:0-12144 GCA_035575415.1 Methyloceanibacter sp. | reverse complement strand
CGTCCTATCTGGACGAAAACTGCGCAAGACACATCGATGTGAAGGGGAAGCGGCGCCTGCCAACCGTTGTCTCCGTCACGGGGCCTCCTTGACGGATGGCCGCGCCGCCACGCCGCAGGCCACGGGAAAACTTGGCACCCGGGGCCGCTTTGGCTAGGGTCGGGCGTCTCGCGCCGGTCCGGCGTGCTCTCAGGTGATAAATTCCATTCCGGGATGGCTCCGCGTCTCCTTTATCTCCTCGTTGTGGGGACGGTCATTTTGGCCTCGCTCGCGTTGCGCGTATGGGATCCGGCCCCGGTCGCACGGCTTCGGGCGCTCGTCTTCGATGCCTATCAACAGCTGAGCCCGCGGAGCTTCGATCCTTCCCTTCCCGTCCGCATCGTCGATATCGACGAAGATTCGCTTAGAGAGATTGGCCAGTGGCCATGGCCGCGCACAGTGCTCGCGCAACTCGTGGACAAACTTTCCGAAAACGGAGCTGCAGCCATCGGCTTCGATATAGTCTTCCCCGAGCCAGACCGCATGTCTCCCGCCAACGCGGTGCGGTATTGGCCCGAAGCGGCCATTACCGCCGATTTGCGCGACAAGATCGAGAAACTTCCTTCGAATGACGAAGTCTTTGCCGAAGCGATCGCCAAAGGCCCGGTCGTGCTCGGCTTCATCGCGTCCCCGCAAGGCACCACCATTCCGGAGGTCAAGGCTGGCTTTGCCCATGGCGGCGACGATCCGAGACTCTTCGCGCCGAACTATCCCGGCGCCGCGGCAAGCTTGAAACTGCTGCAGGATGCCGCTCAAGGCGGCGGTTCGCTCAACTGGATTCCGGAGCAGGATCAGATCATCCGCCGCATCCCAATGATCGTCTCGGTCAACGGCAAGCTCTATCCTTCCTTCGCGGCAGACTTGCTCCGGCTCGCCCAAGGCGCCTCGACTTACCTGGTCAAATCCTCGGGCGCGAGCGGCGAGCAGGCCTTCGGAGAGAGAACCGGGATCGTCAGCGTCAAGATCGGCGATTTCGAGGTGCCCACCGAAGCCAGCGGCCAGATGTGGATCAGGTTTACGCCTGACTCCCAGGAGCGTTATCTCCCCGCCTGGAAAGTGTTGAACGGCGAGATCGGCGCCGACCAGATCGAGGGCCGCATTCTGCTTATTGGCACGAGCGCGGCGGGCTTGCTCGACTTGCGGGCGACGCCGCTAGACCCTTCCGCCCCCGGCGTCTCGCTGCATGCGCAAGCCCTTGAGCAGATCCTGCAAGGCGCGTTTCTGCTGCGGCCCGACTTCGCCACGCCCGCCGAGCTTCTCTATATTCTCGTGCTCGGTGTCCTGATCGCCTTCCTCATCTATCGGACCGGCGCGCTCGGCAGCGCGCTCCTCGGCGCTGCGGCCATCGCCGCCGTGATCGGCGTCTCCTGGTATGCTTTCGACCGGCTCGGCTGGCTGGTCGATCCGGTCTATCCCGCCATCGCGCTGATTGCGATCTACCTTGCCGGCACGCTCGTCATTTTCCTGCGCACGGAGCGGGAGCGCAATCGCGTGCGCCACGCCTTTTCGCATTACATGGCGCCGGCCCTGGTGAAACGCCTCGCCGACGATCCGTCGCGGCTTAAACTTGGCGGCGAGACCCGCGACATGACGCTGCTTTTCAGCGATGTGCGCGGCTTCACCGGTATTTCCGAAGGGCTCGAAGCCGAGGAGCTGACGCGTTTTCTCAATTCTCTGTTTACCCCCTTGAGCAACATCATCCTCGAGGAGCAGGGCACAATCGACAAGTTCATGGGCGATGCCGTGATGGCATTCTGGAATGCGCCGCTCGACGACAGCGCCCATGCGGCCCACGCTTGCAATGCCGCGCTGCGCATGATGCGGGAGATGGAAACGCTGAACCAGCGCTGGCGCGAGGAAGCCGAAGCCAAGGGTCGGGCTTTTAAGCCCGTGCGGCTTGGAATCGGCCTCAATACGGGTCTTTGCTGCGTCGGCAATCTCGGCTCGGAGACCCGTTTCGACTACTCCGTGATCGGCGACAACGTCAATGTCGCTTCCCGGCTGGAGGGCCAGTCGAAGACCTATGACGTAGGCACGGTGGTCGGAGAGTCCACCACGAAGCAGGCGCCCGATTTCGCCTTCCTCGAACTCGATCTGCTCAAAGTGAAGGGCAAGACCGAGCCGACCCGCGCCTTCGCTTTACTCGGCGACAGCGCCTTGCGCCATTCGCAGACCTTCCGCACGCTTTCGGAGCGGCACAACGAATTTCTCGCCCGTTATCGCGCCAAGGACTGGGACGCCGCCGAAACGTTGAGCCACGAATGCGAGAAAATGAACAGCGCGGGTCTCACCCGCCTCTACGCGCTTTATCGCGAGCGCATCGCCACCTTCCGCCTCAACCCTCCTCCGCCCGATTGGGACGGTGCGACCGAGGCTTTGTCGAAATAGCGCCCATGCCCCAGTTCGCTCTCCTCACGCTCGCCGCCGTCGCCATTCTCATGGTCAAACATGCGGTCGCCGATTTCTATCTTCAGACCCCGTATCAATATTTGAACAAGGGCAAATACGGCCATCCGGGCGGCTTCCTGCATGCTGGCATCCACGCCGCGCTCACGCCCTTCGTCTATTTTGTGCTGCTCCCGGGCTCGCTTCTGATGGCCGCCGCCCTCGCCGCCGGAGAATTCGTGCTCCATTACCACATCGACTGGCTCAAGGAACGGATCACCCAAGCCAATGGGTGGACCCCCCAGGATCGCGGTTTCTGGTGTGCGCTCGGCACCGATCAGCTCCTGCACGGACTCACTTATGTCGGCATCGTCGCCGTGCTGGTGACGGTTGCGGCTTAAAGCAATGCCGAGATCTCGCGATTGGCGAATTCGAGCCGGTCGGACAACAGCCTGATGATAAGCTTGTGAAACGCCACGGCCGCGGCCGGGTCTTCTTCCTGCATCTTGTCGAAACCTTCGCGCGTCAGCCGGTAGACGACGGTCGGCGCTTCCGCGATGACGCTCGCAGTGCGCGGCACGCCGCGATAGAAGCCCATCTCTCCCACGATGGTGTGCCCCAGCATGCGCCGCAAGCGGATCGGCCTCCCATGTTCGTCGATGATGGTGATGGCGACACAACCAGACGCCTGCAACACGACCGAATCGGAGGCTTCGCCCTGATGGAACAGGAACTCCCCGTTCTTCAGCTCCTCGCGCTGCATGTATTTGGCGATACGGCCGAAATCGACCTTGCCGCCGAGTTCGGACTGGAGCCAGCTTTCGAAGCTGTGGGTCGAGGCCGCGCCAACTTCGTGATGCATCAGCAACATGTCCTCGCACCACTCGATCGCTTCGTTGCGGCTGGCGAACACCTGATGCGGCCGCGCCGCTCCGAAGAAACCGGCCCGCTCGAAGCTCATACGCATGCTTTCGCTCAAACCGGAGAAACCGAGCGTGACATCGTGTTCTTCGCAATAATTGCGCAGCTTCACCAGGCTCAACACCGCTGAGGTGTCGAGCCCCGGCACGGCGCTGAAATCGAGCACCACATAGCCGACAGGCTTGTCCCGCTGCGCCTCGATCGCCCGTTTGATGCGCTCGAACAACCCGTTGGAAGAGCCGAAAAAGATGAAGCCGGACAGCCAGAAGACGTGGACGCGCTTGCCTTCTTCGCGCAGGAGGCGCGCTTGCTCCGGCGAGCGTTCCACATTGCTCGAAAATTCCTGCCGCGTCAGGTGGCGGCGGATCACGCCGATGCGGCTATAGCTCAGCGCGAACATGAGGCAGGCGCCGATCACGCCGACCACCACCCCCATGAAATAGCCGAAATTGATGATGACGAGCGTCATGATGCCGGTCAGCACCCACTCCATCCACGAGCTTTGCGCCGGCGCTTCCAGAAGTTCGATCAGGATGACGGCGCCGAGATAAGCGAGCATTCCGCCGAGAATGGCCTTCGGCACGAAGGCGCCGATGTCCACGCCGGAAAGCAAAATGAAGGCGCAAACCAGCCCGATGATCGCCCCGGCCCAGCGTGTGGTGGCGCCGGATTCGTCGAGCAGCACGCATCCGTTCATCGACAGCGATCCACCGAATCCGCCGAGCGCGGAAGCAAGCAGATTGGCAACCCCGTTGGAGCGGAACTCCTGGTCGAGATCTGCGGTCTTCTGCCGCGCGACTTCGAGACTGGACACATCGAGCAGAAGCGCAATTGCCATCACCGCGCAGAACGAGCCAATTTCGGCGCTGCTTTGCGCGATCGCATGCCAGTCGACTTGGTTGCCGAACACGAAATTGACCGGCCACCACAGCTTCAATTCGCCGAGGCTGGGCAGAAACCAGGCATTGCGGACGCTTTCGTCGGTGACGATGCCGAACAGACTTCCGTTCACCGCGACTAAGAACACGAGCACCGCCACCGGAAGCGCGAGATAATCGGGGATCCATCGCCCCAGGACGGGGATGGCAACGGCAAACAGCGCGCCGATCAGGATCTGCGGCCAATAAAGCGACGCATAGAGCGGCGTCCAGCTCGATGGGGAAAGCGACAAATCGGTCTGAGTCACGACTTCGGCGCCGCCGGTGATGAGAAGTATGGCGGAGGCCGCGAGAAATCCCCCGATCACCGGATAGGGAATGAAGCGCAACCATTGCCCGAGCCTCAGCGCGCCGATGCCGTAGAGCAGAACGCCGGTCAGAAGCGTGCTGACTGAAAGCGCGATCAGGATATTGACGATGATCTGTTCGTGGCTCGCGCCTTTGGCGGCAAGGCTTGCGGCGATCGAAGCCGCAAGCACGCTCATCACCGCGACGGCCGGTGAGTCGGGACCGCCGACGACCGGCGAAAAGGTGGAGGTCACGGCGATGACCACGCAGGTGACCACCACCCCCATGATAAGGCCGGAAAGGCCCAACGGGAAACCGCTGGCAAGGTCGCCGGTGAAGATAAGAGCGGCGAAGGAAATGCAATAGGCGATCTGCAGCACCGCCGAAATGCCGCCCGCGACAGCGTCGCGCGCGAGCGTTGACGCATCGATTTTACTGGGGCGGCGCAGCGCCAGATTCGCGAGGAGCGACAAGGGTGTGAGCGGGACGCGTTGGGTTTGGGGTCAGCGCGATCATGACCGTGGCGGGCCATAATGGCAAGCCGAAGCTCGCAAGTGGAGCGAATGCATGTTTTATGGCCGAGACCGCCGCAGGCGCTCGGCGAGCGCCCGCATGACGGCAATGGCGAAGAATGGCGTTTCGTGCACTAAGAACAGAAAACTCTTCTCGGTGATTGGAGCCACCTCGCAATCGGTCTTGGCGCGCGCCGTGGCCGCGCGCGGCGAGCCGTCGATCAGCGCCATCTCTCCGAAAATGCCGCCGGCGGACAACGTTTCGACGACTTTGCCGCCGCGCTCTATTTCCACCTCGCCCGAGCGGATAACATACATCTTGTCGCCCCTCTCACCTTCGGCGAAGATCGTTTCTCCTTGCACAAAATTCGCGGGAGGAAACCCCGCATTGGCGAGAAGCTGAAAATCGATGGTCGCGAGCTTCATCGGCATCTCCTCTGGACATCCTTGCAGCCACTAAAGAGTATGCGCGCGTAACCGTCAGGCTTCGCCAGGACGGGGTTGCGGTTCCCATTGCGCGACGTCGAGCTCCGGATCGATGGACCAATGTCCCGGCCTTGCGGGAACCGAGCAGGCCTGAGCCAGAAGCGTGTTGAATTCCCGTCTCGGTATGAGGCGAAAGCCGAGGCTGCGTAGATGCTCGCTATAGCGCTTGCCGTCGTTGAGGCGAAAGCCCCAGTGTTGCAGATGGCAGCTCAAAACGACGAAGGCGACTTTCGAGGCCTCGGTCCGGCGGGCAAACATCGATTCGGTGATGAAGGCCTTGCCGATGGCCACTCCGTAAAGGCCTCCGGCGAGATTTCCCTGCCGGTCCCAGACTTCGACCGAATGTGCGTAGCCTGCCTCGTACAGAGCCTCATAGGCTTCGATAATGTCGGGTCTGATCCAGGTGAGGGGCAGCTTTCCCGGTCTCGGTTCGGCGCAGGCCCTGATCACAACGCCAAAGGCCGAATCGAAGGTGACGCGGAACTGCTTGTTGCGTAGCAGCCTTCGCACGTGTTTCGAAATGTGGACGCTGCCGGGGAAAGACACCATGCGCTCGGCCGGTGCCCACCATTTTTGTGGACCAATATGAGCAAGCGGGAAGAGCCCCTTTCGGTAGGCGGCGAGCAGTGTCGGCGCGCTCAAATCGGTGCAAATGCCGGCAAGGCCATCGGGATGCCGCAAAGCTCGTTCCGGATCCGGCAATCGGTCCTTGGACTTTAAACCGGCATAGTGCTTCGCGAGCACCCATAGCGTACCCGGCACACCCCACAAGCGCGGCGGCTTAAGCGTCCATAAGAGAGCGAGCGCAGCGCGGCGTATGCGTGGAACAATGCCTTCTGCGCCCGGCTTTCCTTTCGGCTCGGGCAAACCTGCGAGCTCTGGCCTATGATTGATAAGATTCATTCTTCGCACTCATTCACGCCGAACGTCTTGCACCGCAAGTTGCAAGCGACGTGCCGATACGGCTCACCATGCCGATTGCGTTAACGGAACTCGCCCCCGGTTAACGCTCATTGCGCCGGGCCTTGCGTCTGGCTCGCGATCCAGCCGCAATATTCGGCGCTTCCGCCTTCGGTCGGCAAGATGAGCAACGCCGGAAGTTCGTAAGGATGGAGCCGTTTCGTCTCTTGCATCGCCCGTTCCGCAAGGGCGCTCCGCGTCTTGATGATCATGGCGACCTCGCTCGCCTCTTCCCGGGCGCCCTTCCACTCGTAGATCGAGAGCATGCCGGGAAACATATTGACGCAGGCGGCGAGCCGCGCCGCGACCAGCGCTTCGCCGACGCGCTTCGCGTCTTCGAGCGAGGGAAACGTGGTGTAGATCAAGACCGGACGGTCGCCATTCGTCATTATTCAGCCTTTGGCCCCCATTCTGGGCGCTTGCTTTTGCCCCGCGTGCCGCCTTTATAGTGCCGATTTACGATCCCCGCTCCAAGCGTCCCGACATTAGCATGGCAAAATTCGAGAAAATCGCCTTCGTAGCCAGCGACCACACGGAGGCGCAGGAGGCGCTGCAAGCGCTCGCCAAGCGCTACGGCAATGTCCCGGTGGAACAGGCCGATGTCATTGTCGCGCTCGGCGGCGACGGATTGATGCTGCAAACTATGCACAAACATTTGATGAGCCGCATCCCGATTTACGGCATGAATCGCGGCTCGGTCGGCTTCCTGCTCAACGATTACCGCGAGGATGGACTGAAGGAACGCCTGGAAGCGGCCGAAGTGAATGTGATCCACCCCTTGCGCATGACCGCCTATCACAAGGCCGGCGTACAGCACGAGGCGCTCGCCATCAACGAAGTGTCGCTGTTCCGGCAGATGTATCAAGCCGCCAAGCTGAAGATCGCGGTCGACGGCACTACGCGGATGGAAGAGCTCATCTGCGACGGCGTGCTGGTTTCGACGCCGGCCGGCTCGACCGCCTATAACCTTTCGGCGCACGGCCCGATCCTTCCCATCAACGCCCCGCTGCTTGCGCTCACCCCAATCAGCCCCTTCCGTCCGCGGCGTTGGCGCGGCGCACTTTTGCCGAACGACGCCAAGGTCATCATCGAAGTGTTGGAGCCGGATAAGCGGCCCGTGAGCGCGGCCGCCGACCACACCGAATTTCGCGACGTCGTGCGCGTGGAAGTGAGGGAGGAGAGCGGCATCGACATTTTCATGATGTTCGATCCTGGCCATACCCTCGCCGAGCGCATCTTGTCCGAGCAATTCGGCTATTGAGATTGTCGCGCGCGCGTCCCCTCACGGGCTCCAAGCGGCGACGATGTCGTCGAGGCTTGGCCGCTCGCGTTCCTCCGGTTTTTCCTTCGGCGTGCCGACATAGATGAAACCGGCGACCCGCTCGTTCGCAGCCAAGCCAAGCGCCGAACGCACGCCGCGGCTATAGCCGTACCATTCGGTGATCCATTGCGTCCCGTAGCCGAGCGCGTTCGCGGCCAAGATGAGATTCTGGCAGGCGGCACCGGCCGAGAGAATTTGCTCCCATTCGGGCGCGGCGGGATTCTTCACCACGCGCGAGATGACGGCGATCACAAGCGGCGCGCGCAAGAACCGCTTCGCTTCGGTCTCAAGCCGGAACGGGCTCGCATCCTTCTCTTCCTGCTCGCAGACCGCGGCGAGAACCCTGCCGAACGCGGCACGCGCCTCGCCCTGAAACAGAATAAAACGCCACGGCGCAAGCTTCTTGTGGTCTGGCACGCGAGATGCCGCGCGCAAAATCAGCTCGAGTTCTTCCTTGCTCGGGCCCGGCCCGGACAGAGCGTTGGCCGAAACCGAACGGCGGGTGAGGAGGAGGCTCAGCGCTTGATTGGACATGGGGGAGCTGCACGAGGTGGCGTTCCCTAGCCCGAAACCGCAAGCCGGGCAATGCCGGAGGAGAGGCCCTTTCCGCTGCAAATCCCCGGCCAAGGACCGCAAATCGGCCTCATTCGCGCAGGATTTTCGGCCCATTGCGGCGCCCGAAACGGGGTATAACAGCTTGCAGCCGATTTGTTCGGAAGGGGTGCCATGCGGGGGAAACGCTGCGCTCAGCTCGTGCTCTTGTCCGCCGCTCTTTTCGTAGCGGGGGCCGCTGCGCAAACGTCTCCTCCCGCCGTCATCGTCGTGCTCGATGCCTCGAGCAGCATGAGCGGCAAGGCCGACAACACGACCAAGATCGCCGCCGTCCGCTCCGAGTTGAGCCAAGCCGTCGCGACTTATCGGGATCGTCTGTCCTTCGGCCTCGTCGCCTTCGGCCACCGCAAGGCGTCGAACTGCGCCGACAGCGAAATCTTGGCCAAGCCCGGCGAATTCTCCCCTGAGACACAAGACAAGCTCCTCGAAAAGATCAAACCCAAGGGTCAAGCGCCCGTCGCCGCCGCTCTGAGCGACGCAGTCAAGGCGGGACCGGCGCAACGAGGGCTCGACATCGTGCTGATCGCCGATGGTCCCGACAGTTGCGATGCCGATGTCTGTTCGACGGCCGCGGCGCTGAAAGAGAAGTCGCCGGGGCTTCGCATTCATGTCATCGCCTTTGGCGGCAAGGCCGAAGAGAGCAAGGGGCTTGCCTGCGTCGCCGCCGCGACCGGCGGCGGTTTCATGACGGCCAAAAATGCAGCCGAGCTGAAGCAGGGCTTGGTGACAGCCCTCGACATCGCAGCGGGCGGAGCGTCGCAACCCGTGCAGGTCGGGGCGATCGAGAGCCCGTCCCAGCCAACGGCCTCGGCTCTTCCTGTCGGAACCGCGCGGGCGCTGCCCATCGATCTCGATGCGCAGAAGGCGCAAGGAGCGCCGGCCGGCGCGCTGCCGCCGGGAACGGTTGCCACTCAACCCATCGACCTTGAAGCCATGGCCGCGAAGGCGCCCCCGGCCGGGAACCCGGCGGCAGGCGGGGAGAGCGCCGTCCACAAATCGGTCGTGGTACTCCCGCAGGTTAAGCGCGTTCAGTCCGTCCCGATCGAGCCGCCGGCGCCGCCTCCGCCGCCGCCCGTTCCTAAAACGGCGGCCGCTTCTCCCAAAGACATCCAACTTCCCGTTCCCGTAACCTTCAAGGCCCTTGTCAGCGAGCAAGGGCCGAAATTGGAGTCGGGATTGACTTGGCGCGTCTACGCCGCAAAGCCCGAGGCGGACGGCCAGGGCTTCAAGTTGTTGAGCACGCATCGCGAAGCCATGCCGACCGCGGCTTTGCTGCCCGGCGAATATCTCGTCAACGCCGCCTATGGCCTTTCCAACCTGACCAAGAAAATCAAGGTCGAGAGCGGGCGTTCGCTCGAAGAGACGTTCGTGCTGAACACCGGCGGCTTGAAGCTTGCGGCGATTCTCGCGAGCGGCGAGGCGTTGCCGGAAAGCGCCGTCAAATTCGACATTCTGACCGACGAGGAGGATCAGTTCGGCAAACGTCACGTGGTCCTGAGCAACGCCAAGCCCGGGGTCACCATCAGACTCAATGCCGGCGCCTACCGTATCGAGAGCTTGTATGGCGACGCCAACGCCGTGGTCAGGGCCGACGTGACGGTGGAACCCGGCAAGATCACCGAAGCGACCATCAAGCAAACCGGCGCCAAGATCACCTTCAAACTGGTTCAGACCCTGGGCGGAGAGGCGCTCACCGACACCAAATGGACCATCCTCACCTCCGCCGGAGACGTGGTGAAGGAGAATGCCGGCGCTTTGCCCACGCACATTCTCGCGCCGGGCAGCTATGCGGTCATCGCCGACCATGGTGGCTTGAGTTTTACGCGCAAGTTCTCGGTCGAAGCCGGAAACCCCAAGCAGGTCGAAGTGGTCGTGGCCGACGGACCGGCCTCGCCGGAGGAGGTCAAGGCGCTCACCGACCCGCCCGAACCGCCGGCCCCCGACGAAAGCATCATGGCCGGCGATGGACCGGTCCCCTCGCCCGAAGGCGGCATGGCCTTCGACGGATTTTCGCCGGCGCCAAGCAATCCGGCCGGAGTGTTGATCAACCCCGGTGTCCTGCTCCGCGGAACCCGCTAGCCCCATCGGCGCTCTTTCTTCTTTTTGCGGCGGCAAGGTTGGGCGAAGCCCGCTCGTGAGGGGCCCCGGCGCGCCCGGCAAAACGCCGCTCGTGTTCGAGCAGCCACTCCTTGCGCGCAAGTCCCCCGCCATAGCCGGTGAGCGAGCCGTCGCTGCCGATCACCCGGTGGCAGGGAATGATGACGCCGCGATAATTATCGCCCACCGCCCGCGCCACCGCCCGCGTCGCCTCTCTCCGCCCGATCGACTCGGCGATCTCGGCGTAGGATCGCGTCTCGCCGGCGGGAATGGCGAGCAGCGTATCCCAGACCCGGCGCTGGAACGTTGTGCCGCGCGGCGCGAGCGGCAGCGTGAACGACGTTCGCTTGCCGGCGAAATATTCGCCGATTTCCCTCTCCGCCTGATCGAGCAGCGGGTGATCGCCAGGAACGATCGCGAATTTGGTCCTTTGCCTCAGTCTCAGGATCTCGCGCTCGACCCCGCGCCGGTCGATCCAATCGAACAGATGCAGGCCATCGTCGTCGGCCAGCGCCAAAATGGAGCCAAGCGGCGACTCGATCCAGCGGGCGATTAGGCAATGCACGCCGCTCGCCTGCGACGGAGCCGCGCCGAACAGCTTGGCGAAGGCCTCGCGAAACCCGCTCGGCGATTGAAATCCGTGGTCGAGTTGCGTATCCAAGACGTTGTTCCCGTTTCTCACGGCGGCAAGCGCCGATCCCAGGCGACGCGCGCGCTGATAGGCCTGGAACGACATACCGTAATAGCGCTTGAATTGGCGCCTGGCGGTCGAGGGCTCGATCCCCATCGCGGCGAGGTCGCGGTCCCTGATCGGCTGCGAGGGGCGCCGCTCGATCGTCCGGCGCAACGTTTCGATGAGTTCCGGCACTTTTCCGCGGCTGTCCATCGGCCGGCAACGCAAGCAGGGACGATAGCCGGCGTAAAGCGCTTCCTTTGCGGTCGCGAAGAACTCGACGTTCTGGCGCAAAGGTTTGCGCGCCGGGCAAACCGGCCGGCAGAAAATGCCGGTCGTCTTGACGCCGGCAACGAACAGCCCCTCGTAGCACGAATCGCGTTCGCTCAGCGCGCGCCAGAATTCGTCCCCCCTTTGGGCGAATGGCTTTGTGCTCATGCGCGCAAGCTTATGCCAACGATTGCGTCTCATGCGACCGATTTTCAGGCGGCGATTTTCCAACCGGCACCGCGTTTCCCGCCCTGGATGCCCGGGTCTTCGTTCGGGCATGACATGCGAGAAACTGAGCAGCGACAAGACAGGCCTCATCGTCACCGCGGCGCAAGCGCGTCCGGTCTATGCTTCTCCTTCCCCCTCAAGACATGAGGGGGCGGCGCGCCGAAAAGGCGCAGTCCAGTATGGTTCGTGCCTTGCGGCACGCGGGCGCCTCTCGGCGCGCCACAAGCGCTCAAGTAGCAAATGCGCTCAAGTAGGCCAGAGGCCGGTAGCGCATCGCCAAGTGCGCCTGCTCATTTGCGGCGTCTTCGTCAACGCCGGGCCCCGCTTTCGATTGGCCTTACCGCACTTGACCGGCTTTAGGCCGGCCTAACGCGAGGCCAAGCCGTCAGCCAGCTCCTGGCAGGGGCTCGTAGT
>DATLXW010000154.1:0-15379 GCA_035575415.1 Methyloceanibacter sp. | reverse complement strand
GGTGGTCATTAAAGAACTCCGAATGTTCGGCGTCGGTTCGGGTCATTGTTGCGGCCGGCGATCGAGACGAAATCGGCTGATGGTATCAAACGGATGACCCGAAAGCAGCGGAGAGGCGTTTTGATCGGCACTTGTCTCGCCGTACTCGGCGTAGCGGTCGGGCTCGTGCTCTACGCCATGCGCGATTCCATCGTGTTCTTCTACAGCCCGAGCGAAGTGGCGGAGATGCGATTGGCGCCGGGCACGCGGTTCCGCCTCGGCGGCTTGGTCGAGACGGGCAGCGTGGTGCGCGGCGAAGGAACGACGATTCGCTTCGTCATCACCGATCGGGCAAAGACGCTGCCGGTGACTTTCACCGGTGTGCTGCCGGATCTCTTCCGCGAGGGACAGGGGGTTGTGGCGGAGGGCGTACTTGGAGCTGATGGGGTGTTCCAGGCCGATAACGTGCTTGCCAAGCACGACGAGAATTACATGCCTCCGGAGGTGGCGGCGAAATTGAAAGAGAAAGGCCTCTGGCGCGACGACGACGCGAACGAGAAAGTGAACTGATGGAAGCGATGCTTATTCCTTTCGCCTCCCCCCTTGAGGGGGAGGCCGGCATGCATCGCCAGCAAGCGATGCATGCCGGTAGGGGGGTAGACAGCGAGCACTCCGCCTGCCCCCTCAAAGGGCGAGGGGATGGCAGGAGGCTGCGCCGCTCATGATCGCGGAGACGGGACATTACGCGCTGATCCTGGCGCTCGGCGTGGCGATCGTGCAGACGGCGCTGCCGCTGCTCGGCGCGCGCTTGCGCGATCCGCAGCTTGCCGCCGTGGCCACGCCCGCGGCGCAGATGCAGTTCCTGCTCGTGGCCATCGCTTTCCTGGCGCTGACGGCCGCCTATGTCACCTCCGACTTTTCGGTGCTGAACGTCTGGCAGAATTCGCATTCGGCGAAACCGCTGCTCTACAAGATCTCGGGCGTCTGGGGAAACCACGAAGGCTCGATGGTGCTCTGGGTTTTGATCCTCGCTCTGTTTGGGGCGGGCGTGGCGACCTACGGCACCAATCTGCCCCGCGAATTGAAGGCGAATGCGCTTGCCGTGCAGGGTTCGATCGCGGCGGCGTTTCTGCTCTTCATCGTCACCACGTCGAATCCCTTTATCCGCATCGATCCCGCGCCGTTCGACGGGCAGGGGCTCAATCCGGTGCTGCAAGACCCCGCGCTCGCCTTCCATCCGCCCTTCCTCTATGCCGGCTATGTCGGCTTTTCCATGGCCTTCTCCTTCGCCGTGGCGGCGCTTATGCAAGGCCGCATCGATGCCGCTTGGGCGCGATGGGTGAGACCCTGGACGCTCGCCGCCTGGATGTGCCTTACGCTCGGCATCGCCATGGGCTCGTGGTGGGCCTATTACGAGCTCGGCTGGGGCGGCTTCTGGTTCTGGGACCCGGTTGAGAACGCCTCCTTCATGCCCTGGCTCGCCGGCACGGCGCTGCTCCATTCCGCGGTGGTGATGGAAAAGCGCGACGCGCTCAAAGTGTGGACCATCCTGCTTGCCATCATCACCTTCTCCTTGAGCCTGATGGGGACTTTTCTCGTCCGCTCAGGAGTCTTGACTAGTGTGCACGCTTTCGCCGTCGATCCGGCGCGGGGCATCTTCATCCTCGCCATCATGGGGGCTTTCATCGGCGGCGCGCTTGCGCTGTTCGCCTGGCGCGCGCCGCTTCTTACCCAAGGCGGATTGTTCGCCCCGATTAGCCGCGAGGGGAGCCTCGTTCTCAATAATCTGCTCCTCACCACGGCCTGCGCCGCGGTCTTCGTCGGCACGCTCTATCCTCTCGCGCTCGAAGCGCTCACCGGCGAGAAAATCTCGGTGGGGGCGCCGTTCTTCAACCTCACCTTCGTTCCGCTCATCGTTCCGCTGCTCGCCGCGGTGCCGTTCGGGCCTCTGCTGGCGTGGAAACGGGGAGACCTCCTGGCCGCCGCCCAGCGCCTTATGGCCGCCGCTCTGATCGCCCTCGGCATCAGCGTCGTTCTTCTTGCCGTCTATGCGCGCGGGCCTTGGCTCGCGCCGCTCGGCATTGGGCTCGGGATTTGGCTCGTGCTCGGCGCGCTGAGCGAAATCGTTTACCGGGTGAAGCTTGGGCAATCGTCATGGGCAGAGGCTTGGCGCAGGCTGCGGCATCTGCCGCGCTCCGCCTATGGCACTGCACTTGCCCATGCGGGGCTCGGCCTCGCCGTCATCGGCATCGTCGCCACCACCGCCTGGCGCACGGAAGAAATTCTGGCGCTCAAGCCCGGCGACAAGGCCGAAATCGCCGGTTACACGCTGAGCTTCAAGGGGGTGGCACCGCGACAAGGGCCGAATTATCGCGAACGCGTCGCCGTGTTCAGCGTCGCGCGCGGCGGTAAGTTCGTGACCGAGCTCGAATCTTCGAAGCGTTCCTTCACCGTCGAGCAGAGCGGAACCACCGAGGCCGGCATCCATGCAAGCTGGCGCGGCGATCTTTACGCCGTGCTCGGCGACGAATTGAAGGACGGCGCCTACGCCGTCCGGCTTTATTTCAATCCGCTGGTGCGGCTGATCTGGATCGGCGCGCTCGTCATGTTCGTCGGCGGAGGCCTCTCGCTCTCCGACCGGAGACTGCGCGTCGGCGCGCCGCGCCGCGCGCGAGCGAGGCTCGCGCCGGTTCCAGCCGGCGAATGACCATGCGCGCGCGCCGGTTTCTCCTTGTCCTCCTCTTCGCGATCGTGACGGCCGTCTTCGCGGCGCCGGCGCAGGCCGTGCAGCCCGACGAAGTACTGGCGGACCCCTCGCTCGAAGCCCGCGCCAGAGCCATATCCGCCGGTCTGCGCTGCCTCGTCTGCCAGAACCAATCTATCGACGATTCCGACGCGCCGCTCGCCCGCGACCTCAGGCTGCTCGTGCGCGAGCGATTGAAGGCCGGCGACAGCGACGCGGAAATCGTCGACTTTATCGTCGCCCGTTACGGGGAATTCGTCTTGCTCAAGCCGCGGCTTTCGCCGCACACGGCGATCCTCTGGTTCGCAACGCCGCTGATTTTGGCTTTGGCGCTCGCACTTGTGTGGCGCGCCTACCGGCGGCGAAGGACCGCATATCAAGAGCTTACGCCGCTCAGCGCGAGCGAAAAGCGAAAGCTCAAGCGGTTGCTGGACGATGGCCCCGGCTTGGATTAAGGGTTAGGGGCGAACGCCTTGCCGAGGGCCGTTTTTCGCCAGGAATCTTACTGAAATTTAATTCCGCCGAAACGGCGGAGTAATCGGCGAACGCTTATATCTTCCACTTAGACGCCTCGCTCGCTCGTTGAGGCAGGCTAATTTCTTACGGGATTCCGATCTCAGGAGAGAGGTAACTATGAAATTCGACTGGAGCAATGCTGCGACCGACCGCCCGGCGTCGCGGAGGGTCAACCGCAGGCGTGCGCTCATCGCGGCGGCCGCCCTGATCGCGATTAGCGCCTTGGGCCTCACGTTCGGCAACAGCGTGCCGTTCGCCGTCGCCGAGACGGCGACGCAACCGCAGCAGACGATCGAAACACCCTATGGCCGCGCGCCCTTGACCTTCGCCGACCTCGTGCAGAAGGTGAGTCCGGCCGTGGTGAGCATCAACGTCAAGAGCGACGTGAAGGTCGCGGACAATGACGAAATGCCGATTCCCGGCATGCCCGACCTTCCGCCCGACAACCCGCTCTACGATTTCTTCAAGCAGTTCCGCAAAGGCATGCCGCAGCCGCCGGTGAAGCCTTCGCCCAGCCTGGCGCAAGGGTCCGGCTTCTTCATCTCGCCAGACGGTTACGTGGTGACCAACAACCATGTGGTCGAGGATGCGGAGGACATCACGGTGACGCTCGAGAGCGGCGACAAATATCCCGCCAAGCTGGTCGGCACCGATCCGCGCACCGATGTGGCGCTGATCAAGGTGAACGCGCCCGGCAAGACCTTCCCGTTCGTGAAGTTCTCGCAGAAAGACCCGCGCGTGGGCGACTGGGTGCTTGCGGTCGGCAATCCGTTCGGACTCGGCGGCACGGTGACGGCCGGCATCATCTCGGCGCATAACCGCGACATCGGCTCCGGTCCCTACGACTATCTCCAGATCGACGCGGCGGTGAACCGCGGCAATTCCGGCGGCCCGTCCTTCAATCTCGACGGCGAAGTGGTCGGCATGAACACCGCCATCTTCTCGCCCTCGGGCGGCAATGTCGGCATCGCCTTCGCCGTTCCGGCGGCATTGGTGCAGGAGGTGGTCAGCCAGTTGAAGGAGAGAGGCACGGTCGACCGCGGTTGGCTCGGTGTCGTCATTCAGAATGTCAGCGACGATATCGCCGACTCGATCGGCATGAGCGAGGCCAAGGGCGCCATGATCACCAAGGTGACCGAGGACGGTCCGGCGGCGAAGCAGGATCTCAAGCCCGGCGACGTGATCGTCGAGGTCAACGGCGAAAAGGTGGCCGACTCGCGCGACCTCGCCCGCAAGATCGCCGAGCTACATCCGAATACTGAGGTCAAGCTCTCGATCAATCGCTACGGCGAAAACCGCGAGGTGACGATGAAGCTCGGCACCTTCCCCAGCGGCAAGAAGCTCGCCGCGCTGGAAGAGCAGCAGGAGCCCGATGCGACGGCCGGCGAACAGATGAAGAATCTCGGCCTGTCGCTGGCTCCGGCCGCGAAGATTCCCGGCGCCGGCGAGGAAGGCGTGGTGATCACGGAGGTCGATCCGGAAAGCGACGCCGCCGAGAAGGGTCTTAAGCCCGGCGATGTCATTCTCCAGGTTGCCGGCGTCGACGTTTCGAGTCCGTCGGACGTCGCCAACGGCGTCAAGAAGGCCATGGCAAACGCCAAAGCCGAAAAGGACACCGTAAAGGTGCTGATGCAGGTCAAGTCCGGCGATCAGACGCGCTTCGTGGCGCTTTCGCTGAAGAAGGCGTAACGCCTTCTAACGCCGGAGGGCGGCGCGGTCCCCCCCCGCCGCGCCGCCCGCCCCTTAACTAAGGCTTGTCGCTTCGGTTCATTTCTCCGCAAAAAACGCGCAAACGATAAGACGAGAAGAGAGATCCAGCCATGCGTGTCTTGGTCATCGAGGACGATCAGGAAACCGCCAACTTTCTCAAGCGGGCGCTGAAGGAAGCCGGCCATGTGGCCGAATATGCGGCCGACGGGCAAACCGGATTGGAACTGGCGAGAGTCAATGCCTACGACGTGCTCATCGTCGACCGCATGCTGCCGAGATGCGACGGGCTCAGTGTGATCGGCGCGCTGCGCAAGGAGGGAATAAGCACGCCGGCTTTGATTTTGAGCGCGCTCGGCGAGGTCGACGACCGGGTGAAGGGCTTGCGCGCCGGCGGCGACGATTACCTTACCAAGCCTTACGCGTTTACCGAGCTCCTGGCCCGGATCGAAGCTTTAGCGCGGCGCAAATCCCCCGAGGAGGCGAGCACCCGCTTCGTCGTCGGCGATCTCGTGCTCGACCGGCTGTCGCACAAGGTGACGCGGCGCGGGGAACCAATTATGTTGCAGCCGCGCGAGTTCCGTTTGCTCGAATATTTGATGAAGCATGCCGGGCAGGTGGTGACACGCACCATGCTGCTCGAGAACGTCTGGGACTATCATTTCGACCCGCAGACGAATGTCATCGACGTCCACATTTCCCGCCTCCGGTCCAAGATCGACAAGAACTTCGACACGCCCCTCCTGCACACAGTTCGCGGCGCCGGCTACACCATCCGTGACAGCGCTCACTAAGCTCTTCCGGACCACGACCTTTCGTTTATCGCTGACTTACCTTGCGCTGTTCAGCGCCGCGGCCATCGTCGCCGTCGCCTATATCTATTGGAATACGACGGTTCTGCTGTCGCAACAGCTCAGCCAGACGATCGACGCCGAACTGAAGGGCCTTGCCGAACAGTATCGGGCCGGGGGCCTACAGCAGCTCGTGCGCACCGTCGCCGAGCGCAGCGGTACGCCGGGCAATAGCCTCTATCTCGTCGCCGACAGCGAAGGCCGGAGACTTGCCGGCAATTTGAGCGGCATCACCCCGGAGCTGTGGAACACGCTCGGGCCGGTAGAGTTCGTTTATCGCCGTCCGGCGCAAGGGGGCTTCGAGAACCGGCTCGCCTTCGCCAATGTCTTCCGCCTGCCGAGCGGGCACAGGCTGATCGTCGGCCGCGACATCGAGGACCGGCGCCAGCTCTCGCGGCTGGTGCGCTCCACCATGCTGTGGGGGCTCGGGCTGATGGTGCTGTTCGGTATCGGCGGCGGCTATTGGGTCAGCCGCAAGCTGCTCGACCGCATCGACGCGCTCTCCGCCACCACGCGCACGATCATGGAAGGCGATCTCAGCGAACGGCTGCCGATCGACGGCTCCGGCGACGAGCTCGACCGGCTGGCCGAGAATCTCAATCTCATGCTGGCCCGCATCGAGCAGCTTATGGCCGGCTTGCGCGAGGTCTCGGACAATATTGCCCACGATCTCAAGACGCCGCTCAATCGCTTGCGCAACCGGGTCGAGGCGGCCTTGCGCGAGCCTTACGGCGAGGCGAGCTATCGCGAGGCTCTGGAGCGGACCATCGAAGAGGCCGACGGCCTGATCAAAACCTTCAATGCGCTTCTCTCCATAGCCCGGATCGAGGCCGGCGCCGGCGCGGACAATAGGGAAAAGCTCGATGTGGCGGCGCTTTTGCGCGACGTCGCCGAACTCTACGAGCCGGTGGCGGAGGAGCGCGGCATCGAGCTCAAGGCCGAAACTGACGGCCCGATCCCTATCCGCGCCGACCGTCAACTCGTCGGCCAGGCCATCGCCAATCTGATCGATAACGCGCTCAAATATGGGACGGCGGAGCGGGAATCGGGCATAAAGCCGGAGGTAACTATCGGTGCGCGGACGAATGGCGCTGTCGCCGAGATTGTGGTTACCGACCGCGGACCCGGCGTGCCGCCGCAAGACCGCGAACGGGTGCTCGGCCGCTTCGTGCGGCTCGAGGCCAGCCGGTCGGAACCGGGCAGCGGCCTGGGATTGAGCCTTGTCGCGGCCGTGGCGCGGCTGCATGGTGGAAGCCTGAGACTCGAGGACAACGAGCCCGGGCTCAGGGTCGTTCTCGCTTTGCCCATGGAGGGCGAGGCGCTAGTCGAAGGGGCGGCTTAGCGGACGCCCTCAGGAGCAGAGACCGGAGCGGCGTGACAGCGTTCTTCGAGCGCATCGCCCAAGTCCCGCGCCTTTACGATGCGGCGCGAGGCGCCGACGCGCTCGCGAGCCTGAAACAGGCCCTAAGCGGGGCGGCCGATCCTGCCGCCGCAAGGGCCCTCGACGCGGCAAGCGAACTGCTTGCCGCCGTCTTCTCCGCGTCCCCCTATTTGACGGCGCTTGCCTTGCGGGATCCGCAAGTGCCGCTCGACTGCCTCTTGCGCGATCCGGAACGGCATCTTGCCGAGGCGCGCACGGAACTCGCCCGGGCAATGGCGAGGACGGCTTCCATGCCCGAAGCCATGACCCTGTTGCGCCGCTTCAAGCATCGTGTCGCTTTCCTGGTTGCCCTCGCCGATCTCGGCGGCGTCTGGCCGATCGAGACGGCGCTCGAAGCCATGAGCGGTGCGGCCGATACTGTCCTCGAGGGCGCCACCGCCTTCCTGTTTCGCCGCGCGGTAGAAGCGGGGCAGATCGAGGCTCGCGAACAGACAAAGGCGGGCGCGCCGGCGCCCGGCTACTTCGTCATCGCCATGGGGAAGCTCGGCGCTTACGAACTGAACTATTCCAGCGACATCGATCTGATCGTCTTTTATGACGCCGAACGCGCCGGACTGAAACGAGACGTCGAGCCTTCCACCTTTTTCGTGCGGCTGACGCGTGAACTCATCCGCTTGCTTCAAGAGCATACCGCCGACGGTTATGTCTTCCGCACCGATCTGCGGCTCAGACCGGACCCGGGTGCGACCCAGATCGCGCTCTCGGTGGACGCCGGACTGACCTATTACGAAAGCTTCGGCCAGAACTGGGAACGCGCCGCGCTGATCAAGGCCCGGGTCGTTGCGGGCGATTTCGCCGCGGGGGAGGAGTTTTTGGGCCAGCTTGCGCCGTTCATTTGGCGCAAATATCTCGATTTCGCCGCCATCGCCGATATCCATGCGATGAAGCGTCGGGTGCATGCTTTCAAGGGGCACGGCGCCGTCGCCGTCGAGGGCCACGACATCAAACTCGGGCGAGGGGGAATCCGCGACATCGAGTTCTTCGCCCAGACGCAGCAACTCATCGCCGGAGGACGCCATCCCGAGCTGAGAACCCGAGGCACGCTCGAAGCGCTGAAGCGGCTCGCCGCCGGGGGGTGGATCGCGGCGGAAGCGGAGAAGGATCTCTCCGAGGCCTATCTGTTCCTCCGGCGAGTCGAGAACAGGCTACAGATGATCGCCGATCAGCAGACCCACCTTATCCCCACCGAGGCAAACGAACTCGACCGGGTGGCGCGTTTGTCGGGCTTCGGCGACGCGAACGAATTCGCCGACGCCCTGCTCGAAAGGCTGAGGCGGGTGGAGAGGCACTACGGCGCACTATTCGAAAAGCTGCCGGAACCCGAGGCCACGGCGCCACGGGTGGTCGTGTTCGCCGACGAAGGCGATCCGGCGGCGCTCGCCAGTCTCCGGCGGCTCGGCTTTCAGAATCCGGAAGTGGCGGTCGCTTCCATCCGGGCCTGGCAGTCCGGCCGCTATGCGGCGACGCGAAGCGCAAAGGCGCGGGAGCGCCTCACCGAGTTTCTGCCGTCCCTGCTCGAGGCCTTTGGGCGTACGGCGGAGCCCGATCTGGCGCTCGCCACTTTCGACAAGGTGATCGCAGGCATGCCGGCCGGACTGCCGCTATTCTCGTTGCTTGCCGCCAATCCGAGCCTGTTGCGGCTATTCGCCGACATCATGGGCACGGCGCCGCGGCTTGCCCGCATCATCGGCCGGAGACCGCGCCTGCTCGATGCCGTGCTCGATCCCGGATTCTTCGGCGCGGTCCCCACGCCCGCCAAATTGAAGGAACTCGTGGTTGGCGCCATCGCCGAAGCAGGGGACTATCAGGATGCGCTCGACCGCGCCCGCGTTGTCGGCCGCGAGCAAGGTTTCCTCATCGGCGTCAGGGTGATTTCAGGCACGATCTCGGCGCGGCAGGCGGGCGCGGCTTATGCCGCGCATGCCGAAACGCTGATCGAAGTGCTCGGCGCAAGAGTCGAGGCGGAACTCGTCCGCAGTTATGGCCGCATGCCCGGAGGGCAGGTCGCGATTATCGCCATGGGCAAGCTCGGCAGCCGCGAAATGACGGCGGGATCCGACCTCGATCTCATCATCGTCTACGACTATGAGGGCGACGCCCAGTCAGACGGTCCGAAGAGCCTGCCGGGACCGCTTTACTATTCGCGCTATACGCAAAGACTGATCGCCGCGCTCTCGGCGGAGACGGCGGAAGGCTCGCTCTATCAAGTCGACATGCGGCTGCGGCCTTCCGGCAGCCAGGGCCCGGTCGCGACCAGGCTGTCGAGCTTCATCGCCTATCAAAAGCAATCGGCCTGGACTTGGGAACATCTTGCGCTCACCCGCGCGCGAGTCATCACTGGGCCGGCGGCGTTGCGGCAGCAGATCAATGCGACCATCGCCAAGGTGCTTTCCAGTCCGCGCGAACGTGCCAAAGTGGCGGCGGATGTGAGGACGATGCGCGAGAAGATCGCGGCGGAGAAGGGCAGCGCCGATCCCTGGGACTTGAAGCATGTCCGCGGCGGATTGATCGACCTCGAATTTATCGCGCAGTTCCTGCAAATCGTGAACGCAGCGGAGCATCCGGAGGTTCTCGACCAAAACACCGAGCTGACGCTGTCGAAGCTTTCGGCAGCGGGCGCGCTCGCGCCGGGCGATGCGGAAATTCTCGTGCCGGCGGCGCAGCTCTATCTCACGCTGACGCAAGTGCTCAGGCTCTGCCTCGACAAACCCTTTGTGGCAACGGAGGCTCCGCGCGCGCTGAAGGACCTGCTGGCGCGCGCTTCCGACATGCCGGATTTCCCCACGCTGGAAGCCACGCTGAAGGAGACGGTCGCCTCGGTGCATGCCGCGTTTGAGCGGATCGTGGCCTGATGCCCCGGGCTAGGTCCGCGGGATCTTATGAGCCTTTGCCCCATCGTGCAAAGCGACGAATGCAGTCAAAACCCGTTTGAAGAGCTTTGGGGGGAGAGAACCAAAGACGAAGCTGCCGCCGGATCTTTGACTGAGGTCGTAACCGGGCCACTGAAATTCGTTTCCTTCAGAAACGATAATCCAGGCGGGAGCCTCATCGAGGCCGAGATGGTGCCTCACGAATTTAGGCGCTGGCGGCGAGCTGCGGCTCTTCGCCGGTCATGACCGGCCTGAGCGGCAAGGTGCAGGTGACGGTGGTGCCATGGCCTTCGCGGCTCGTAATGCGCAACATGCCCCCATGCAATTCGACGAGGGCGCGGGAGATGGCGAGGCCGAGCCCGCTTCCCTGATGGCTCTTGGAGAATTGATTCTCCACCTGCTCGAAGGGGCGCCCGAGCTTGGCGATGTCCGCCTCGGGAATGCCGATGCCGGTATCCTTGATGGCGATCTTCACATGCCCGCGCGAACGCGACAGATGCACGTCCACGCTGCCTCCGTCGCGGGTGAATTTGACCGCGTTGGAGAGCAGATTGAGGAACACCTGCTTCAGCGCGCGGCGATCGGCCTCGAGCACCAGATGCTGCGGGCCGTGCCGGGTCAGCGCGATATTGCGGTCTGCGGCGGCCTGGCTCACGACCTTCATGCTGTCCTCGACGATGTCGCCGAGATCGACGCTGCTGACATCGAGGGTCATGCGTCCGGCCTCGATCTTCGACATATCGAGAATGTCGTTGATGACTTCGAGCAAATAGGCGCCGCTGGCGTAGATGTCCCGGGCGTATTCCTGATATTTCGGGTGGCCGAGCGGTCCGAACAGCGCCTGCTGCATCACTTCGGAGAAGCCGATCACGGCGTTGAGCGGCGTGCGCAACTCGTGGCTGATATTGGCCAGGAATTCGGATTTGGCGCGGTTGGCCGCTTCGGCGCGATTCTTCTCCAGCGCATATTTCTCCGCAAGGTCGACCAACTGCTGCTTCTGATGCTCGAGTTCTCGCCGCGAGAGCCTGAGCTCGGCGACGCTGGCGCGCAATTGCCGCTCGCTCTCGGCGAGCCGCTGCTGACTCTCTTTCAGCACGGTGATGTCGGTGCCCACGCTGACATAGCCGCCGTCGCGCGTGCGGCGTTCGTTGATGTGCAGCCAGCGGCCGTCTTCGAGCTGGGCTTCGTAAGTGCGGCTGTCGTCGTCGGCGGAGCCGGTGACGGCGATACGTTTGGAAACGATCGGCTCGGTCGCGGCGGCGATCACCTCGTCGTAGGAACGGCCGGGCCGCACCATGTCGTCGGGAAGGCCGTGGAACTGCTGGTATTTGGAGTTGCACATCACCAGCCGGTTGTCCTTGTCCCACAGCACGAAAGCTTCCGAGATCGTTTCGACGGCGTCGCGAAGCCTGGCGTTCTCGTCGGGCGAACCCGGAACGGTGTCGCGATCTTCCCGCACGGCGAAACCGGTAAGCCAAGGCTCGCCGGCAATACGGGCGATGTGTCCGCGCAGGCGGAAATTCAGCCAGTGACCTTCGGCATGACGCAGGCGAAAGCTGAAATCGAATCCAGATTCGTTTTCGCGCAGGCACTGGTCGATCGCTCCCCGGAGATCGTCATTGGGGTGCAGTGCGCGCGCGATTGCGCCAAAGGCCATGGCGCCCGTGCGGGGCTCGAGACCGAGCAGGCGGAACATCGGCGCCGACCAGTAGACGTGACCGCGGGCGAGGTTCCAGCGCCACACGCCGCAACCCGGCAGCGCTTCGGTCAACTCCTTCGCCAGCGCGCCGGCGTCTTCGCGCGAAGCGATTGGGACCAAGTACCAAATCCCGCCCCCGAGCAGCGCGAAGATTAGGCCTGCGGCCAGCAGAAGCGTGATTTCGAGTCTGGCCCCGGCGCGCCAATCGGCAAGGGCGGCGTCGATCGGCTGGATAAGCGCAAGCTGGGCATCGGTCTCCGGCACGTTGCGCACGGTGACAATGGCGTCGGTACCGTCGAGCAGAGTGAGGCGCAAGACGCCGGCCTCGGCGCCAAACACCGTGAGCGGCTGTTGCGGGCCCAAAATGGCCAAAAGATTGGTGGCGGAGGACGCTATAAGCGGCGCGCGGCCGTGAATCTCGCCTTCGGCGTCGGCAAGGAGAGCCACCCGGCCGTCCAAGGTGGCGCCGCGCGGAAGGCTCGAGGCGAGCGCGCTTTGCCAGTCCGTGCTCGAGCTGAGCGTCCGGTTATGCAACGCGAGCGCGGCATTGTCGGCGAGCAGCGCAAGCTGATAGCGCGCCGATTCGAAAGCCGCCTGGCGGTTGAGGATCAATTGGGCGGCAAAGCCCGCGCTCACCAGCAGACCGAAGGCGGCCAGCAAAAACGGAAGAACGCGGCGTAAATTCGCAGGGTCGGATAAATAGCGGCCGATAACCGCGCCGAAATCCCGCCAGCCTGGCCCCGCAAAGGCGAATCCCTCACGCGCAGAATGCGCCCGCGCCATTCGGTCCCCCTCCGACTTCCCCTGCATCGAGCCGGAGAAGTGCCGCATCTCCGAATCGCCCGCATCGACCATTGGAATCGATGAAAGCGGGGTCTGTCCAGAGGAAAGCTGTGGAAATTCGGTTAATAACCCGTTGACAGGCTGGGGACTCTAGGCGGCGCCGAGAGTCTTTGAAACGATCTCGAAGCTGTCGGTCGAGAGGTCGCGCGCGGCGAGGTCCGCAAGCACGGCCCTGGCGGCGGCCTGCCGTTTCGGCTCCAGCGTATGCCAGCTTTCGAAGGCGCCCAGCAGGCGCGCCGCCATATGCGGGTTGAAGCGGTCGATTTCAAGCGCCTGTGCGGCGAGAAGCCGGTATCCCGCGCCGTCGGCCCGGTTGAAGCCGGCCGGATTGCCGTGCGCGAAGCTGCCTAGAAGCGCGCGAAGCCGGTTCGGATTCTTGAGCGAGAATTTGGGGTGGGCGAGAAGCGCGGCGACGGTTTCGACCGAATCGCGCCGTACCGCGCGCGCCTGCACCGCGAACCATTTGTCAAGCACGAGCGGCTCGTTCTGCCAGCGCAGGTAAAAGTGATCGAGCGCACGCTCGCGCGCCGGCGTTTCCCCATTGGCCAGGATCGCAAGAGCGGCGATGGCATCGGTCATGTTGGCCGCCTCGTAGTAATGGCGTTCGGCGCGGGCGATCTCCCCGGGTTCGCCGGTGGCGGCGAGGAGGTCGAGAGCGGCGTTGCGCAGTGCCCGCCGGCCGGCGCTTTCCGCGTCGGGCGAATAGGGCCCTTGCGGGGCGAGGGAGTCGTAAAGCGCAGTCAGGGTCTCGCGGCTCTCCTGCGCGATGGCAGTGCGTAAGGCCTCCCGCGCCTGATGCACAGCGTCGGTGTCGACGTTGCGGGCAAGTTCGCGGGCGATGTCGGTTTCGCCCGGAAGCTTCAAGAATTCGGCGCGGTAGGCGGGAAGCAGCGAGGCGTCCTGCGCCGTGGCGGCAAGCGCTTGGGCGAGGCGTGCCGCTTCTTTCCCGCGCGCCATGGCGAAATCCCCTCCAGCACGCGCGGCTGCGTTCAGAAGGTTGAGCGCATAAGTTTGCGCCGCCTGCCAGCGATTGAACGGATCGCCGTCATGCCGCATCAAAAATTCGATCTGCTCCGGACCGAGATTGCTGGTGAGCCTGACCGGCGCGGAAAATTCGCGCAGAAGCGACGGCGTCGGCGGCGAGGGGACCTCGGCAAAGGTAAAAACCTGCTCGCGCTGCGTCACCTCGATGATCCCGTCGGGGATCGGCCTGCCGTCCTCGCGCTTCAAGGGGATTTCGTCGCCATTGGCGCCAATCAGGCCGATCTTGAGCGGGATCAGCATCGGCTCTTTCTTGGCTTGGCCCGGCGTCGGGGGAACCACCTGACTCACGCTTAGGCGCGCGGTCTTGGCGCGCGGGTCGTAATCAAGAGAACAAGCGAGCTCCGGTGTGCCCGCTTGCGTGTACCAAAGCATAAATTGGGAAAGATCGCGGCCATTCGCATCCGCCATCGCCGCGAGGAAATCTTCCACCGTGACGGCCTGGCCGTCATGCCGCTCGAAATAGAGGTCGAGGCCTTTGCGGAAACCCTCGCGGCCGAGCAAGGTCTGCAACATGCGGCAGAGCTCGGCGCCTTTCTCGTAAACGGTCGCAGTGTAGAAATTGTTGATCTCAATATAAGACGAAGGGCGCACGGGATGGGCGAGGGGTCCCGCATCCTCGGGGAATTGTCGCGTTTTCAACTGCCGCACATCGACCACCCGTTGCACAGGCCCAAGCCGGGTGTCGGCGGTGAATTCCTGGTCGCGAAAGACGGTCAGACCCTCCTTCAGACAGAGCTGGAACCAGTCGCGGCAGGTGACGCGATCGCCGGTCCAATTGTGGAAATATTCGTGCGCGATCACGCTCTCGATCGAGGCGTAGTCGGCGTCGCTCGCCGTGTCGGGGCGTGCCAGCACCAGCTTGTCGTTGAAGATGTTGAGGCCCTTGTTCTCCATCGCGCCCATGTTGAAGTCGCTGACGGCGACGATGTTGAACACGTCGAGATCGTATTCGCGGCCGAAGCGTTCCTCGTCCCAGCGCATCGCCCGCTTGAGCGACTCCATGGCCCAGGCGCAGCGGTCCTCCTTGCCATGCTCGACATAGATATTGAGCGCGACATTGCGGCCGGAGGCAGTGACGAAACGATCGGAGACGCAGGCCAAGTCGCCGCCGACAAGGGCGAAAAGATAAGTGGGCTTCGGGAAGGGGTCGTGCCAAACGGCGAAATGCCGGCCGGTGCCGGGAATGTCGCCTTTGCCGGCCGGGTTGCCGTTCGAAAGCAGAATGGGGGCTGTGGCACGGTCGGCTTCGATGCGCACGGTATAGACGGAGAGCACATCCGGCCGGTCGATGAAATAGGTAATGCGGCGGAAGCCTTCCGGCTCGCATTGGGTGCAATAGGTGCCGTTCGAGCGGTAAAGACCCGAAAGCGCGGTGTTCGCCTCGGGATTGCACGTGGTGACAATTTCGAGCGTGAAGGGGAAGCCAGGCACCGAGGCGATGGTCAGAGAGCGCCGGTCGATGGCGTAAGCATCGGGCGCCAATTGTTTGCCATTCAGGCTCAGGCTTTGCAGCGAAAGACCTTCGCCGTCGAGCACGAGCGGCCCTTGCCGCGCTGACTTGGGATTGGCGCGCAGCTTCAGTTTGGAGGCGACACGGGTCGCTTTCGGATCGAGGGCAATATCGAGATCGACCTGATCGACGAGATAGGGCGGCGGGGCGTAGTCCTTGAGGAACTTGGGGGTGCG
>DATLXW010000153.1:0-2632 GCA_035575415.1 Methyloceanibacter sp. | reverse complement strand
GAGGACGCCTTCAACGCGCCGGAACCGATCACGCGGGCTTGCGTGCTCTACGTGTTCCGCACCCTGGTGGACGAGGACATCCCGCTCAACGCCGGCTGCCTCAAGCCGATCAAGATCGTGGTGCCGAAAGGCTCGATGCTGAAGCCTCGCTACCCGGCCCCGGTCGCGGCCGGCAACGTGGAGACGAGCCAAACCATCGTGAACTGCCTCTATGGCGCGCTCGGGTGCTTAAGCTCGGCGCAAGGCACGATGAACAACCTCACCTTCGGCAACGAGCGCCATCAATATTACGAGACGATCTGCTCCGGCGCGCCGGCGGGAGACGGCTTCGACGGCGTGGCGGCGGTGCAAACCCACATGACCAATTCGCGCCTCACCGACCCGGAGGTGCTCGAATTGCGCCATCCGGTGCTGCTCGAACGCTTCGAGATCGTGCGCGGCTCGGGGGGAAAAGGCAAATGGCGGGCGGGCGACGGGACGCTGCGCGTCATCCGCTTCCTCGAACGGATGGACTGCGCGATCTTGTCGGGATTCCGCAAGGTGAAGCCGTTCGGCCTCTGCGGCGGCGAGGACGGCCGCCCCGGCGAGAATTGGGTGCGGCGCCGGAACGGCCAGCTCGAACGGCTCAAAGGCGCGGATCAGACCGTGCTCGAAGCGGGATAGGCCATCATCATCAAGACGCCGACCGGCGGCGGCTTCGGCAAGACGTGAGGCATTCCGCGCTTTTGCGCGAGGCCTGCGCTCAGCCGCAATTGTGGACCCTTTGCAAGAACTGCCAGTTGAGGTTCGCCCGATAGGCGTTGATAACCGGGTTGATCGAGCCGAGTACCCAACTGAAGTCTTCTCGGAGCTCGACGAGGTGCTTCCCGCAGCGATGGTTCCAATAACCGAGATGAATGTTGCGGATGAAGGCGTTCTGACTGTCGTAGAGGCCGACGCTGAAGGTCCAGTCGGGCCCCTTGGCCACCGTGCTCCGCCTGCTGTTGCAGGTCTGCGTGAAGGTCAAATAGGCGATGCCTCGTCCCTCGCCGGTCTGAATGAGCCGCAGCCTTATTCCGCTCACCGTGCAATAGACCTTGCGAGGATAGTCGTTGAAGAAAAACATCTTCTCCGGCAGCGCCGCGGCTTCGCTTACTTCCCCCTTGGTGCTCTCGATTTCACTCGCGAGCGAAATCTCGGCGCCCAACGACTTTAGCTGCGCTGCAGGGCCGGCCGCAGCCTTGCTCTCGGAGGCTTCCAAGATCGTGTCGATTTCGCCTTCAATATCTTCCGCCATGACTTCCTCCCTGATGGTTGCCGCATAGATTATACACCCGTACAGGTTGTATGCCAGGGCAAAGTCTTTTGGCCGTCACCGAGGCGCCGCGAACTCCGGGCCTAGAAGCTTAGCTCGGCCTTCTTGGTGTTGAAGATGGTGATCACCCTGTCGGGCTCGAGCACGTTCGACGTCGTGAAGGAATGCGGCACGAAGCGGATGGTCGCTTGGCAGCCCGAGTCTTGCGGCTTGTCCTTGCAGCTTCCGTTCAGCTTCTCTTCGGCATCGGCGGGCTCGATCGCGTCGGTATCGACATAGACGGTGCCTTGCGTCATGCATTCATAGCCGAGCACATCGCCCTTGACGCCGCCCTTCACGCAATAGCCCGTCACCTCGATTTCCTTGCCGAGATAGTCTTGCGGGCTTGCCGCCAAAGTGTCGAGATCGTCCGGCTCGGCCAAGGCCGCGGCGGAGAACAAGACAGCTCCAAAACATCCACCCAGAAGACCTGCTACGCGAGACGCGTTCCACTGCTCCAAGTTCCGTTCCCCTTCCCGATGCGAATTGGCGCGAGCGCCGGAACGGCGCGCATCCTATAGGGCCGGGGCTAAAAGAAAAGGGCGCGGGCGGAAAATTCAGCCCGCGCCGTTAATGGCCTTGCTTCTGTTTGTCGCTCGTTTCGCAGGGGTGACGTTTAGGAGGCGACTCCTCCGGTCCGCCGTTCGGCCATGAACTGGTCGAACTCGGCCTTGTCCTTGGCGTGGCGGAGGCGCTGCAAGAACGCCTGGAACTCCTTCGCCTCCTCCTCAAGCCGCCGCAACGTCTCCTCGCGATATTCGTCGAAGGCGCGATTGCCGCTCGAACGAAAAGCCATGCCGCCGCCGAACCGGCGCGCCTCGCTTGTCAAATATTCGCGCCACTGCGCCTTGTTTCCACAGCATCCCATGCGTCCGCTCCAGATTAGATGGGCCAAAATCCCAAGGCCGATGGGCCACCAGATGAGGAAACCGGCGATCATGGCGATGATCCATGCCGGCTTGCCGTAGTCGTCCAACACCGCAACCAGTTGCATCGTGGTCCTTCCTTCGGTGTGAATGTTATTCACATTTACATAGATGCGCGCGCTTGGCAAGGAGTCAAGGGGGGAGCGCGAAATGTGATCGAACCGGCAACAAGATGGTGGGGGAGCGCAAAAGGGGAGTCCAAAGCAGGGCAAGAAAATTCTAATCTTCACCACGCTAGGCTTGGGAGAAGACGGGACTAAGGGTCAATTCCGATGGCGCTTGGCTGCCGGCCATTTCTGGCTCTCGGCATCGCGTTCGTCGTCCTCGCCGCAGGCGGGGGCGAGCGCGCGGCGCAAGCGCGCAGCCTCACCGA
>DATLXW010000152.1:0-17079 GCA_035575415.1 Methyloceanibacter sp. | reverse complement strand
CATCGCGGTACGGAAAAGCTCATCGAATACAAAACCTATCTTCAGGCGCTGCCTTATTTCGATCGCCTCGACTATGTAGCGCCGATGAATCAAGAGCACGCTTATTGTCTTGCCGTGGAGAAACTCGTCGGCGTCGCCGTGCCCAAGCGGGGCCAGCTTATTCGCGTGCTCTATTCCGAGATTGGGCGCCTTCTCTCGCATCTCCTCAACGTCACCACACAGGCGATGGACGTCGGTGCACTCACGCCGCCGCTCTGGGGCTTCGAAGAGCGCGAGAAGCTCATGGTTTTCTACGAGCGCGCCTCGGGCTCACGCATGCACGCCGCTTATTTCCGTCCGGGTGGAGTGCATCAAGATCTGCCGCCCGAGCTGATCGACGACATTTATGCCTTCTGCGATCCCTTCCTCAAAGTCTGCGACGACATCGAGGACTTGCTCACCGAGAACCGCATTTTCAAACAGCGCAATGTCGATATCGGCGTGGTAAAGCTCGAGGATGCTTGGGCGCGCGGCTTTTCCGGCGTGATGGTGCGCGGTTCCGGCGCCAAGTGGGACCTCCGCAAGGCACAGCCTTACGAGTGTTACGACGAACTCGACTTCGACATTCCGATCGGCAAGAACGGCGATTGCTACGATCGCTATCTCGTACGCATGGAAGAAATGCGCCAATCCGTGCGCATCATGAAGCAATGTTGCGAGCGGCTGACCACCGAAATCGGCCCCGTTTCGGTGGTGAATCACAAAATGGTGCCGCCGAAGCGCGCCGAGATGAAGGCCTCGATGGAGGCGCTCATTCATCACTTCAAGCTCTATACCGAGGGCTACCACGTGCCGAAGGGCGAGGTATATGCGGCGGTAGAGGCACCCAAAGGCGAATTCGGGGTCTATCTCGTCGCCGATGGTACCAACCGCCCCTATCGCTGCAAAATCAGAGCGCCGAGTTTCGCCCACCTCGCCGCCATGGATTTTCTATGCCGGGGCCATATGCTTGCCGATGTATCGGCCATTCTCGGCTCTATCGATATCGTCTTCGGGGAAATTGACCGGTGAACGAGATGTTGAGGGTCCTCGCTTTGGCCTGCGCGGCCGCCTTGCCGTTGGCCTTCTCGGAGACACGCGCCGCGCCGCAAAGCGGTCCGCAGCCCGTGGCGCCGGAAACCAAGCCCGAGTCGGCAGCCGCTCCGAACGCCACAAATGGTGAAGCCACGAAGCCCGGGGAGGGGCCGATTCAACCGGAGCCCGCGCAGTCAACGAGCGATGATGGCCTCAAATCGCTTGGCGAGCTGACGCGCGACGGCTTCGAAATCCGCACTACCGCCTTCATCCCCGCCGAAGCCGTGACGCGCCAATCTGGCAAGGTTTCTTCCGACGCGATTGTCGTTACGTTACAGAAATCGGCCGCCACGGCGATTTGCTTTTATACGCTGAAGGCCTATGTGGGTAAGAAGATGACCACGATCCCTGCTTGCACCGTCCACCGCTAGGCGATCGCGCGAGAGAAGAATCGATCAAATGAGTGTCCGCCGCCTCGCCGCCAAACAGCCGGAGGGCTTCGCCTTCACTCCCGAAAATCTCGAATGGGCGAAGGCCCAAATCGAGAAATACCCGCAAGGCCGAGAAGCTTCCGCCGTGCTTGCGCTTCTGTGGCGGGCACAAGAACAGATGGGCGGTTGGCTGCCCGAGCCTGCTTTGCGCTATGTAGGCGACATGCTGGGACTTGCCCCGATTCGCGTTTACGAGATCGCGACCTTTTATACGATGTTCAATTTGGCGCCGGTCGGCCGCCATTACGTACAGGTCTGCGGCACGACGCCTTGCTGGCTGCGGGGGGCCGATGCAATCAAGGACACCTGCCGGAAGCTAATCGGCGCGCCGGGCCATGTCACCGAAGACGGACTGTTCTCCTGGACCGAGGTCGAATGTCTCGGCGCCTGCGTCAACGCCCCGGTCGCCCAGATCAACAAGGACTATTACGAGGACCTGACGCCGGAGAGCCTGACCCAGATCCTTGCTGAGTTAAAAGCCGGCCGCGCGCCGAAGCCAGGTCCCCAGAACGGGCGTCAGGCCTCCGCGCCGCTCGGCGGGCCCAATACATTGACCGATCCCGAGCTTTACAGCAGAGAAGAGGCGGACGACGCGATGCCCGCGCCGCCGCTTGCAGACGCCGCGCCCAAAAAGCCCGGTGCCGCTCAGCGCGAGCGCTCCGCCGCGAAGCAGGCAGGCACGGGCCGCAAATCGAGATCGAAGTGATGCTGCAAGACAAGGACCGCATCTTCAAGAACCTCTACGGGCTGCACAGTTGGCGCCTGAAAGCCGCGCGCGCCCGCGGGGCTTGGGACGGAACCAAGAAGATCATCGAGCGCGGACACGAGGCCATTATCGATGAGGTGAAGGCCTCCGGCCTGCGCGGGCGTGGTGGCGCCGGCTTTCCTACCGGGCTCAAGTGGTCCTTCATGCCGAAACAGTCCGATGGCCGTCCCTCCTATCTTGTCATCAATGCCGACGAGTCGGAGCCCGGAACCTGCAAGGATCGCGATATCATGCGCCACGATCCGCAGCTCCTGATCGAGGGGGCGTTGCTCGCAGCCTTCGCTATGCGCGCGCATGTGTCCTACATCTACATCCGCGGTGAATTCATCCGCGAACGGGAGATTCTACAAGCGGCGATCGATGAGGCCTACGACGCCAAGCTAATTGGGAAGAACAACGTCAACGGCTGGGACTTCGACCTCTATCTGCACCACGGCGCGGGCGCCTATATCTGCGGCGAAGAAACGGCACTGCTCGAGAGTCTCGAAGGCAAGAAGGGTATGCCGCGGCTGAAGCCGCCGTTCCCGGCCAATGTCGGACTCTACGGCGCCCCCACCACAGTCAACAATGTCGAGACCATCGCCGTCGTCCCCGACATCCTGCGCAGAGGCGCGGCCTGGTTTGCCTCGCTCGGACGCCCGAACAATACCGGCACCAAAATCTTCTGCATCTCGGGCCACGTGAACTACCCATGCAATGTCGAAGAGGAGATGGGCATTCCATTGCGCGAGCTGATCGACCGCTATGCCGGCGGTGTGCGCGGGGGCTGGGATAATCTCCTCGCTGTGATCCCGGGCGGCTCGTCCGTCCCTTGCATACCGGCGCGCGAATGCGACGACTTGCCGATGGATTTCGACAGCCTGAAAGCGCTCAGGACCGGACTCGGCACCGCCGGCGTGATCGTTATGGACAAGTCGACGGACATCATTCGCGCCATCTCCCGCCTGTCCTATTTCTACAAGCACGAGTCCTGCGGCCAATGCACGCCGTGCCGCGAGGGAACTGGATGGATGTGGCGCGTGCTCGAACGCATGGCACGCGGCGAAGCGGAGAAGGCCGAAATCGATATGCTGCTCGACGTGAGTTATCAGGTCGAAGGCCACACAATTTGCGCCCTTGGCGACGCGGCGGCATGGCCAGTGCAGGGGCTGATCCGGCATTTCCGGCATGTCATCGAGGAGCGAATCGACGCGCTTGCGGTCAAGCCGATCGCTCCCTCGGTCCCGGTGGCGGCGGAGTAGGACCGTGCATGGCCTGGTTCTGGGACAATGCCACGACGCTCGCGACCGTGATCATGGCCGTCGCAGCCGTGGTCGCGTTGATCTACGCGCATCTTCAGATTGCGGAAGGAAAGCGTGCCGAGCGGCGCGGCAATGCCTATGAGCTTTGGCGCGAGACCCTGCGATTCGGCTTCGACAACCCGAAATTGTCGGACCCGACTTTGAAGCTCGCCCAGTTCGATTATGAGGACATGACTATCGACGGCAGCGCCGAGATGTTCCAGAAATACGAGCTTTACGTGGATACCATCCTCAACGCGAGCGAAGAGATTCTCGACGTCCTGCCCACCAAGGAATGGGATACCGCCGTCCGTATCCAGATCAGGCAGCACCGCGACTATTTGCTGTCGCAACACTTCCGCAATTCGGGCTATCTAGCGCAATACACGCCGAAATTCCGCGCCTTTCTCGAGTCGGTTCTGCACGAGCACGAAAAGCCATGACGCGTAAGCTCATCATCGACGGCAAGGAGCACGTCGTCCCCGCCGGCCTCACCCTGATCCAGGCCTGCGAGCTCGTCGGTATCGAGATCCCCCGCTTCTGCTATCACGAGCGGCTGTCGATCGCCGGCAACTGCCGCATGTGTCTCGTCGAGGTGGCCGGCATGCCGAAGCCCGTCGCTTCCTGCGCCATGAGCGTGACCGACCTGCTTCCCTCGCGCGACGGCACTCCGCCAACCATCATCACCAACTCGGAGAAGGTGAAGAAAGCGCGCGAAGGCGTGCTCGAGTTCCTGCTTATCAATCATCCGCTCGATTGCCCGATTTGCGATCAGGGCGGGGAGTGCGACTTGCAGGACCAGACCATGGCCTACGGCTTTGACGCCGGACGCTTTCAGGACAACAAACGAGCGGTCGATGAGAAATATCTCGGTCCCCTGATCGGCACCTACATGACGCGTTGCATCCACTGCACGCGCTGCATCCGCTTTATGACCGAGGTGGCGGGCGTCGAAGAACTCGGGGCCATCGGTCGCGGCGAGGACATGGAGATCACCACTTATCTCGAACGCGGTATGTACTCGAATCTCTCCGGCAACGTGGTCGATCTTTGTCCCGTCGGCGCACTCACCTCCAAACCATACGCCTTCATGGCGCGGCCTTGGGAACTGACCAAGACTCCGTCGATCGATGTCATGGATGCGCTCGGCAGCGCCATTAGGGTCGATGCGCGCGGACGCGAAGTCTTGCGCATCCTGCCCAGGGTCAACGACGCCATCAACGAAGAATGGATCTCGGACAAGACGCGGCATGTTTGGGATGGGCTTCGCACGCAACGGCTTGACCGGCCTTATGTGCGCCGGGACGGCAGGCTTGTTCCAACGACTTGGGACGAGGTGTTCACAGTCGTCGCCAAAAGGCTCAAGTCACTTGACGGCGCGCGCTTCGCTGCGATTGCCGGCGATCTTGCCGCTTGCGAGGAAATTTTCGCTCTCAAGCTCCTTGCCGATGCGCTCGGATCGCCCAATATCGATTGCCGCCAGGATGGGACGAGGCTCGATCCTTCCCTCGGCCGTGCGACTTATCTTTTCAATTCTACCATCGCCGGTATCGACCAGGCCGACGCGATTCTTCTCATCGGAACCGATCCGCGCAACGAGGCGCCGGTGCTGAATGCCCGCATCTTGAAGCGTACACGTCAGTCCCAGAGACGCATCCCCGTCGGACTGGTCGGCGAGAAATGCGATCTCACCTATGCTTGCGACTATCTGGGCGCCGGCCCCGAAACGCTCGCCGAGATCGCCCACGGCTCGCACCCATTCTGTGACAGACTCCGCGGCACAGAGCGCCCGATGCTGATACTGGGGCAGGGGGCTCTCGCCAGGCCCGACGCGGAGGCGGTTCTTGCTCTTGCCGCCAAGGCAGCCATCGCCATCGGCGCACTCAAACCCGGTATCGGCTGGAATGGATTCAACGTCTTGCACACCGCCGCTGCACGCGTGGGCGCTCTTGATCTCGGCTTCGTTCCCGGCAAGGGCGGCCTCGACGTCGAGGCGATGCTAAGCGCGGCGAGCTCAGGCGACATCGACGTCGTCTACCTGCTTGGCGCCGACGAGATAGACATGGAGCGTTTGGGCAACGCTTTCGTCATCTATCAAGGCAGTCACGGCGACAAGGGTGCCCATCGCGCCGACGCAATCCTGCCTGGCGCGGCCTATACCGAGAAAGACGCAACCTACGTCAACACTGAGGGACGCCCGCAGATGACGGCTCGCGCAGTGTTTCCGCCAGGCGATGCGCGCGAGGATTGGAAGATCGTCCGCGCGCTTTCCGGGTTCCTCGGCAAGACGCTTCCCTTCGACACTGTGCAGCAGCTCCGTGCGAGGATGTATGAGAGCTGTCCTCATCTTGCCCTGCTCGATCAGCTCGAGCCAGGGGAAATGGCCGTGATCGAAATGCTCGCCGCGAAGGCCGCCAAGCCCGGCAAGGAGCGGTTCAGACGCGCCATTGGCGACTTCTATCTCACGAACGCTATCGCCCGCGCCTCCGCCATCATGGCCAATCTGAGCGCACTCCACGCGAGTCGAACGGACAAAGCGACCGGCACCCATGGTTGAGTTCTGGCAAAATTATGGGCTGCCCTTCGCGCTCATCCTGGCGCAGAGCGTAGCGCTCCTCGTCACGCTTCTGATCATCGTAGCCTTTCTGCTCTACGCGGACCGCAAGGTCTGGGCTGCGGTGCAGATGCGGCGCGGCCCGAATGTGGTCGGACCTTGGGGGCTGTTGCAATCGTTCGCCGATCTTCTGAAATTCGTCTTCAAGGAACCGATCATCCCGGCCGGCGCCAACAAAGGCCTTTTCCTGATGGCGCCGCTCGTCACTGCGGGTCTCGCCCTCGCAGCCTGGGCGGTCATTCCGGTCGACAATGGCTGGGCCGTCGCCGATATCAATGTCGGCATCCTCTATATCTTTGCCATCTCGAGCTTGCAGGTCTATGGCGTGATCATGGCCGGTTGGGCTTCGAACTCGAAATACGCATTCCTCGCCGCGCTGCGATCAGCCGCGCAGATGGTCTCCTATGAGGTCTCAATTGGCTTCGTCATCATTACCGTTCTGCTCGTTGCTGGTTCGCTCAATCTGTCTCGGATCGTCGAGGCCCAGGATGGCGCGCTCGGGCTTTTCGGATGGTATTGGTTGCCGCTCCTGCCAATGTTCGTGGTGTTCTTCGTATCGGCGCTCGCTGAGACCAATAGACCGCCCTTCGATCTTCTCGAAGCCGAGTCGGAGCTCGTGGCCGGCTTCATGGTCGAATACTCTTCGACACCCTATATGTTGTTCATGCTGGGCGAATATGTCGCCATCGTCTTGATGTGCGCGCTCGCCACGGTGCTGTTCTTGGGCGGCTGGCTGCCGCCCTTCCCGGTGCCGCCTTTCACCTGGATACCTGGGGTCCTATGGTTCGCCCTCAAGGTTTGCTTCTTGTTTTTCCTGATCGCCATGGTCAAAGCCATGGTGCCGCGCTATCGCTACGATCAATTGATGCGACTCGGTTGGAAGGTGTTCCTGCCGCTGTCGCTGGCCATGGTTGTGATCGTGGCTACGGCCCTGCGGCTCTGGCATGGAAGCTAAAAGGAGCGGGCGCGTGAGGAATTTCGCACAAGCCGCCAAGTCGTTGTTGCTGATGGAATTTCTGTCGGCGTTCTGGCTTGCGCTGAAATATTTCGTGGCGCCGAAGGCGACAGTGAATTATCCCTTCGAAAAAGGTCCGCTATCGCCCCGTTTTCGCGGCGAGCATGCGCTTCGGCGTTATCCCAACGGTGAGGAACGTTGCATCGCCTGCAAGCTCTGCGAGGCGATCTGTCCCGCACAAGCCATTACCATCGAGGCCGGCCCTCGCCGCAACGACGGCACGCGCCGCGCTACGCGTTATGACATCGATATGGTGAAATGCATCTATTGCGGCTTCTGCCAGGAAGCCTGCCCGGTCGATGCCATCGTGGAAGGACCGAATTTCGAGTTCGCCACCGAAACCCGCGAAGAGCTCTACTATGACAAGGAGAGGCTTCTTGCCAATGGTGACCGCTGGGAGCGCGAGATCGCCAAAAACCTCGCGCTCGATGCGCCATATCGTTGAGGGAACGGGTGGGGGTACCTTCCAATCCATCCACTGTCATGCCCGGCCTTGTGCCGGGCATCCACGTTTTCCAGCCGTTCGGCCAACTCAGACGTGGATGGCCGCGACGAGCCTGGCCATGACCAAACCATCGTGTGCTAAGACCGCTGCATGCTGAGCGCGCTGTTCTTTTATCTCTTCGCGACGGTTTGCGTCGGCGCCGCCTTCATGGTGGTCGTCGCCAAGAATCCCGTGCACGCCGTGCTCTTCCTTATCCTCGCATTTTTCAATGCCGCGGGCCTCTTCGTTCTTCTCGGCGCCGAGTTCCTGGCCATGATCCTGGTGGTGGTTTACGTGGGCGCCGTGCTCGTACTTTTCCTGTTCGTAGTGATGATGCTCGATGTCGATTTCGCCGCGCTCAAAGCCGGCTTCATCAAATATCTGCCCGTTGGCGCCACAGTCGGCCTCCTTCTCCTCGCCGAGTTGGTCTTTATCCTTGGCGCATGGCTCACCGCTCCCGATATCGTCGTCCAAGCCCCCACTCCGCCGCCAGGCGATATCAGCAACACCGAAGCGATTGGCCTCATCCTCTACACCCGCTACGTCTATCTGTTCGAAGCCGCCGGTCTCATTTTGCTTGTCGCCATGATCGGCGCCATCGTGCTCACGCTTCACCACAAGCGCGACGTGCGGCGGCAATCCGTCGCCGCGCAGGTCGCGCGCACGCGCGAACAGTCGGTGGAACTGGTCGAAATCGAATCGGGGAGGGGGCTGCGATGAGCGTTGGGCTCACCCATTATCTCACGCTGGCGGCGATCCTCTTCACGCTCGGCATTTTCGGCATCTTCCTCAATCGCAAGAACGTCATCGTCATCCTCATGTCGATCGAATTGATGCTGCTTGCGGTGAACATCAATCTTGTCGCCTTCTCCGCCTTCCACGCCGATCTCGTCGGGCAAATCTTCGCCATGATCGTGCTCACCGTGGCGGCCGCCGAGGCGGCAATTGGGCTCGCCATCGTCGTCGTCTATTTCCGCAACCGCGGCACCATCGACGTGGCCGAAATCGATCTGCTCAAAGGCTGACCCCCGAGGCGAGGCGCGATGTATCAGGCGATTCTTTTTCTTCCACTTGCTGGCGCGCTGTTTGCCGGTCTGCTTGGACCCTTTACCGGACCACGTCCGGCCGAGGTGGTCACCACCACGCTGGTTCTCATTTCCGCACTGCTGTCGTGGTTCGGCTTCTATGAGGTCGCCATCCAGGGCCAAGAGCAGCGCATCGAACTCTTGCGCTTCATCGCTTCCGGCGATCTCAAGGCGGTTTGGTCGCTCCGCATCGATACGTTGACCGCCGTCATGCTCGTGGTCGTGACGACGGTGTCCGGCCTCGTGCATCTTTACTCGATCGGCTACATGGAAGAGGACCCGGGCCGGCCCCGCTTCTTCGCCTATCTCTCCCTCTTTACCTTCGCCATGCTGGCGCTGGTCACCGCCGACGATTTCGTTCAGCTCTTCTTCGGCTGGGAGGGTGTGGGACTTGCCTCCTATCTCCTCATTGGCTTCTGGTACCAGAAGCCATCCGCGAACGCCGCCGCCATCAAAGCCTTCATCGTCAACCGGGTTGGCGATTTCGGCTTTGCGCTCGGCATCTTCGCGATCTTCACTCTGTTTGACGCCGTCCAATACGACACGGTGTTCGCTTCGGCGCCCGATCATGTCGGCAAGACCATGCGCTTCCTCGCTTGGGATGTGGATGCGCTCACCTTGATCTGCCTTCTGCTCTTTATGGGTGCGATGGGCAAGTCTGCCCAGTTCCTCCTGCACACTTGGCTGCCAGATGCCATGGAAGGCCCGACCCCGGTCTCGGCGCTCATCCATGCCGCCACCATGGTCACCGCCGGCGTCTTCATGGTGGCGCGGCTCTCGCCTTTGTTCGAGCTTGCGCCGATCGCGCTCGCCGTCGTCGCCGTCGTCGGAGCCACCACGGCCTTCTTCGCCGCCACGGCTGGACTGGTGCAGCCCGACATTAAGCGCGTCGTGGCCTATTCGACCTGTTCGCAACTTGGCTACATGTTCGCGGCGGAAGGCGTCGGCGCCTATTCGGCCGGCATGTTTCATCTCTTCACTCATGCCTCGTTCAAGGCGCTGTTGTTCCTTGGCGCCGGCGCCGTCATTCATGCGCTGCACCACGAACAGGATCTCCGCCGCATGGGGGCTCTGCGCAAGGTTATGCCCTTCACCTGGGCGATGATGCTGATCGGCACGCTGTCGCTCACGGGATTCCCCCTCACCGCCGGCTTCGTGTCCAAGGACGCCATCATCGAGGCAACCTATGCCGCACAGTCATGGGTCGGCAATTACGCCTTCGTACTTACGCTTGTCGCGGCTATGCTGACCTCGTTTTATTCCTGGCGGCTGATGTTTCTTGCCTTCGAGGGGCGCCCGCGCGAACCGAAAGGCGTGCTAGAGCACGCGCACGAGCCGCCATGGACTATGGGCGTGCCGCTCGTCATTCTCGCACTCGGATCGCTGCTCACGGGCGGACTCTTCTTCCATCTGTTCATCGGCAGCGGGCAGGAGGACTTCTGGCGGGGATCGCTTGTCACCCACGCTGGCGAGCATCATGAGGTGCCGTTCTGGGTGGTCGCGGCACCGACCATCGCCATGGCCGCAGGCTTCGCCGTCGCCTGGTACTTCTATATCGCCAGCCCTCTCGTGCCGATGGGCCTCGCCAAGCGCTTCCGCGGCGCTTATCAGTTCCTGCTCAAGGCTTGGTACTTCGATGCGCTTTATGACGCGATCTTCGTCCGGCCTGCGAAATGGCTTGGCCGCATCCTCTGGAAGACCGGGGACGGCAGGATCATCGATGGTATTGGTCCTGACGGAGTCGCCGCACGGGTCATCGATATCACCAATCGCGTGATCCGGCTTCAGACCGGCTACATCTACACTTATGCCTTCGTCATGCTGGTAGGGGTGGCGCTCATCGTCACCTACTTCATTTTCGCCGGGGGAGGGCTGAAGCCGTGAGCTATAGCTGGCCGATCCTCTCCACCATCACCTTCCTGCCGCTCGTCGGCGCGCTACTCATCGTGCTCTTGCGCGGGCAGGACGAGAGCGCCTTCCGCAATGCGCGGTTCATCGCGCTCTGGACCACGTTGATCACTTTCGGCCTGTCCCTAATCGTCTGGCGCGACTTCGAACCCGGGACGGCGCAATTCCAATTCGTCGAGCTGAGGCCCTGGCTGGGACCCATCACCTTCCACATGGGAGTCGACGGCATCTCCATGCCGTTCGTACTGCTCACCGCCTTTCTGATGCCGCTTTGCATTCTCGCAAGCTGGATCGCCATCACCGACCGCGTGAAAGAGTACATGATCGCCTTCCTTGTGCTCGAAACGTTGATGCTCGGCGTCTTCACCTCGCTCGATCTCGTGATGTTCTATCTCTTCTTCGAAGGCGGGCTGATCCCGATGTTCATCATCATCGGCGTGTGGGGCGGCGCGCGCCGCGTCTATGCGAGCTTCAAGTTCTTCCTTTACACGCTCGCCGGCTCGCTGTTGATGCTGCTCGCTATCATGGCAATCTATTGGGAAGCGGGCACAACCGACATTCCCACCTTGCTCACCCACAGCTTTCCGCCGGAGATGCAAAAATGGCTGTGGTTTGCCTTCCTCGCCTCCTTCGCGGTGAAGCTGCCGATGTGGCCGGTGCATACCTGGCTGCCAGACGCCCATGTAGAGGCACCGACGGCGGGTTCCGTCATCCTCGCCGGTATTCTCCTAAAGATGGGGGGGTACGGCTTCCTCCGCTTCTCGATTCCGATGTTCCCGCTCGCCTCGGCCGAGTTCGCCCCGCTTATCTTCGCGCTGTCGGTAATCGCCATTATCTACACGTCGCTCGTTTGCTTGGCGCAGGAAGATATCAAGAAGCTCATCGCCTATTCCTCGGTGGCGCATATGGGTTTCGTCACCATCGGCGTCTTCACCCTGACCACACAAGGTTTGCAAGGCGGCATCTTTCAAATGATCTCGCACGGTCTCGTCTCGGGGGCGCTGTTTCTCTGCGTCGGCGTCATCTATGACCGCATGCATACGCGCGAAATTTCGGCCTATGGCGGCCTTGTCAACCGCATGCCGCTCTACGCTTTTTGTTTTATGGTCTTCACCCTCGCCAATGTGGGGCTTCCGGGCACGAGCGGCTTCGTCGGCGAATTTTTGAGCCTCGTCGGCGCCTTCCGCGTCAATACCTGGGTCGCTTTTCTCGCCACCACGGGCATCATACTTTCGGCCGCTTACGCGCTGTGGCTTTATCGCCGCATCATCTTCGGCAAACTCGATAAGGTAAGCCTCAAATCCATCGCCGATCTTACCTGGCGCGAGATTGCGGTGATGACGCCGCTCGTCTTGTTGACCATCTTCTTCGGCTTCTATCCCGCCCCGATCCTCGACGCCACGGCCGCCTCCGTCGAGGCGTTGATCAAAAATTTCAACGCGAGTCTTGCCGCCGCGGAGCAGGCGCGGCTCGCCTTGATGCCTTAAGGACCTGAACCCGTGCCGTCTTCGTACGATCTCGCCGCAGCGATCCCCGAGCTGATCCTCACCTTGGGCGCCATGGGCTCGCTCATGCTCGGCGTTTATGCACGTCGCGCTTCCGGAGAGGCGATACTCTGGCTTTCAGCTTTTCTCATCGCCATTGCCGCTGTCTTCGTCGCGAGCGGCGAGGGCACCGAGACCTCCTTCGGCGAAAGCTTCATCGTCGACCCCTTTGCCCGCTTTTTGAAGCTGACGACGTTGGTTGGCGCTGCAGTGACGCTTTTGATGTCGGTCGACTACTGGCGGGCGCGGGGCGGGGTGAAATTCGAATATCCGGTGCTAATCCTGTTCGCCACGGCCGGCATGATGATGATGATCTCGGCCAACGATCTCATCGCGCTCTATGTCGGTCTCGAGCTTCAGAGCCTCGCGCTTTATGTCGTAGCGGCGTTCCGGCGCGACTCCGCACGCTCGGCGGAGGCCGGACTGAAATATTTCGTTCTCGGCGCACTGTCCTCCGGCATGCTGCTCTACGGGGCATCGCTCGTTTACGGCTTCACCGGCTCGACCGAGTTCGTCCGCATCGCCGCAGCCGTACAGCCCTCCGGCGCCAATCTTGGGCTGATCGTCGGCCTCGTCTTTCTCATGGCAGGCTTCGCCTTCAAGATCTCGGCCGTGCCGTTCCATATGTGGACGCCTGACGTCTATGAAGGCGCGCCAACCCCGGTCACCGCCTTCTTCGCCGCCGCTCCCAAGCTTGCCGCCATGGCCCTGACCGTACGGGTCCTGATCATGGCCTTCCCCGCCGTGACCCAGCAATGGCAGCAAATCGTCGTTTTTCTTGCCATCGCCTCCATGGCGCTCGGCTCCTTTGCCGCGATCGGCCAGACGAATATCAAGCGGCTGATGGCCTATAGCTCGATCGGCCACATGGGCTACGCCCTGGTCGGGCTCGCGACCGGAACCGCGGAAGGGGTAGCGGGGTTGATCGTCTATCTCGCCATCTATCTCGTGATGACGCTCGGCACCTTCGCTTGCATCTTGGCGATGCGGCGGGAGGGACGCATGGTCGAGGATATCGACGCCCTTTCTGGCCTGTCCCGCACCCAACCGGCGATGGCCTTCATGCTGGCGATGCTGCTTTTCTCGCTCGCCGGCATTCCCCCTCTTGCGGGATTCTTCGCCAAGTTCTACGTGTTCTTGGCGGCCGTTCATGCCGGGTTCTATGCCCTTGCGGTGATCGGCGTGCTGCTAAGCGTCGTAGGCGCGTATTATTATCTTCGCATCGTCAAACTGATGTATTTCGATGCCCCCGCGCCGCGCTTCGAGCCGATGCCGGTGCCGCTGGCGGCCGTGCTCGGCGTGACAGGCGCGCTCATTCTGCTCTATTTCATTTACCCGGCGCCGCTCGTCGCAGTCGCTGGCCATGCTGCTAATTCGTTGTTCTAGATGACATATTTTTCATCGCCGTCGCCCAAGCTGCCGCCAGGCTACCGCCTGCTTCGTTTGGAGACCGTCGATTCGACCAACGCCGAGGCGAAGCGCCGCGCCAAGGCGGGCGAGCCCGGGCCGTTGTGGATCTGGTCTGCGCGCCAATCACAGGGGCGCGGACGCGGGGGCCGCGAGTGGATCTCCCACCACGGCAACCTCTTCGCCAGCCTCCTGATCGGTGTCAATTGCCCGATTCGTATCGCGAGCCAACTTGCGCTCGTCGCCGGCATCATTACCTACGATACGGTCGCCAAGCTGATCGCCTACGAGGGGCGCTCCGAACTCTTGCTGAAATGGCCGAATGACGTGCTGCTCGCGGGCGAAAAGCTTGCCGGCATGCTGCTCGAAAATGTCGGCAGCCCGATCCCGAACCGGTCCATGGTGGTAATCGGAACCGGCATCAATCTTGCGAGCCACCCCGAGGATTTGCCGCAGCCGGCCGTGAGCCTCGCCGCCTATGGTATGGAGGTGCAGCCTGGGGAAGCCCTTGAAGTGCTGGCCGCGACCACCCATGAATGGCTCACGCGCTGGGCCGAAGGAACTGCTTTTCCGAGCATCCGCCGCGCCTGGCTCGACCGCGCCGGCCCGACCGGGCGCCCTTTGCGCGTGCGGATCGACGGAGATGAAACCGAAGGCGTATATGCCGGCCTGGATTCCGAGGGTGCGCTTAGGCTGCTGACGCCCGACGGACACGAATACCGTATCGCTGCCGGCGACGTATATTTTCTCGGCCAGTAGAGCGTGAAATCCAGAACATGGCTTCGAGATCCGATCGCAAGGGAGCCGACTTCGTCTTCCTGCCGCTTGGCGGCGTGGGCGAGATCGGCATGAATCTTTACCTCTACGGCTATGGCCGCGACGGCGCACGCGAATGGCTGATCGTCGACATGGGCGTGACCTTTGGCGGCGAGGCGGAGCCCGGGGTGGACGTCATTCTGCCTGACATCCGCTTTATCGAAGAAGAGCGGTCCAATATTGTCGGCCTCCTGCTTACGCATGCGCATGAAGATCATTTCGGCGCCGTCATCGATCTTTGGCCGCAGCTTGCCGGTGTTCCCGTCTACGCTACACCTTTCACCGCGGAAATGTTGAAGTCGAAGCTCGCCGAGATCGGCCTCGTCAACGGCTTTCCCTTGCATATCATGCCGCTCGGGGATCGCCGCTCGATCGGTCCATTCGATGTTGAGCTGATCAGCATGTCGCATTCGATTCCCGAGCCCTCGGCCGTGGTGATCCGCACCCCGCTCGGCGCAGCGCTGCATACGGGCGACTGGAAACTCGATGAAAATCCGTTGACCAGCGCGCCGACTGACGCCGAACGCCTCAAGGCCCTTGGCGAGGACGGTCTGGTGGCCTTGATTTGCGATTCGACCAATGCCGTGCGCGACGGCGTTTCGCCCTCGGAAGCCGACGTCGCCGTGACACTTGCCCGCCTCATTCGCGAGGCGCCCAGGCGGGTCGCCGTCACAACCTTCGCTTCCAACGTCGCCCGCATCGCTTCTGTCGCCAATGCTGCGCGCGCCGCCGGCCGCGAGCTTGTTGTGGTCGGCCGCGCCATGTTCCGCGTCATCGAAGCGGCCCAAGCGACGGGCTATCTCGATCCGAGGCTCGCCTTCCACGAAGAGACCGCTTTCGACAGGTTGCCGGCGCACAAGGTGGTGGCGCTTTGCACCGGGAGCCAGGGCGAGCCTCGCGCCGCCATGGCGCGGATCGCCCAGGGCGAGCATCCCAACGTCAAGCTGGAAGCCGGCGACATGGTCATCTTCTCCTCGCGCACGATCCCAGGCAATGAGAAGGCCGTCTCCCGCATTCAAAACGCGCTCGCCGATCTGCGCGTCGATGTCATCACCGATCAGGACGCCGCGGTTCATGTCTCGGGTCATCCGCGCCGGGGTGAGCTTGAGCAGCTCTATGGTTGGGTGCGGCCGACGGTTGCCATTCCGATGCATGGTGAGGGAAGGCATCTCGAAGCCCATGCCAGATTCGCGGAGAAACTCGGCGTGAAGCAGGTAGTGCGGGTGCGGAATGGAGCTATGGTGCGGCTTCTGCCTGGACCGGCCGAAGTGATCGACGAGGTCCCGGTCGGCAGGCTTTACCGCGATGGTATGATCCTGACGCGGGCCGATGACGGGCAGGTGCGCGAGCGGCGGAAACTGAGCTATGTCGGATCCGTAGCCGTGTCGCTGGTCTTGTCGGAAAAGGGCCATCTGCTGGCCGACCCGGAAGTGGCACTGACCGGCCTGCCTGCTGCCGATAATGGCGGAACCCCGATGCTGGAAATTGCGCGCGACGCGGTGCTTGGAACGATCGAAAGCATCCCGCGCCCTAAGCGGAAGGATCAGTCCATCGTCAGCGAAGCCGTGCGACGCAGCGTGCGCGCCGCCGTCAACCAGGCCTGGGGCAAGAAGCCCATGTGCTCCGTTCTGGTGACGGTGTTATAGAGTTTTGCGACAGGAGGTACGAAATGATCGGCCGCTTGAACCACGTCGCCATTGCCGTGCCGGATTTGCAGGCCGCGACACAGATCTATCGCGACACGCTCGGCGCCAAAGTGTCGGAGGCCGTCGATCAGCCCGAGCATGGCGTGACGACGGTGTTCATCGAGTTGCCCAATACCAAGATCGAGCTGCTTGGCCTGCTTGGAGAAGGCTCGCCGATTGCGGGCTTTCTCGAGCGCAATCCGAACGGCGGCATCCACCATCTCTGCTACGAAGTGCCCGACATCAAAGCGGCGCGCGACCGGCTCGTGGCGCAGGGCGCACGCGTGCTCGGGAATGGCGAGCCCAAGATCGGCGCCCACGGCAAACCTGTCTTGTTCCTGCACCCGAGGGACTTCTGCGGCACCCTAGTCGAGCTTGAGGAGGCCTAAGCGCGTGACTATCGCCTTCGCGCTAGCGATCTACTTCATCATCTGGTGGATTGTGTTGTTCGCCATGTTGCCGATTGGCGTCCGCACCTCGGAGGAAGCTGGCGAGAAGACGGTGCCCGGTCAGGCCGAGAGCGCGCCGCATTTTCCCAATCTCCTGCCCAAGATGGTGGCGACTACGGTGATTGCCTCCATCATCTTCGCCGGGATCTACGCGATTATCGTGCACAAGGTGATCACGATCGACGATGTTCCCTTTCTGCCGCGCTATGAGCGCGTGCAGTGAGTGCAACGCGTTTTAACGCCTTATTCAATTCGAAAAAAAAGCAAGGCCAACCGGCCTTGCTTCCAGTTACTCACTCCTTATCTCCTCGGCCCGCGAGCCTCGCCCGTCGGTATCGACATTCGAGAGTACCGGCTGAAGAGCGGCTGCACCCATGCATCGGCATGTTCGGCGCGCCTGGAGTTACTTCCTCCCAAGACTTGGACCAGGTCCAATCTCCTGCAACGCGCGACTTCGAGCTCGTTACCGATCCCGACCTTCT
>DATLXW010000151.1:0-9230 GCA_035575415.1 Methyloceanibacter sp. | reverse complement strand
CCAGACTTCGATGTCGTAGGTCTTCTGCGCGGCAAAGCCCATGTCGCCGGTGCAAAGCACGACGGTGCGGAACGGAAGTCCGAGTCTTTTCAACACGGTCTCCGCGCATTCTGTCATCCGTTCGTGCTCTTCCCGCGATTGCTCCGGCGCGGTGATGGAGACAAGTTCGACCTTGTCGAATTGATGCTGCCGGATCATGCCGCGCGTGTCCTTGCCGGCGGCGCCGGCTTCCGCGCGGAAACACGGCGTGCCTGCGGTTACCCGGAGGGGTAACGTCGCCTCGTCCACGATCTCCTCGCGCACGAGATTGGTCAGTGGCACTTCCGCGGTCGGGATGAGCCAAAGCCGGTCTTTCTTGGATAGCTCCACCTTTGGGGTCAATAATTCCTTCAACCGCTCCAGGAGTCCTGCTTCCGTCGGCTCGGGTTCGTTGGGACGCTTAGCGAATTGGCGCGCTATCTCACGAATTAGGTCAGGCAGATCCCACGGCTTAGTTGTCTGGAACTGATCCTCGGCGAATTTCGGCAATTGGGCGGTGCCGAACATGGTGTCGTCGCGCACGAGAAGCGGGGGCGCGATCTCGGTATAGCCGTGCTCCGACGTATGCAGGTCGAGCATGAACTGGGCGAGGGCGCGCTCGAGCCGCGCGAGCGCCCCTTTCAGGACCACGAAGCGTGCGCCGGAAAGCTTGGCCGCGGTCTCGAAATCCATCAGCCCGAGCGCCTCGCCGAGCTCGAAATGCTGCTTCGGCGGAAAGGCGAATTTTTTCGGCTTGCCAACCTCGCGGACGACGACATTCGACTCGGCGTCAGGGCCGACCGGAACGTCGGACGCGGGCATGTTAGGAATCGTAGCGAGGAGATCGGTGAAGCGTTTCTCGACGTCGCGCTCCTCGGCCTCGCCTTTGCCGATGGCCTCCTTGAGCCGCGCCACCTCCTCCTTTAGCGCCTCGGCGCGCTTCTGGTCCTTGGCGGCCATAGCCTGGCCGATCTCCTTGGAGGCGGCGTTGCGGCGGGCCTGCGCCTCCTGCACTTTCTGAATCGTGGCGCGGCGTTCTTCGTCCAGGCTCAGAAGCCGATTCAACGTGCCTTCCGGATCGTCGTAACCGCGATGGGTCAGCCCCTTGACGAAAGCGTCCTTGTTTTCCCTGATCCATTTGATGTCGAGCACGGGCTTGTGCGTCCTTTGCGCGAGGCGACTGAGGCTGTCCGTATAAGACCCAAGTTTGGGCTTGTCATCGCCCGGCTTGACCCCGCCTTCTCCGGAAGCATCCGGCGTTCAGCCGCAACCGCTTGAAACTTCCGGGCGCGTTTATACGTTTTTGACGCATCAAAACTGGAGGAGGTGGCAATGGCTAATCTCGATATTGCCAAATCCGCCCGCTGGCAGGACGTCGTCAATTGCGTCCTCGGCGTCTGGCTGTTCCTCTCACCCTGGATTCTAGGCTTTGCCGACGCAGGTTTGGCGGCGACCAATGCCTGGATCTTCGGTGTGATCGTCGCCGCGCTCGCGCTTCTCGCCATTTTCGCCTATCGGCAATGGGAGGAGTGGCTCGCTGCGGCGATCGGCGTCTGGCTGTTCATCTCGCCTTGGGTGCTCGGCGCCGCGGCGAATGCGAACATCTTGTGGAATTCGCTGATCGTCGGGGCGTTGCTCGTGATTTTGGCGCTGTGGTCCTCCCAGCTCGAGCATCCCGGCCGGATTGCGATGCGAGGCTGAGGCCGGCGGCGTAACGTTTCGGAGGCGGGGGCGAAAAGCAGGCAAGCTTGACGCTTCGCTTGCAAGTCGCGGTGCGTGCAATCAGGCGGGCTTGGCGGATGGCCTGGCGGCCGTCGCGGCGGCGTGTCTTTTCTCGGCGAGTTTCACCGCATAGATCGACAATTCATAAAGCGCGACGGTCGGCAGCGCCAGCGCGATCTGGCTGATCGGATCGGGCGGCGTGAGCACGGCGGCGACGACGAAGACGCCGAAAATCGCATGCCGGCGATAGCGTTTCAGCATGCCGGCGGTGACGAAACCCGCGCGCGCAAGCAGCGTCAGCACTACCGGCAATTGGAAGCAGACGCCGAAGCCCAAAATCAACGCCATGATCAGCGACAGATATTCGCTTACTCGTGCGGTCAGGTGAATTTGCACCTGACCGTCCCCGGTCTGCTGCATCGACAGGAAGAACTTCATGGCGAGCGGCATGGCGACGAAATAGACGAGCGCAGCGCCGCACAAGAACAGGATCGGGGTCGCCACGAGAAACGGCAGAAAGGCCTGGCGCTCGTTGCGATAGAGCCCGGGCGCCACAAACATGTAAAGCTGCGAGGCGATCACCGGAAAGGCGATGAAGACGGCACCGAATAGCGCGAGCTTCATTTCGGTGAAGAAGAATTCCTGCGGCGCGGTGTAGATCATTTCGATCGGAACATCGGCTCCGGCCGCAAGCCGATACGGCCACAGCAGGAGATTGTAGATCGGCTTCGCGAACCAGAAGCAGACGGCGAAGGCCACGGCGATGGCGAGAAGCGACCAGATCAGCCGGCGCCTGAGCTCGATCAGATGCTCGATCAGAGGCGCTTTGCTCGCCTCGATCTCATCCCTCTCGTCCCGCTCGGGCGCCTCGTTCATGGGGCGGGCTCCACCGGCTTCCTGCGGCGCCTGGCCGTTTTCGGAGAGCCGGTTTTCGGCTTTGTCGCAGAGCGTTTCCGTTCAGATTTCGGTTTCGCCGCCTCGGCCTGCGGCGCGGCCTCTGGCTTCGGCAGCATGACCGGCTGATGAAGCGGAGGTCCATCCACGCGCACGCTTTCGATCGCCTTCTTTACCTCCTCGACTTCGGCCTCGCGCATCGCTTCCTCGAATTGGCGCTGGAAGTCGGCCGCGGCGCGGCGCAGCTTGCCGGCATAGTGGCCGACGCTGCGCATCAGCTTCGGCAGATCTTTCGGCCCGACGACGATGATCGCAACCACGGCGATGACAAGAAGCTCAGACCAACCGATATCGAACATAAGGGTGGTTTAGCGCGGAAAATTCGTCTCGTCATTGCCGGGTTGGACCCGGTAACCCGGGGACCGCGCGTTCCGAACGTGCGGCTCTTGGATGCCCGGGTCAAGCGGGGCATGACGGTTGGAGAATGCTTTAGCCCGTCTTCTGCTTGCGCGGGGCCTTGGAACGCGAAGCGGTCTTCGCGCCCGGTTTTTCCGCCGCATGCTCAATGACCTTAGGTTCTTTGGCGGCCGCTTCGTCGTCCTCGGCCATGCCCTTCTTGAAGCTTTTGATGCCCTGGGCGACGTCGCCCATCAGCTCGGAAATCTTGCCGCGCCCGAACAAGAGCACGAAAAGTACGAGCACGATCAGAATATGCGACCAGCTCAAGCCCATAATGCGGTCTCCACCTAACGCGAAAAAGGGATTTCACGCGCGCTTCAATCTCTACGCCGCACTATGGCAGTAAATGCAGGTTCGTCGCAAGCCAAGGTATCCATCATCCCGCCAAGCCGGAATCCGGGGCAAGTATATCGAGCGTGCCCCCTTGATGCCGCGTTTGCAGGTATGTCGCTTTAAGCGCTCAGGCTGCCCCATTGTCCGCTTCGAAGACAAGGATGGCGCGCGGATCCACGCCAACCCCGATCTCGGTGCCTTGTGGCGGAACGTCGCTTTCGCGCATCCGGGCCAGTAGAGGCGCATCGAGACCCTCCACGGCAATTTCGGCCAGGGCGATGTCCCCGAGCAGACGCACGTCGAGCACCCGGCCGGCCACGCCTTCACCGGCAGGCAACAATTTTACCCCGCGTTGCCGCACGCAAACGATCGCGTTGGTGCCATCGGCAAGTCCGTTCGCCGGAAAGCGGCCGAGCGGCGTAGTCACGGCCCCGGCCTCCACCCGCGCGGAAAGTTCGTTCAAATCCGAAAAGGTGCGCGCGGCGAAAATATCCTTGGGCGTCCGGTAGAGGTCGAGTGCCTTGCCGGTCTGCACGATGCGTCCCTTGCGCATCAGCGCCACCCGGTCGCCCATGCGCATCGCCTCCTCGGCGTCGTGCGTCACCACAATCGAGGTCGCGCGTGTTTCGTGCAGGATGGCAAGGGTCTCCTCGCGCATTTTCTCGCGGAGCTGTGGATCGAGGCCCGAGAAGGGTTCGTCCATCAAGAGCACGGACGGGCGCGGAGCGATGGCGCGGGCGAGCGCCACCCGCTGCTGCTCGCCACCGGAGAGAATGTGGGGATATTCGCGGGCGTAGTCAGAAAGTCCGACGCGCTCCAAGGCGGCACGGGCTTCCCGGCGCGACTCGCTGCGGCCGAGCGAACGCAGGCCGAAAGCGACATTGTCCAGCACGGTCAGATGCGGAAAGAGCGCAAAATCCTGAAACATCAGCCCAACGCCGCGCTGCTCCGGCGGCACGAAGGCATTCGGCCCGGCTACTTCCTGTCCGTCGAGCAGCACGCGGCCTGAGGACGGCCGCTCCAATCCCGCCGCTACGCGGAGCAGAGTCGACTTGCCGCAGCCGGAGGGCCCGAGGAGACAGAGGATTTCCGACGGCTCGATGTCGAGATTGACGCGGTCGAGTGCGAGAATCTCGCCATAGAGGCGGGATACGTCCTCGAAAGTGAGGCGCGCGGCAAACGCGACGCCGGCTTTACCGCGACCAGTTTTGCCGCCTTCCCGGGGGTCGCTACTACCGACAGCGGCCCGGCTGCGCGTCTTCAACATCTCGAACATGACACTCATCTACGCGTTCGCCGCGGCTTGGCGCAACCCCGCGCAAGAGCACGGTTCCCGCTAGCAATCCGACGCCCCCTATTGTTCACTGGCAAGACGCAAGCATCGAGAACCGGTTTTACAATGAGCGAAGGCCTGCAGCCGCCCATCAGGGTCACGCATCAGACGCCCTACCTGATCTCATTCTACGCCGGCAGGGAGCCTTACAGGCGCATTAGCGCGGAACGGAATTGGTTCGACGATTCAGCCATGGCGCTCGGCACCGCCATGTACGCCATACATATCGGCAACGAGGCGGTCGTCTACGACACCTTCGCCAGCGTGCCGCAAGCCGAGTTCGTTCGCGCTTATCTGGAGCGGCTTGGAGTGCGCAAATTCACCGTCGTGCTCAGCCATTGGCACCTAGACCACGTTGCAGGCAACGAGGCGTTCGCCGATTGCCCGATCATCGCCACAACGCTCACGCACGAGGCGCTCGCCAGACGCAAGGTCGACATTGAGGCGGGTAAAGTATGGGGACCGCCGGCCATTGCCCCGCTAATTTTTCCCAGCATTCTGTTTGACGACCGCCTGCGGCTTCGTGTGGGAGAGATCGATGTCGAACTCCGCCGGAAAAACATCCATAGCGTCGACGGCTGCGTCGCCTATCTCCCGCAAGACAAGATTCTGCTTGCGGGCGATACGCTCGAAGATCCCCTTACCTACATGATCGAAGTCGACCGCCTAGCCGAGCATGTGAGTGAACTCGAGGAAATGAAGCGCTGGGACATCGTCAAGATTTTTCCCAATCACGGAGCACCCGAGGTGATCGCGAAAGGCGGGTTCGACACGTCGCTGATCGATGCGGCCATCGCATATGTGACAAAAGTGCTCAGCAGGACTCACGATGCCGATTTTTTGCAGGGCCCGATGGAGGACTATATCGGCCTCGAAGCGGCGAAGGGCGTCGTGCACCCGATCGAGGCTTACCGCGAGGTGCACGCCCAAAATTTGAAGCTCGTGTGCGAATATTGGAAGGACAAGCCGCTCCCAGACATTGCGCCGTAGCGGTGCGACCGATCAGGTCGGCTCGCCGCCGCCCGCCTCGTCGTCCTTGTCGCCGAGAGGCTCCTCCTGTTGCGGGTTGTCTTCCAGCGGGTCCTCGTCTTCGCGAAGGTCCGGCGCATCGTCCGGACTCGGCATGGAGAATCCCGGCGGCAGATTCGAATCGAGCAGCCCCGCCCCTTTCAGCTCATTCACCCCGGGCAGGTCTTGGATCGAGTCGAAACCGAAATGGGTGAGAAAAGCCTCGGTCGTGCCGTAAGTCACGGGCCGGCCCGGAGCGCGGCGGCGGCCGCGCATCTTGATCCAGCCGGTTTCGAGCAGAACGTCGATGGTCCCTTTCGAGGTACTCACCCCCCTGATCTCCTCGATCTCGGCGCGGGTGACGGGCTGGTGATAGGCGATGATCGCGAGCGTCTCCAGCGCCGCCCGCGACAAGCGCCGCTGCTCGACCGCCTGCTTCTCCAAGAGGAAAGACAAGTCTTCCGCCGTGCGGAAGGCCCACTTGCCGGCGACCCGCACCAGATTGACTCCGCGACCGGCATAGAGCGCCTGCAATTCTTCCAGCAGAACCTTCACGTCCTCGCCGGGCACGAAGTGGGACGCGAGCGCGGTTTCATCCAACGGCTCGGCGGCGGCGAACAGCAGCGCTTCGACGATGCGCAGCTTCTCGCGCCGGTCGGTCGATTGCAGCGCGATCACATTGGAGGGGAGCGGCAGAGGCAGGCGCGGCCGCGTCCGCTCCGTCTCGTCTTCCGCCATCGGCTCCACCCTACTCAATTGCTTCGCTGTCATGCTCCGGCCCCGTCGTCGTTGTATGTTGCAAAGAACATCATGCCGCACGCTCTCGCCACCGCACGAAAAGCGGCGCGAAGGATTTCGTCTGCCTTATCTCCAGCTTTCCCTCCCGCGTCATCTCCAAGGTCGCGGTGAAACTCGAAGCCAGGGCTGTGCGCCTCAGCTCCGGCTCGACCAAGAACTCGGCGAGAATTCGATCGAGCGGCGCCCAATCCACCGTCATGCCGAGCAATCGCTCAAGCTCCTCGCGCGCTTCCTTCAACGACCAAACGGTGCGCTGCCGCATGCGCATGCTGCGCACCGCCGTTCTCGCGCGCTGCTGCGAATAGGCCTTCAACAGATCGTAGACATTGGCGTCATAGGTGCTCTTGCGCACGATACGGATCGGTTCGGGCAGGCCGCGCGCGAAAACGTCGCGGCCAAGCCGTTTGCGATTCATCAGCTGCGCCGAAGCTTCGCGCATCGCATGCAGGCGCTTCAGCCGGAAGGCAAGCAGCGCGGCAAGTTCGGCGCCGGTCGGCTCGCCCGCTTCTGAAGGCTCAGCGGGGAGAAGCAATTTCGATTTTAGAAAGGCAAGCCACGCGGCCATCACAAGATAGTCTGCGGCAATCTCAAGACGCAGCCGCCGCGCCTCGCTGATGAAGTCCAAATATTGCTGCGCGAGCGCGAGCACGGAGATCTTGGCGAGATCGACCTTCTGCGTGCGGGCGAGCGCGAGCAGGAGGTCGAGCGGACCTTCGAAACCCTCGACATCGACGACAAGGCGCTCGCGGTCGTCGAGATCGAGGCGGACGTTCTGTTCCCAAGCGGAGGCGTCGCCGCGTCCGGCCGGATCGTTATCCGCGGAGGTCTCGTGATCGCTCATGCCTGCACCGTCGGGTCGGGCCCAAGGGTTGCAATTTGGGTAGCGGCCGCCTCCGTGACAAGCGCCAATGATTCATTTAAATCATAAGGTTGCGGCTCGGTAAGCAGACCCCTGGCACGGGCGAAGCGCTCCGCCGCAACGTCCTTGAGCGGCGGCACCGCTTCGGCCACTTCCCGCATCTCGGCAAGATCGCCGCTGCAATGCAACGCCACGTCGCAGCCGGCGCCGATTACGTCGCGCGCGCGTGCGCCAAAAGGCCCGCGCAAAGCTTTCATGCCGACATCATCGCTCATCACAAGACCGGTCAGTCCGATGCGCTTCCGAATCACTTCACCCATTATAACGGGCGAGGTGCTTGCCGGTCGCCGTTCGTCGAAGGCCGGCATAAGCACATGTGCGGTCATGGCCAACGGCGCATCCCTTAGCGCGCGAAAGGTACGGAAATCGGTTGCATCGAGCATGTCCGGATCGGCGTCGATCCGCGGCAAGGTCAGATGGCTGTCCGCCTTGGCGCGGCCGTGGCCCGGTACATGCTTGATCACGGGAAGCACGCCTCCGGCGAGACATCCCTCAATCACCGCGCGGCCGAGCGCAATCACGATATCGGGATTTTCGGAATAGGCGCGGTCGCCGATGATTTCATGCGCGCCTTGCTCAGGCACGTCGAGCACCGGCATCGTGTTCACGTTGATACCGAGGCCGTGCAGTTCCTGCGCGATCAGCCGTGCGCCGGCGAAGGCAGCGCGCTTGGCAAGTTCCGGGTCGGTGACGTAAAGCCTGCCATAGCAGCGCGCCGGAGGCATGTTGCGCCAGTGCGGCGGTCGCAAGCGTTGCACGCGGCCGCCTTCCTGATCGATCATAACGAGCGCCGCATCGCTCTCCACACAATCCTTGAAGGAAGCGATGAGCGACTTGATCTGTTCCGGCGTCTCGCAGTTCCGCCTGAACAGGATGAAGCCGCAGGGACGCGCCGCCGCAAAGAGGCGGCGTTCTTCGTCGCTGAGCTTTGTGCCAGCGCAGCCGGAGATGAAGGCCTTGAAATCCACGGCGCGGGTTAGCCTGCGTCGCGGGGCCGGGTCAAGGGGCGAACGCGCTTTACTGCGCCGCCATCACCAGGCAATCGGGCAAGCCTTGCTGCTTGAGCTGCGAACACAATTTGCTTGCCGCCGATTTGTCGGCGATGGGGCCGATGCGCAACCGGTACCAAACGCCCTTGTCGCCGAGATCGGCCTTCTGCACGATCGGCCGGTAGCTGCCGAGCAGGCTTGGATATTTCTGCTGCATGTCGGCGAAGCTCGCGAGCGCCTCGGTCTGGTTCTTCTTCGAGGCGACCTGAACGACATATTTGGTCGGGGCTGGTGCCGGCGCTACGGCTGCAGTTTGGGTGGCTTTGGCCTCAGGCTTCGGTTCTGGCGCCGCAGGCGCCGCGACCGGCACGGGTGCTGCCATGGCCGGGGCGGCGGGCGTGACCGCCGGGGCGGGCGCGGCCATTTGTTGCGGCGCTTCGGGCGCGGGCATCGCCGCCGCCGGCTGCGAGGCTGTAGCGTCGGGCAAATCCGGAACGGCGCCGGTCTGCGGGGCCTCCGCTTCCACGATCGAGCCGTCCGGCTTTACGACCATGGTCTTAACCTTGCGCGGACCGCCGTCAGGCATGGTGTCGCCGACCGAGGCCACCGCCATCGGCTCGCCGCCCAACGATTGGGTGGCGAGATCGGTGCTTGCGACGGGCGCAGGCAAGCTCCCGTCGGCTTGCGGCATGGCCGGAACGGCGATGTTCTCCTGGCGCGGCACGAGCTGCTCCGACTCAGGGGCGTCCGCATTGGT
>DATLXW010000150.1:0-19287 GCA_035575415.1 Methyloceanibacter sp. | reverse complement strand
GGGCGAACTGGCGCGGGGTAAGCCCGCTCCCGCGCGCTTCCGACGCGAAAATATCGGCGGCGCATTGTCCCGCGCGATGAAGCAAGTGCATCGCCGAGCGGTCGAGCTGGTCCTTACCGCCTCTAACCATCTCTATCACGTCCGCTTCATAACGTCCGCTTCGCGTGAAACGTGCATCTCCCCGGGAGTGAAACCTCAAGCGGGCGCGCGCGTAACAATTGAAAGTAGTGTCATACAACTTGAAGGCGCCAGCAGCAACGGACGGTTGCAACCGCAGCGGCTATCGCGCCTATCGGAACGGCTTTCCTCATCTCTGAAAGGCCCTCCCTCATATCGTAATGGCGGGAGGGCTCGGCAAGAGCGCGCGCCTTAAGAAGCGAAACGCCAACGCCCTCAATTACGTTCGCTTCTCGGTCCCTGGCTCGCTGGCTCCGGCGGCCTCGGGCTCGCCGTAACGCTGCAAGAGCGGCATCTGCGAAAGCGCAAACAGCACCGTCAGCGGCAAAAAGCCGAAGGCCTTAAAGCTGACCCAAACGTCGGTCGAGAAATTGCGCCAGACAATCTCGTTGACGACGGCCATGGCCACGAAAAATGCGGCCCAGCGCCAAGTGAGCTTGCGCCATCCCTCCTCGGTAAGCGCGAAGGCCGAGCCGAGCAGAAGCTCAAGCAGCGGCTTGCGCCAAAGCAAGCCGCCGGCGAGCAGCGTCGCGAACAACGCATAGACGATCGTCGGCTTCAGCTTGATGAAGGTTTCGTCGTGCAGATAGAGCGTCAGCCCCCCGAACACGAGCACGATGACGCCGGAGACGAGCGGCATGACCGGCACTTTGCGATAGCGCCGATGCGCCACTGCGAGCGATATCAAGGTCGCCGCCATGAATGCCGCAGTGCCGGCGAAGATGCCGGCGAAAGCGTTGGTGGCGAAGAAAATGAGGAGCGGCCCAAGCTCAATTGCAAGCTTGAGCCAGAGCGAGGTTTCGCCCGCAGCCGCGACCTCGCCGGCCGCACTCTTGGATCTAGGCTGCGGCTTCATTCTCGCGTCTTGCTCCCGCGATCGCCCGCGCAAAGTCGCGCGCGTCGAACGGCCTCAAATCGTCAAGCCCCTCGCCGATGCCGATGGCATGGATCGGCAATTTGAACCGCTCGGCGATGGCGACCACGATCCCGCCGCGGGCGGTGCCGTCGAGCTTGGTCACGACCAGTCCGGTGACGCCCGCGATCTCCTTGAAAATCTCGACCTGGTTGAGCGCGTTCTGCCCGGTGGTCGCATCGAGCACGAGGATGACGGAATGCGGCGCGTATGGATCGAGCTTTTTCAGCACGCGAATGATCTTTGCGAGTTCGGCCATCAGGTCGGATTTGTTTTGCAGGCGCCCGGCGGTGTCGATCAGAAGCACGTCCGCCTTCTCGGCGCGAGCGCGTTCGAGTGCCTCGAAAGCGACACCACCCGGGTCTGCGCCGGCTTGCTTGGCGACGACCTCGGCGCCGACGCGACCGCCCCAGATCTTGAGTTGATCGATGGCCGCGGCGCGGAAGGTATCGGCCGCGGCGAGCATTACGCTGAGCCCGCGCCGGTGAAAGAGGTGCGCCATCTTGCCGATAGTGGTGGTCTTTCCCGTGCCGTTCACGCCCACCACGAGAAAGACATGCGGCCGCGCGTCCGGGACCAAGGCAAAATCCTGCGCCACCGGCTCGAGCCCATGGGCGATTTCGGCCGCTAGAATTTCTCGCACCCGGTCGGGGTCGATAGCCTTGTCATAGCGGCCCTTGGCGACGGCGTCGCGGATGCGGCCGGCCATCGCCACGCCGAGATCGGCCTTGATCAATACTTCTTCAAACTCGTCGAGTGTGTCCTGGTCGAGCTTTCGCTTAACGAGCGCAACCGCAAGACTGTCGGAGAGAGCATTGGACGTACGGAGCAGCCCGGCGCGAAGCTGCTCAAACAAGCCTCGCTTCGGTTCGGTCGGCGACTTCGGCTTGTCCTTGCTGCGCTCGCTTGGAGGCAGGCCCTCGGTAGGTGTGCCGCCAGGCGGCGTCGCCTGCCCGGCGGGCGGCGGCCCCGGCCTCGTTGAGGGCGGTTCGGACGGCTTTGGCGCCGATTTCTCCGCGGGTATGGATGCGGCCTCTTTTTCTCCGGGCGAGGGCTTCTCCCGGTCGCCTGGCGCGCGCTCCTCGGGAGCGATTTCCCCAGGTACCGCTGCGGGACCCGCCGGAGGCGGTGCGGACGTGTTTGGTTTTGCAACCCGCTTCGGCCCCCGCTTCCGTGCGGGCGGTTCTTTCTTTGCCGGCCGATCCTTTGGAGGCTCCTTCTTGGCGGGTGCATCCTTAGGCGGCTTGCGCTCCGGCGCATCCAAGGGGGGCTCCTCGACAGGACGCGGCGCGGGCGAAGCCGGCTCGGGTTTATGCCCACCGATGCCGAACAAACGCTGAAAGAAGCCCGGCTTCTTGTCGTGGCTCATGGCCTCACCGCGATGAGCGCCGCGCCGTCGTCGCCCGTGACCACGGCGTCGAATAGAGCGCCGGCACCTTCCTCCCCCGCGACTTTGACCGGCGTGAAGTCCGCCGAACGCCCCTGCCGCTCGTTCTCCATCAGTACGGCTATGCGGCGCCCCTTGGCGCTCGCAAGATGCGCCCGCAAAGCTGCAACGCCCTTCTCGCGCAGTTCAGCCGCCCGGCGCGCGATCACGGCACCATGCACTTGCGGCATGCGTGCCGCCGGCGTGCCCTCGCGCGCCGAGAACGCAAACACATGCAGAAAGGTCAGCCCGCAATCGTCGACGAGCGAAACCGAATTACGGAACATCGTCTCGGTTTCGGTGGGAAAGCCGGCGATAATATCGGCGCCGAACGCGATGTCGGGGCGCGCGCGCCGCATTGCCGCGCAGAAGGCGACCGCATCGGCGCGGGCGTGACGCCGCTTCATCCGCTTCAGGATCAGGTCGTCGCCGGATTGCAGCGAGAGATGCAGATGCGGCATGAGCCGCTCTTCTTCGGCGATCGCCTTGATGAGCGCGGGGTCGGCCTCGACCGAGTCGATCGACGACAGCCGCAGCCGCGGCAGCTCCGGCACGAGCTTCAAGATCGTGCGCACGAGCTTGCCGAGCGTCATCTCGCCGGGAAGGTCCTTGCCGTAGGCGGTGATGTCGACGCCGGTAAGCACGATCTCGGCATAGCCCCGCTCCACCAGCCGCCGCACTTGCGACACCACCTCGCCCGCCGGCACCGAGCGCGACGGTCCACGGCCGAAGGGAATGATGCAAAACGTGCAGCGATGGTCGCAGCCGTTTTGAATCTGGACATAGGCGCGCGCGCGCGTGCCGAACCCGTCGATCATGTGCGCGGCGGTTTCGCGCACCGACATGATGTCGTTGACGACGACGCGCTCGCTGTCCTCTGCGCTCAGTCGAGCCAAGGTCTTCGCCTCGAGCTTTTCTGCATTGCCAAGGACATGATCGACTTCCGTCATCGCCGCGAAGCGGGCTGGATCGATCTGCGCCGCGCAGCCGGTGACGATGATCTTGGCGTAAGGCCGCTCGCGGCGCGCTTTGCGGATCGCCTGCCGCGCCTGGCGCACAGCCTCGCCGGTCACGGCGCAGGTATTGACGATCACCGCATCCGCCAAACCCGCAGCGGCGGCTTGCGCGCGCATGACCTCAGACTCGTAAGCGTTGAGCCTGCAGCCGAAGGTAATGATGTCGAGGTCGGACATTGGCGGCTTCTAGCATGAAAGTCTGTCGAAATCCTCCCCCCTGCCAGTGACGGAGGCTCAAGCCCCGGCCGGGGTGAAAAGCTCCGCCGGCAGCGCACCTTCATAGTCGAGCATGTAGGGTCCGGTCATCAGGATATGGCCGTCCTCTTCCCGCCATTCGATCAAGAGATCGCCGCCGGGAAGCGTGACCTTGACCTTGCGGCCGGTGAGCCTGCGCCGCGCTGCGGCGACCGCGGCGGCGCAGGCCGCCGTTCCGCAAGCCCGCGTCAGCCCTGCCCCGCGCTCCCAGGTGCGAATTTTGATGGCGTCGGGCGCGAGCACCTGCACCAGCGAAATATTGGCCCGTTCCGGAAACAACGGATGATGCTCGAGCATCGGCCCGAAGCGGGCGAGATCGTGGGCTTCGACGTCGTCGACGAAGAACAGGCAATGCGGATTGCCGACATTGACCGCCGAGGGCGTGTGCAGCACCGGCTTGTCGATCGGCCCGATTTGCAGCTCGATGCGACGCGTGTCGTGGAACGGCTCCGACAACGGAATTTCGTTCCAGGCGAAGCGCGGCTCGCCCATATCGACGGTGACGCTGCCGTCGTCGTTGACCTTGGCGGCGAGAACGCCGCTTTGCGTTTCGATGCTCACCTCTTGCCGCCCGCATTCGGAGGCGACGATCGCGGCGACGCAACGGGCGGCGTTGCCGCAGGCGCCGACCTCGCCCCCATCGGCATTGAAGATGCGCATGAACACATCGGCCCGCTGCGACGCTTCGAGCGCGATGAGTTGATCGCAGCCGATCCCCGCTTTGCGGTCGGCAATGGCGCGCACTTGGCCAGAGCCTAGGGCAAGCGGACCCGGCCGCGCGTCGAGCACGACGAAGTCGTTGCCGAGCCCGTTCATCTTGCGGAATTGGCGGGTCTGAGCCTGCATCGAAAGTCTTGCCTTTGTGGCCCCTATATAGGGGTTGCAGCGGCACCATTGCCAGCGCCGGGCGTTCGCTTCGGGAGCAGAAATGCCAGGAGGGCCGTCGCGGCGAAGCCGGCCCCGGCAAGAAACGTTGCTTCCGCGCCGATCGTATCCCACAACAGTCCTGCCACCACGCTCGCGACGAGGGCCGCAGTCCCGGTGATCAGCCCGAACAGGCCGAAGGCGGTGCCGCGCAGGCGCTCCGGCGCCGTTCCCGCGATCAAGGCCGATAGCACGCCCTGGGTCAGGCCCATATGCAGGCCCCACAGGCCGATGCCGGCGAAGGCGACGAAGAGCGAGGTGCCGAAGGCGAGAAGAACGTCGGCCGCGATCAGCACCGAAAGGCCGAAGAGCAGCACCGGTCGCGCGCCGATCCGGTCTTGCAATTTGCCTGCCGGGTAAGCGCTGGCCGCATAGACGAGGCTCATCGCCGCGATCACGGCGGGGGTCAAGGCGAGGGCGAGGCCGAGATCGCGCGCGCGGATGACAAGAAAAGCTTCGCTGAAGCGCGCCAGCGTAAACACGGCTCCCGCGACCATGACGCTCCAATAGGCGAGGCCGAGCTCGCTGATATCCGCCGCTTTCAGCGGAGCCCGACTCTTGCGGCGCGCAAGCTTCGGTTCCTTGACCCCGAGCATCAGCACCAGCACCGCGAGCACAGCCGGCACGACTGCGAACCACAGTACGGCGCGAATATCGTCGTCGAACAAATACATCAGCCCGATCGCGGCGACGGGACCGAGCGTGGCGCCGAGCGTATCGAGCGATTGACGCAAGCCGAAGGCGGCGCCTCTTTGCTCCGGCGGCGCGAGGTCGGCGAGGAGAGCGTCGCGCGGCGCGCCGCGAATGCCTTTGCCGACACGATCGGCAAATCTGGCGACGAGCACGAGCCCCGCCGTATTGGCGAGCGGGAACAACGGCTTGGCCGCGGCCGCAAGACCGTAGCCCAAGACCGCAAGGGTCTTGCGCCGCCTCAGAACGTCGGACAACCAGCCGGAAAATACGCGCGTCACCTGCGCCGTCGCCTCGGCGATGCCCTCGATCACGCCGAGCGCCGTTGCGCTGGCACCGAGCGTAACCACGAGAAATACCGGAAGCAGTCCGTGGATCAGTTCCGAGGAGGTGTCCATTAGCAGCGAGGTAAACCCGAGCGCCCACACCGCGCCGGGCAGACTTCGATCGCCTCGCTTGTCCACATGCAATGAAATGCTGCCGTCTTGTGTGAATCGTCCGATTGGCCCCATGCTATATGGCCTTTCCCACTTTCCCACAGCGGAAAAGCCGCATGACCTCCGTTCCAGACCGCGACCCTGTCAACGCGCTCGTCCCTCATACGCTCAAGGAACCGCTTGAGGGGCGTAAGCAGGGCTTGCTGGCCGGGACGACCTTCATGGTCAAGGACATGTTCGCGATCGCCGGCCATAAGGTCTCGAACGGCAACCCGGATTGGTATGCAAACGCGCGCGCCTCGCCTTCCACCGCGCGCGCGATCCAGTGGCTGCTCGACGCCGGGGCCACCTGTACCGGCCTCACCATCTGCGACGAGTTCTTCTATAGCTTGCTCGGCAACAATGCCCATTATGGGCAGCCGATCAACAGCCGCGCGCCGCAGCGCGTCACCGGCGGCTCCTCTTGCGGTTCCGCCGCGGCGGTCGCCGCCAATCTGTGCGATTTCGCGCTCGGCAGCGATACCGGCGGCTCGACCCGCGTGCCGGCGTCGTTCTCCGGACTCTACGGTCTGCGCCCGACCCATGGCCGCATCTCGGTTGAGGGCGTAACCCCGATGGCGCCGAGCTTCGACACAGTGGGCATACTCGCCCGCGATGTGGAACTGCTCCGCAAAGTGGGCCATGCCCTTTTGGAAGGTGAGCCGGTTTACACCGGGATCGAGCGCGTAATTCTCGCCGAAGACTTTTTCAAGCATGATGAACCGGAAGCGGAAGAAGCGCTATGGCGGGTCATGGCGGCGATCGGACCGGCGCTCCCCACCCCCGAGCACCGGATTATCGCCGGCGACGAGATCGAAGCCTGGCGCAACGCCTTCAGCGCCATCCAAGCCTTCGAGCTGCAATCGACGCTGCTTCCCTTTATCAAGTCGCACGCGGTGAAGCTCGGTCCCGGCATCAAAGAGCGCTTCGCCATCGCGGCGCAGGTCACCGTGGGCGAAGCCGTCGCCGCGCGCAAGGTTCGCCGCGCCGTTGCCGAGCGCCTCGCGTCTCTGGTCCAGCCGGGGACGCTGATCGTGCTTCCCACCACGCCCACGTTGCCGCCGCAATGGGGCGTGCCCGACGGCCCGGCCTTCGCCTCGTTTCGTGCCAAGATCCTTGGCCATACCTGTCTTGCCGGCCACGCCGGCCTGCCGCAGATTTCGCTGCCGGCCACGGAAGCCGCCAATTGTCCCATCGGACTCTCCTTCATCGGTTGGCAGGGGGCCGACGAGGCCTTGCTCGATCTCGCGGTGTCGCTTCCGCTTGCGCCGATGGCGAGGGTTGTGGAGTGACGTGAATAAGGAGGGGATCCGTGTCGTTAGCCCTGGCTTATGTTTATCTCGCCGCCGCCATCGTCTTCGAGGTGCTCGGCACCTCGGCGCTGAAAGCGTCCGAAACCTTCTCGCGCTTTCTGCCGAGCCTCGTCATGGCACTCAGCTACGCCGCCTCCCTCTTCTTCCTCGCATTAAGCTTGCGCATCGTGCCGGTCGGCATAGCCTATGCGGTCTGGGCCGGTCTCGGCATCGTTCTCATCGCCCTGATCGGCTGGCTCTGGTTCAAGCAGCCGCTCGACGTCCCGGCCCTGATCGGCCTTGGTTTGATCGTAGGCGGGGTGGTGATCGTCAACGCTTTTTCGCAAACGCTGCCGCATTGAGCCGGTCTTAAGGAACGCACCCGTAAGTTCGCTCGTTTGAGGTGCCGTGATGCAGCAGAGGCCGCCCTTTGCCTATGGCGCCGGATTCCGCTCGCTGACGCGTGAGATCGCGGATCCGGTTGCTTTGCCCGTGGCTGGCGAGCTTCCCACGTGGCTCGAGGGCGTGCTTCTGCGCACCGGACCCTCCAAATTCGAGGTCGGCGACCGGACCTATAATCACTGGTTCGATGGGCTTGCGATGTTGCATCGCTTCGCCTTTTCGCGCGGGGCCGTGACCTATGCCAACCGCTTCCTGCAAAGCAACGCCTATCGCGCGGCGGAGACGGCGGGACGCATTTCCTACGGCGAGTTCGCAACCGACCCCTGCCGCACCCTGTTCGGGCGGGTGGCGGCGATCTTCTTCCCGAAACTCACCGACAATTGCTGCGTCAACATCTCCGCCTATGCGCGCCAAGCCGTCGCCTTTACCGAGACGTCGATCCCCATGCGCCTCTCGCCAAAAACCTTGGACACACTCGGGGTGTTCGGCTATCGCCGTGCGCTCAGGGGGCAAGTCTCGACCGCTCACCCGCATTACGATGCGGCGCGGGCTCGCCACTACAATTACGTCGCCGATCTCGGCCTCAGCAGCGTCTACCGCTTCGTCAGCATCGGCGACAACGGCAGGCAGAGGCTGGTGGCCAAAATTCCGGCCGAGCGTCCCGCCTACATGCACAGCTTTGGCATGAGCGAGCGCTATCTCGTGCTGACGGAATTTCCTCTCGTGGTCAATCCGATCGACCTGCGCCTCTCCGGCAAGCCTTTCATTCAGAACTATCGCTGGCAGCCCGCGCGCGGTCTCGTCTTTCATGTGGTCGAGAAAGACTCGGGACGTCTGGTGAAGACGGTGAAGACGGACGCGCTGTTTGCCTTCCACCACGTCAACGCCGTCGAACGCGGCGGCGCGCTCGATATCGACCTCGTCGCCTATGACGACGCAACGATCATCGATGGGCTTTATCTCGCGCGCTTGCGGGCCGGCACGCCGATCGGCGCGACCGGGAAGCTGATCCGCCTTCGCATCCTCGTCGACGGCAGCGACGATGTCGTCACGCGGCGAACGCTGGCGGACGTGCCGCTGGAATTGCCGCGGATTAATTATGAAAAATGTGCCGGCAAATCCTACCGTTATGTTTGGGGGGTGGGCATCAAGGTCGAAGGCGATTTCCTCGATTGCATCGTCAAGATCGACACCGAGACCGGACAGGCCAATAGCTGGCACTTCGGCGGCCTCTATCCGGGCGAACCGGTGTTCGTGCCATCGCCCGGGGCAAAGGACGAAGACGATGGCGTGTTGCTGTCGATCGTGCTCGATATCGAGCGCGAGCGGTCCTTCCTGCTCGTGCTCGACGCAGCCACCCTGAAGGAGCTGGCGCGCGCCGAGGCGCCCCACGCCATCCCCTTCCATTTCCACGGCAACTATTTCGCTGCCAGGCAATAGAATCGAACCCGCCAGAGCTCAAAAAACCGGTGCCTTGCGCTTGACTTGGGCGCCTCCCTCGCCGACATTCGCGGTCAAATTCAAGGCAGCTCTTGAGAACGAGCCGCCGCCCTGCACATGGCCAGCGCTCGGGGAACTTGGAGCGCAACAAGGACGGACCGGGAGGCAGGGGGGTCAACACCCGACAGCGCGATGCGCCCTCGGGTGCGTTTTCGCTTTGCGCCGAGGCCTCTTGCTTCGTTGAGCGCGATTAGATTGGACAGAAGGTACGATGTTCGAGACGTTATCCGAGCGGCTTGGCGCCATTTTCGACAAGCTCACCCGCAAAGGGGCGCTGACCGAGGCCGACGTTTCCGAAGCCATGCGCGAGGTGCGTCGCGCGCTGCTTGAGGCCGATGTCGCGCTCGACGTGGTGCGCTCCTTCACCGACCGGGTGAAGGAGAAGGCCGTCGGCCAGGAGGTGGTGCGCTCGATCACCCCGGGGCAGATGGTTATCAAGATTGTGCACGACGAGCTCGTGCGCACGCTCGGTTCGGATGCGCAGGGGATCGACCTTGCCGCCTCCTCCCCGGTGGTGATGATGCTGGTCGGCCTGCAGGGCTCGGGCAAGACCACAACCGCCGCCAAACTCGCCAAGCGGCTTGAGAGCCGCGACAAGCAGAAAGTGCTGATGGCCTCGCTCGATACGCGGAGGCCCGCGGCGCAGGAGCAACTGCGCGTGCTCGGCGGGCAAATTGGCGTTGCCACGCTTCCCATCGTCGCCGGCGAGAATCCCATCGATATCGCAAGGCGCGCAGTCGAGACCGCAAGGCGCGGCGGCTACGACGTGCTTCTGCTCGACACCGCCGGCCGCACCCATATCGACGAAGAGCTGATGGCCGAAACGGCGGCTATAGAGAACATCGCCAAGCCGCATGAGACATTGCTCGTCGCCGACGCGCTCACCGGGCAGGACGCCGTCAACCTCGCCAAGAGCTTCGATCAACGCGTCTCTCTTACGGGCATCGTGCTGACCAGGGTCGACGGCGACGGCAGAGGCGGCGCCGCGCTGTCCATGCGGGCGGTCACCGGCAAGCCGATCAAGCTGATTGGCACCGGCGAAAAGCTCGACGCGCTCGAGGACTTCCATCCCGACCGCATCGCCGGCCGCATTCTCGGCATGGGCGACGTGGTGGGTCTTGTCGAGAAAGCGATCGAGACTGTCGAACTCGACAAGGCGCAGAAGATCGCCGCCAAGGTCAAGAAAGGCGCCTTCGATCTCGACGATCTCGCCGAGCAACTGAAGCAGATGCAAAAGCTCGGCGGCATGGGCGGCGTGCTTTCCATGCTGCCCGGCGTCGGCAAGATCAAGAAGCAGCTCGACGCCGCCAAGCTCGACGAGACCATCCTCAAGCGTCAGCAGGCGATGATCGGCTCGATGACACGCGCTGAGCGCAAGAATCCGAAGCTCCTCAACGCCTCGCGCAAGAAGCGCATCGCCGCCGGCTCCGGCACCAGCGTACAGGACATCAACAAACTGGTGAAGATGCACCGGCAGATGGCCGACATGATGAAGGTCTTCGGCAAGAAACGCGGCCTGCTCGGCCAGCTCTTCGGCGGCGCCCCGCCCGAGCTTTCCGCTGAACTTCCGCAGGAGTTTCCCCAAGGCGGACTGCCGCTGCCTCCCGGCGCCTTGCCGGGTAATTTCCCCGCAATTCCCGGCAATTTCCCTGGCATTCCCCGGGGATTGCCGCGCGGCCTCCCCGGCCTTCCCGGCTCGAAGAAACGATGATGCAGTCAACCCCTTTCCCGTCATTGCCGGGCATGACGTGGTGTGAATGGAGAGATTAGGAGAAAACGCGAAATGGCACTGAAGATCAGACTAGCGCGAGGCGGCGCGAAGAAGCGGCCTTATTACCGTATCGTCGTCGCCGATTCGAAGAGCCCGCGCGACGGCCGCTATATCGAGCGGCTCGGCACCTACGATCCCCTCCAGCCCAAAGGCTCGCCGGAGCGCGTGAAGCTCGTCGAGGAGCGCGTGAAATATTGGCTGGGGCACGGCGCCCAGCCGACCGACCGCGTGTTGCGTTTTCTCGATGCCGCCGGCATCCGCAAGCGCGAAGCGCGCTCGAACCCGCAGAAGGGTCAGCCCGGCAAGAAGCGGCTCGAGCGCGAGGAGGCAAAGCGCGCCGCGGCGGAAGAGAAGGCGAAAGCCGCGGCAGAAGCCTCCGCCTCGCCGGCTGCAGAAGCGGCCGAAGCCGAGCCCGCTTAAGCCTTGCGCAAGCCTCGGACAAGCAAGCGCATAGGCGCGGTCAAGGACTCCCACCTCCCCCCTTTTGGGGGAGCGCGCGAGGGCAAAGCCCGAGCGGAGGGGGGTAAGCGACATACTCGGCATACGGGGTTTACCCCCCTCCCCACCCTCCCCCACAAGGGGGGAGGGGGAGCAAGCGGCGAGCCGCCATTCAAATCGCCAAAGCCGGAAGACCGCGTGCTGCTCGGCGAGATCGGCGCGGCGCAGGGACTGAAAGGCGAGGTGCGGCTTCGCTACTATACCGAAGAGCCTGCGGCCATCGCCCGCTACGGCGCGCTCGAGGACGAGGAGGGCCGCAGCGTCGAAATCGAGACTGTGCGCATTACCCCGAAGGCGCTCATCGCCCGCATCAAAGGCGTGAGGGATCGCAACGCCGCGGAAGCGCTTGCCGGCACCAAGCTCTATATTTCCCGCGCGCGGTTGCCGAAGCGCGAGGCCGATGAATGGTATCACGCCGATCTGATCGGCCTGTCCGCGTTCGGCACTGACGGAACGCCGATCGGCACGGTGTTCGCCGTGCAGAACTTCGGCGCCGGCGACCTTATCGAGATCAAGCCGGCAGGTGGCGGAGCCACCGTGCTCGTGCCCTTCACCCGCGACACCGTGCCCGAGATCGATGTCGAAGGCGGCCGCATCACTCTTGACCCGCCGGAAGGATTGTTCGATTAAGTCACGTCATCCCGGACGAATGGAGCGTGTCCCGGGCAATCGCTTCGGCGAACAATAAATGGTGACGCTCCATGACTATCCGTTTTCTCTCCAAATCCGATACTCATCGCGAATTCTCGAATTTCGCTCCGTTCCCCATCGAGATCGACAGCGCGATCTGGCCCTCGGTCGAGCATTACTACCAGGCGCAGAAATTTGCCGACGCGGCGCTGCAAGAGAAGATCCGCGCGGCCGCCAAGCCGGTGATCGCGAAGAGGCTTTCGGTGAAATACCGCCATAAGGCGCGCCCCGACTGGTCTGAAGTAAAGGACGCGGTGATGGAACGCGCCGTACGCGCGAAATTCGCGCAGCATGCCGATTTGCGTGCGCTTCTGCTCGCCACCCGCAACGAAGACCTCGCCGAGGCCGCGCCCAACGACTATTACTGGGGTATCGGCGAGGACGGCACGGGCCAAAACAGGCTGGGCCATCTCCTCATGCGCATCCGCGCGGAGCTTCGTAACGAATCTACAGCATGACCTGGCGCGCGACAGTGCTCACCATCTTCCCCGAGATGTTCCCCGGGACGCTCGGCTCGAGCCTTGCCGGCAAGGCGCTCGCCGAAGGCAAATGGGCGCTCGACATCATCAACATCCGCGATTTCGCCACCGACAAGCATCGCTCGGTCGACGACACGCCGGCGGGCGGCGGGGCCGGCATGGTGATGCGCGCCGATATTGCCGCTTCCGCCATCGATGCCGCGCGCGCGCGCGCGGAAGCGGGCACGCCGGTTATTTATCTTTCGCCGCGCGGCTATCCCTTCATGCAGGAGCAGGCGCGCGAGCTCGCCGGCGCACCAGGCGTGATCCTGCTTTCCGGCCGCTTCGAGGGCATCGACGAGCGCGTCCTGCAGGCGCGCAACGTCGAGGAGATTTCCATCGGCGACTATGTGCTTTCCGGCGGCGAGCTTGCCGCGCAAGTGGTCATCGATGCTGTCGTGCGCCTCCTGCCCGGCGTTGCCGGCAACGAAAGCTCGCTCGCCGAGGAGAGCTTCGCTCAAGGCCTGCTCGAATATCCGCACTACACCCGCCCGCGCCTTTGGGAAGGAAGACCCATCCCCGAGGTCCTGCTCTCCGGCGATCACAAGGCCATCGCCAAGTGGCGGCGCGAGCAGGCCGAGAAGATCACCAAGCAGCGCCGCCCCGACCTCTGGCAGAGATACGGCAAGCGTGACGCTTGAGCCGGCTATGTCGCGGTGGGATATACGCCCGGTGCGAAATGATTAATATTAGACCCATGCTTCTCCGCACGATCTTTCTTCTTGCCCTTCTGCTTCTCCCCGTCGCCGCCGGGGCACAGGTTTATACCGATCATCTCGTCGGCAAATACGCGACGACCGACGACGGCTGCAAAGAGGGAGCCCCGGAGTTCGAGATCAGGCGCGGCGTGATCGAGGGCCCGAACGTGTTCTGCATCCTCGGCGCGACCAAGGAGACGAAGATCGGCACCGAGGCCTACGAGGCGAACTGCCGGCAGCCTGGCACGATCGGCATCCTGCATTTCGACCTCTCCAAGAAGCCCGACCACATCAGGCTCATGCTGCCCGAAAGCCAGGACTGGCTCACCCTCTATGTCTGCAAATCCCGCGCCGAATGACCTCGACAAGGAAAGCGCGCTAAGCTAGGAAAGCCCGGCGCAAGGGGGGCTTGCCCCCGCATTTTGAGACTGGATCAATCAAAAAGAATGGCGTTCGCCGGAAGGCTCAAAAGGCCAAGGCAGGCGCCCACCGAAAGGTCATTACCATGAATATCATCGAGCAGCTCGATAAAGAGCAGGCTGCCGCCCTCTCCAAAAAGCGCAAAGTTCCCGATTTTGCCCCCGGCGACACGCTGCGCGTCAACGTCAAGGTGGTCGAGGGCGACCGCACCCGCGTGCAGGCCTATGAGGGCGTGTGCATCGGGCGCTCCGGCGGCGGGGTCAACGAGAATTTCACCGTGCGCAAGATCTCCTATGGCGAAGGTGTCGAGCGCGTTTTTCCGGTTCACTCGCCGCTGATCGATTCGATCGAAGTCGTGCGCAGGGGCCGCGTGCGGCGTGCCAAGCTCTATTACCTGCGCGGCAGGCGCGGCAAATCGGCGCGCATCGTCGAGCGTCAGGAGGTGAGGGGCAAGAAGACGGAAGCCTTTAAAGGCTTCAAGAGGCCGAAGGGCGAGCCTGACGATCTCAAGCTGATCAAGGGCATTACGCCGGAGCTTGAGGCCAAGCTCAACAAGCTGGGGCTGATCAAGTTCGAGCAGATCACCAATCTCACCGACGACGAGATCGCCTGGCTCGACGAGCAGCTTTCGCTGAACGGCGCCATCGAGCATGACGACTGGGTCGGCAAGGCCACGGACTTGATGGCCGAGACCACGGTGGACGAGATCCCCGCCGAAGAAGAAGAAGGTGAGGGCGAGAAGGCTAAGGCAGGGGCCAAAGCCGAGGCCGAAAAGCCCGCCAAGGACAAGGCGGCGAAAAAGCCTAAAAAGGGCTAGCGAAGTCGAGCTCGCAGGAAAGTGACCGGGCGCGGCATCGGCGCTGCTTGCGGGCCCATGATCCGCGCGTTAAGCCGCGCAATCCAAATCTAGGCTACAGGGATCGTCATGCCGCTTTCGATGTATCAGGCTTCCATTCCGGTCTTCACCCGCGCGCTCCACAATCTGTCTTCGATTTTAACCAAGGGCGCCGCCTTCGCCGAAGCGCGCAAGATCGATCCATCCGTCCTCATCGCCGATAGGCTTGCGCCTGACATGTTCCCGCTCTCGCGCCAGGTCCAGCTCGCTTGCGATTTTGCCTTGCGCGGCTCTGCGCGGCTTGCCGGCAACGAGCCTCCGAGCGTGCCTGACACCGAGACGAGCTTTCCCGAGCTTCAGGAGCGCATCCGCGGCACGCTAAAATTCATTGGGGCGGTTCCGCGCGAGAAGATCGACGGCAGCGAGGAGCGGCCAATCAAGATTACCGTCGGCGGCAGCGACATGACCTTCACCGGCCGGGATTATCTGCTCGGCTTCGTCCTGCCGAACCTCTTTTTCCACGTCACCGCCGCCTATCTCATCCTCCGCCATAACGGCGTGGAACTCGGCAAGCGCGACTTTCTCGGCGCTTAACATCCAAAAAATGCGCTTCCCGCGCCCCATTTTGGGGGTTTGTAAACGCCGGCCGGAGGCGCTATTTGAGGGGAAAATCGAGCCCCCTCCACCTCGGCCATGAGCAAGCCGCGCACGCTTTACGACAAGATTTGGGACGCCCATCTCGTGCATGAGGCGCCTGACGGCACCTGCCTGATCTACATCGACCGGCATCTCGTGCACGAAGTGACGAGCCCACAGGCCTTCGAAGGCCTGCGCATGGCCGGACGCAAAGTGCGCGCGCCTGAGAAGACGCTTGCCGTGGTCGACCATAATGTGCCCACCACCGACCGCAGCCATGGCATCGACGACCCGGAATCTGCACTCCAAGTCGCGACCCTTGCCGAAAATGCCAGGGAATTCGGCATAGAGTATTTCAGCGAGCGCGACCGCCGTCAGGGGATCGTGCACATCATCGGCCCCGAGCAGGGCTTCACCCTCCCCGGCACAACCATCGTGTGCGGCGACAGCCACACCTCGACCCACGGCGCCTTCGGCGCACTCGCTCACGGCATCGGCACGAGCGAGGTCGAGCATGTGCTCGCCACCCAGACGCTGATCCAGCAGAAGGCGAAGAACATGCGCGTGCGCGTCGACGGCGCGCTCAAAGACGGCGTCACCGCCAAGGACATCATTCTCGCCATCATCGGCGAGATCGGCACCGCCGGGGGCAACGGTCACGTCATCGAATATGCCGGCGAGGCGATCCGGGCGCTGTCGATGGAAGGGCGCATGACCATCTGCAACATGTCGATCGAGGGCGGCGCGAGAGCCGGCCTGATCGCGCCCGACGGGAAGACCTTCGACTATATCAAGGGTCGCCCGCGCGCGCCGAAAGCGGGCGCTTGGGAACTCGCCGTGCGCGAATGGGAGAAGCTCTATTCCGACGAAGACGCCGAATTCGACCGCGAGGTGGTGCTGCATGCGGAGAATTTGCCGCCGCTCGTCACCTGGGGCACGAGCCCCGAGCAGGTGGTCTCGGTGACCGGCCGTGTGCCGAAGCCCGAGGAGATCGCCGACGAGACGAAGCGCAAGGCCGCGATCCGTGCGCTCGAATATATGGGCCTGCAAGGCGGTGAGAAGATAACCGACATCAAGCTCGACCGCATCTTCATCGGCTCTTGCACCAATGCGCGCATCGAGGATCTGCGCGCCGTCGCCAAGATCGTCGCCGGGCGCAGGGTCAACGAAAATATCCGCGCCATGATCGTCCCTGGCTCAGGCCTGGTGAAGGCGCAGGCCGAAGCCGAGGGTCTCGATCAGATCTTCAAGAAGGCGGGCTTCGAATGGCGCGAGCCCGGCTGCTCAATGTGCCTCGGCATGAACCCCGACCAGCTCGCCCCCCGCGAACGCTGTGCCTCGACCTCGAACCGCAATTTCGAGGGACGTCAGGGGCGCCTCGGCCGCACCCACCTCGTCTCGCCGCAGATGGCGGCCGCTGCGGCCATCGCCGGCCGTTTCGTCGATATCCGCGAATTCCATTGACACCGTCATTCCCCGCAAGCGGGAATCCAGTATTGCCGTCGCTTACGATAAACTAAGCTTGGTCTTTGCTTGATACGCGGTCGAGCCGGGCCATGATAGTGTGAAGGTCATCGGGGTGACCTCCCTCGTCCAAAAGCAATTCGGTGCAGCCGCAGCCGATTACGCCGCTTCGCAAGTGCATGCCAAGGGCGAGAGCCTCGCGCGGCTCGTCGAGCTCGTTGAGCCCAAGCCGCATTGGCGCGTCCTCGACGTCGCCACCGGCGCAGGCCATGCCGCGCTTGCCTTCGCGCCGCATGTCGCCAAGGTCACGGCAAGCGACATCACCGAGGCGATGCTGGCGGAAACGAAGCGGCTCGCATCGGAACGCGGCCTCGCTAATGTCAGAACTGCGCGCGCCGCTGCCGAAGACCTTCCCTTCCCCGACACGAGCTTCGATCTCGTGACTTGCCGGCTCGCCGCGCATCATTTCCGCAATCCCGTGACATTCGTGCGGGAAGCGCTGCGCGTGCTCATGCCCGGCGGCGTGTTCGCCTTGGTCGACAACGTTTCGCCCGAAGACGACACGCTGGCGCGCGCCTACAACGGCTTCGAGAAGCTGCGCGATCCGAGCCACGGCAGATGCTTGAGCCTTTCGGAATGGCACAGATTGCTTGCCGACGCCGGTTTCGCGCTGACGTATAGCGAGGTCATGGATCAGGAGATCGCCTTCGATCCTTGGGTCGCGCGCATGCGCTGCGGCGATGCGACCGCGACCATGCTGCGAAAGAGGCTTAGCGAAGCGCCGCTAAACGATCTGTTGCGGCCGCACGAGGCCGGCACCGGCCTCGCGTTCCGCTTGCGCGAAGCGATCCTTGTCGCGCGGAAGCCGGAATAGCGGAAGGGCGCGCCGTCGACTTCCCGCATGCAATCGCTGCGGCATGTCCTGGCGGCGCGCCCTCTTTGACACTTGCCCGCCGGCTAGGGGCTAGTGCTTGTAATGGCCGTGCTTATAGCCGTGCTTATAGCCGTATTTGTAGCCGTAATAGCCGCCCCAATAGGGCCTGCCATAGCCGAAATAGAAGCTGTAGCCGGGCCGGTAGTAATAGTAGCGGCACCAGCCGTTCCACGGGCCGCATGCCGGGCGATACCAGCTATAGCCGTAATGAGCCGCGGCTGGAGTCGAGGTCGCGGCGGCTCCCGCCATCGCTATGCCGAGAGCCCCCAACGCGGCAAACACGCTTTTCTTGATCATGTCGAAAGTCCTTCTGCTTCATCCTGTCCCGCAGACGCGCGGGCAGGTCTGAGGCAGAAACTGACTCCGATGGCCTGAACCGGGTCTGATCGCTACATTCATCCGCGGTTCAGATTGTCCATGGAGTGGCAGCGTGGCGGATTGGAGCAAACTCGAAGCCCCGAGCCTGGCGGAGTTCGAGGCGATTGCAGAGCAAGCCTATAGCCGTCTGCCTTCCCGCTTCCGTGCCCTGACTGGCGACGTAATCATCCGCATCGAGGATTTTCCCACCGATGAAGTGCTCGATTCGATGGGTATCGAGTCGCCCTTCGATCTGCTCGGGCTCTACCAAGGCGTCGATCTCTCCCGCAAAAGCGTGCTCGACTCGGGCGCACTACCGGACATGGTGTTTCTTTACCGGCGTCCGATCCTCGATTATTGGGCCGAGCACGAGGAAACCCTCGGTGCCATCATAACCCATGTGCTGGTGCACGAGATCGGCCATCATTTCGGACTGTCGGACGCGGACATGGCGCGGATCGAGGAGGAGGCCTCGGTTTAGGGTCTGCGGCCCAGTCCCAGCCGCCGAAGCGCCGATCCTACATCTCGAAGCGGTTTCGTCAGCCGCCACGAAAGGCTCCGCTGAATCTGCTCCAGCCTCTGCTGCAGAACGTTGACCTGACGTTTGTGGTTGGGGCTTCCGCGCATCTCGATCCATTGGATATGGTTTGCCGCATCTTCCGCGATCGCCAGCAGACCTGATCGGACGGTCGTATCGTGCCAATATTCGAAGAGGCACGCATGAAATAGGCGTAGCAAGTGCGTCCTCAGGAAGAAGGCCACTACCACGTGTTGATCAGTATTGACCTTGATTGCCACGCATTTCGGAAAAGTGGCTTGCAGAATCTCCAGGGCCCGAAGGTCGTTCTTTTGTTTGGCCGCAACGACCGACACCAATTCCGTCTTGGTATCGGCGTAGCATGGGCAGAGGAGATCGAAGGCTTTGCTCGTCGGTTCGTTGCGGATGAGACGGCCGACATGCCAGACATAGGTTCCGCCGATGCTGATTGCGCGCTTCGCGCCGAGCAGGATGCCCGCGCGTAAAGCGGGATAACCGCCCATGCTTACGCCGTAAGTGATGATCTCGGTATAGCCCTTGGTCTCCGCGAACGCCTCAATCCTGCGCGCGAGCTCGAGAAAAGAGGAGCCGAAGCCGGGCACGCCGCTGTCGAAATGGAGCTTCTTCGGATCTTGAAGCATCAGCACGTCGTAAAGATCGTCGCGCAAACTCTGTAGAAAACAGGAAATCGGCACGCCCGGTCGCCGCGTCAGGCCGGAGAACAACACGACCATGCTGCGTGCGCCTTTACCGGCGGCGTAATAGTGAGCGCAATCGCTTAGCGACTGACGCGCGTAGCCGACCGGAGTCTGCCCGCTCTCCAGTAGCGACCGAATCGCGACTTGCATCGCCCCGCC
>DATLXW010000149.1:0-3038 GCA_035575415.1 Methyloceanibacter sp. | reverse complement strand
GGGAATGACCGCCGTGGTCGCGCCGAGTCGCGACATGACCCTGCCGCCCAGACCGAAAATCCGCATGCGCAAGCTCTTGATGTCCTGCGCCGTCTCGATCTCCTTGGCGAACCAGCCCCCGGCTTCCGCCCCGCCGAAGGCGCAAGGCAGCACATGCAGCTTGAGGCCGGCATGATCGTACATCTCCTGGTAAAGCTTGCGGCCGTTGCCCTGCTCGAACCAGGCGAGATAGTCCGCGCCACCGGGGCCGAACGGATAGCCCGAGAATAAGGGGGCTGCCGGAAGCTCGGCCGCCCAGAAGCTTGCCGTCGAAAACCCCGCGTCGGCTACGCCCCCGGACACTTGCTTCAAGATTTCCTGCGGTTTCATGCCGTCGCCCGGCTCCTTCAAATCGAGCAGAAGCGCGCCGCCAGAGCGCTCCTTGATGAGCTTGGCGAAGGTAAGAGCGGAGGAGCCGAGCCCCGGCAGATGGGTACCATAGGCGAGTGGGGTGACGAGCCGCGTAGGCTCGGCCGCACCTCCCCCCGGCGGCAGGGCGAAAAACGCCATGAGCGCCCAGGCGCCCAACACCCTCATGCTTTCCCGCAAGCCTTGCATCGCAGTTCGCCGCTCTCGAGTCGCGCCGGCAATGTACATCCTGGCTCCCATCCACCGCCACACTATGCAAATGTGGCCCGGCGATGGTTTCTAAGTCTTCCCCAGCCAAGGACGGACCACGGGTCGGGCTATTCGTCACTTGCCTCGTCGATCTATTCCGGCCGAGCGTAGGCTTTGCCGCGATCAAGCTGCTGGAATTGGGCGGGGCCAAGGTCGAAGTGCCGCGCGCGCAGACTTGCTGCGGACAACCCGCTTACAATTCCGGCGATCGCAAAGACGCCGCCGCCATCGCCCGGCAGGTGATCGAGACGTTCGAGGACTTCGACTACGTCGTTGCCCCATCGGGCTCTTGCGCCGGCATGTTGCGCCTGCACTACCCACGCCTTCTTGCCGACAACCCGACCTACGCCGAGCGCGCCCAAGCGCTGGCGGCGAAAAGTTTCGAGCTGACCTCGTTTCTCGTCGACGTGCTTCGGCTCGACCGGGTCGATGCGAGTTACAACGCCACGGTTACCTATCACGATTCCTGCTCTTCGCTGCGCGAGCTCGGCATCAAAGACGCGCCGCGGCTGTTGCTGCAAAGCGTCGCAGGCTTGTCGCTTACCGAGCTTGCCGAGAGCGAAGCCTGCTGCGGCTTCGGCGGGGCCTTCGCGGCCAAATATCCCGACATTTCCACCGCGATCGCCGACAGCAAGCTCCGCGACATCGGGGCGACGGGCGCGCGCGCCGTGTTGTCCGGCGATCTCGGCTGCCTGATGCAGATCGCCGGACGGCTCGCCCGCGAAGGAGCGAGTATCGAAGTGCGGCACGTGGCTGAGGTCTTGGCCGGCATGACCGCCGAGCCGGCGATCGCCGCATCGCGACACAAACGCTGAGGCGTTCAGCCATGACCGACGCGAAAGGGCAAGACTTCAAACGCGCGGCGGCGGCCGCGCTTGCCGACGCGAAGCTACAAAGGGCGCTTCTCAACGTCGAGCACGGCTTCATCGACAAGCGGCGCGCAGCGAAGGTGAAGCTCCCGGAGTTCGACCGCCTGCGCGAGGAAGCGCGCGAGATCAAGAATCATACGCTCTCGCATCTCGACCTTTATCTCGAGGCGTTCGAGCGCAAAGTGCAGGAGAGCGGCGGAGAAGTGCATTACGCGCCGGGGGCGGCCGAGGCGCGCGCCATCATCCTCAAGCTCTGCCAGGACGCGAACGCCAAGCTCGTCACCAAGGGCAAGTCGATGGTGTCGGAAGAGATCGGTCTCAACGCTCACCTCCAGTGCGCCGGGATCGAGGTGGTCGAGACCGATCTCGGCGAGTATATCGTGCAGCTCCGGGGCGAGATGCCGAGCCACATCATCGCGCCCGTCATCCATCTCAACAAGGAGACGATCGAAGCCGATTTCCGCCGCGCGCATCGGCGCCTGCCGCACGGGCGCAGGCTCGATCAGGCGCAACTGCTCGTGGCGGAGGCGCGCCAGGTCTTGCGCGAGAAATTCCTAGCCGCCGATGCCGGCATCACCGGCGCCAATCTTCTTATCGCCGAGACGGGGTCCGCGGTCATCGTCACTAATGAAGGAAACGGCGACCTGACGGCGACGCTTCCGCGCCTGCACATCGTCGTTGCCTCGATCGAGAAGCTCGTGCCGACGCTCGAGGATGCAGCGACGATCTTGCGCCTGCTCGCCCGCTCGGCCACCGGCCAGGACATCACCACCTATACGACCTTCTTCACCGGAGCGCGGCGCCAGCGCGACCCCGACGGCCCGGCCAATTATCACGTCGTGTTGCTGGACAATGGGCGGAGCGAAATGCTCGGCAACGAATTCGCCGACATGCTCCGCTGCATCCGCTGCGGCGCCTGTCTCAATCATTGTCCGGTCTATGGCGCGATCGGCGGACACGCCTATGGCTCGGTTTATCCGGGACCGATGGGCGCGGTGCTCACGCCGCAACTGCAAGGCATCGACCGCGCGCGCGATCTCCCAAATGCGTCGAGTTTTTGCGGTCGCTGCGAGGCGGTCTGCCCGATGGAGATTCCGCTTCCGGACATGATGCGCGCCTGGCGGGAACGAGACTTCGGTCGCGGCAATCCACCGCTTTTCGAGCGGCTGGCGTTGAAGCTCTGGGCCTTTGCCGCCAAGCGGCCGCGGCTCTATCGCGCGCTGGCGGCAATCGTCGTGCGCGTCCTCGCGCTGCGTGGAGGGCCGCGCGGAAGCTTGCGCCGGCTTCCCTTCGCCACGGGCTGGACGAGGACGCGCGACCTCCCGGCACCGCAAGGCCGTACCTTTCTGAGTCTCTACGCGCGGACGCAATGGAGGGAACGGCGATGACCGGCACCGCCGGCGGCAAAGACATCGTGTTCGACCGGGTGCGCAGGTCGCTTGGCGCGGCGAGTCTCGACCCGGTCAGGCGAGGCATTGTCGAACGGCGGCTGTCCCGCCATCCGCGCGGAAC
>DATLXW010000148.1:0-2627 GCA_035575415.1 Methyloceanibacter sp. | reverse complement strand
GCACTTTCCTGGAACGGGCATTCAGGACAACCTCGCCGACAAGGCCCGTAAGCTTGGCATCCCCGTCTGGAAGTTCGGCAATGGCGGCGCGTAAGCGCCGCCTAGGAGCCTGTCCAGGTAGGTCGTTTGCGTGGGTTATGTCATGAGCGGTAGGCGGCTCATGCGGCGGCTGCGAGCTTGGTGAGGTTGTGGGCGGTGCAGATCAGGGCCCATTCGGCCTTCACTTTCTCGCAACCCCGCAGCAGGAACTGTCTGAACCCTCTTGCCTGCTTGATCTGTCCGAACACCGGCTCGACGACCTGTTTTCTGAACCTGTAGCGGGTTCGCCATGCCGCCCGCTTGAGCTTGTCGCGCATGGCCTTGGTCAACGGCCCGGTGATGTTGCGTTTGACCTCGGCGGGGCGCTTGGCGCGCCCCGTCGCCAGATAAGGGCTGATCTTGCGCGCAGCCAAGGCCGCAAGGTTGGCCTCGCTGCAGTAGCCGGCATCGGCCGAGACCTCCTTGGGCGTGCGGCCAAGCGTGTCTTGGATCGCATCGATGAGCGGCACGAGTTGATCTTGATCGCTCATGCCCGGCGTCAGGCCCTGGGCCACGATAATCTGTGCCTCGGCATCGACGGCCGCCTGCGCGTTGTAACCTTGGATGTAGCCGTCCTTGGTCTTCAGGATGCGGCTGTCCGGGTCGGTGAAGTTGCGTTGGCTCTTGCCGTCAGGCTCGGCCTTCGGCGGCGCCGGTGTCTTGCCGTTCTTCTTGCCGCCTTCGGCGATGCGCTGCGCTTCCGCCGCGGCCCGCCGCCGCTCCTCCTCCTCGGCGGCGGCCTTGGCCTCCGCCTCCAGCGCAGCCTTGGCAGCGCGGATCTTCTCCAGTCGCTTCTGCGCATCGGCCACCCACTCGGGCATCTCGTCGCCGCGCTTGTCGCCGTAGAGCTTGTCTTCCTCCGCATCGGCCGCTTCGGCGGCTTTGAGCCAGCGCTCCACCTCGGCTTGCAGTTCAGCCTCCCGCTGCTTCATGCGCGCATAGCTCATCGCCTTGTGTTTCGAGGCATTCGCCTTGACCTTGGTCCCGTCGAGCGCCACGTGGCCGAGCTTCACAAGCCCGGCCTTCTCGGCAAGCTTGAGCACCTGCACAAACAGCGCGGCCAGAGCCGACAGGTGCCGCCGCCGGAACTCCGAGATGGTGCGGAAGTCCGGCGCATCCCCCGCCACAATCATCATGAAGTCCACCCGCTCCACCGCCGCCCTGGCGATCCGCCGCGACGAGTAAATCCCGCTCGCATAGCCATGCAGAAGCAGCGCCGTCATCATGCGCGGATCAAACGGCGGCTGACCAAGCACGCTCCGGTAGCTGCCGACAATCGCGGAAAGATCAAGCTCCTCCCGCACCAGCGCAACAATCAGCCGCGACAGATGGTCCTTCGGCACATAGTCCTGCACGCACGGCGGCAGAAGCTGTGCCTCATCGATCTTCCAGGCGCGAAAATCCTTGCTCATGACCCCGCAAGGAATCACACTCTCAGCCCCTTGACCAGCCACTATTTGGACAGGCTCCTAGTCGCCTCTGACGACACCAGTCGTGCCTTTGCTCGCCGGTCCCCGGATGTGGCAGAATATTTAAGTTCGTCCGCGACAGGCGGACGAACTCGTGCGAAACGAAGAAGGGAAATGGATTCTTCGGCTCGCTGCTTCCAGGGAGGAAACCATGACCCGATTGGTGCGCCTTGCGACGTTCGCATTTGCGCTGCTTGCGGCCGGTAGCTCATCCGCGCAGCAGTATCCGAACAAGCCTGTGAAGATCATCGTTCCGTTCGCCGCGGGCGGTGTGACCGACATCGCCGCGCGCCTGATCGCGCAGAATTTGTCGGAAAGGCTCGGCCAGCAATTCTACATCGAGAACATGGGAGGCGCTGGCGGCAACCTGGGAATGAGCGCGGCTGCGCGCGCGCCAGGCGACGGCTATACCATTCTGTTTGCATCGTCGAGCATCGTCGTCAACCCGAGCCTTTACATCAAGGTTCCGTACGACATCGACAAGGACTTCATCCCCGTCACGAAAGCAGGCGGTTCCCCCAACTCTTGGACCGTGCATCCGAGTTTCCCGGCCAAGACCATGATTGATCTGATCGAGCTCATCAAGCGTGAACCCGGCAAGTACAGCGTCGGCTCGCCGGGTGCGGGCACCACACCGTCACTGTCGATAGAAATGCTCAGGCTGGCCTTCGGCCTCGATTTCGTGACGGTGCCATTCGCCGGCGGAGGACCGATGATCCAATCGCTCCTCGGCGGCCACACTCCGATCGCCTGCGGCGCAATCGGCAATGCGCTGAACGTTATCAAGGAGGGCAAGGTGCGCGCGCTTGCCGTCACCTCGAAGAAGCGCCTGCCATCGCTCCCCGATGTTCCAACATTGGACGAGCTCGGTATCAAGGATCAAGAAGCCGAGACCATGACCGGCGTGTTCGTTCCGGCTGGAACACCGCGTGAGATCGTTGATTTGCTCCAGCGCGAAATTTCCGCGATCGTGAACAGGCCGGACATGAAGGAACGCCTGCTGGAGCTCGGCGTCGTTGCGGAGGGCGATTCCTCCGCCGATTTTGCCGCGTATGTGAAGGCCGAGGTCGCGAAATGGCG
>DATLXW010000147.1:0-4419 GCA_035575415.1 Methyloceanibacter sp. | reverse complement strand
GCCGCGCGGCATTCCTATCGCGGCGACGACAGAGCACGCATCGCAGCGCTCGCGGCACTTGCGCAGCGCGCCGGCACGCCCCTCGTCGCCACGGGAGGAGTCCTCTATCACGCGCCACACCGGCGCCAACTTCAAGACGTGCTCACCTGTATCCGCGAGAAGTGCACCATTGACGAAGCGGGCTTCCGTCTCGAAGCCAATGCCGAGCGGCACCTCAAGCCGGCAAGGGAGATGGCGCGCCTCTTTGCGGGCCATGAAGACGCGCTTCGCCGCACGATTGAAATCGCCGAGGCCTGCACCTTCTCCCTCGACGAGCTTCGCTACGAATAGCCCGACGAGCCGGTGCCGGAAGGCAAGACGCCGCAATCGCATCTTGAGGATCTCGCCTGGGAGGGCGCCAAGTGGCGCTATCCAGATGGCATCCCAGAGTCCGTGCGCGACACACTGAAGAAGGAACTCGCGCTGATCGAGGAACTCGACTACGCGCCCTATTTCCTCACCGTGCACGACATCGTGCATTTTGCGCGTTCCCGCGGCATCCTCTGCCAGGGGCGCGGCTCCGCCGCCAATTCCGCCGTCTGCTATTGCCTCGCCATCACCAATGTCGATCCGACCGAGATCGATCTTCTGTTCGAGCGCTTCGTCTCGCCTGAGCGGAAAGAGCCGCCAGACATCGACGTTGATTTCGAGCATGAGCGGCGCGAGGAAGTGATTCAATATATCTACGCCCGCTATGGCAGAGACCGCGCCGGCCTTGCCGCTACCGTCATCTGCTATCGCGGACGGCTTGCCGTGCGCGAGGTGGGCAAGACGCTCGGCCTCTCCGAGGATACCGTCGCCGCGCTTGCCACCACGATCTGGGGGCTAAGCAATTCCGGACTTCCCGATGAATATGTACGCCAGGCCGGTCTCGATCCGTCCGATCCGCTGCTCTCCCGCGTGCTCGAACTGGCCCAGGAGCTGATCGGCTTCCCGCGCCACCTCTCCCAGCATGTCGGCGGCTTCGTGCTGACGCGCGGGCCGCTCTGTGAAGTCGTCCCCATCGGCAACGCCGCCATGGAGGACCGCACCTTCATCGAATGGGACAAGGACGATCTCGACGCGCTCGGCCTCTTGAAAGTCGATGTGCTCGGGCTCGGCATGCTCACCTGCATCCGCAAGGCCTTCGCTTTCCTGAAAGTTCATTACGGCAAGGATGTCAGCCTCGGCACGGTGCCGCGCGACGATCCGGCCGTCTACGACATGCTGTGCAAGGCGGATTCGGTCGGGGTGTTCCAGGTCGAAAGCCGGGCGCAGATGAACATGCTGCCGCGCCTCAAGCCGCGCTGCTTCTACGACCTCGTCATCGAAGTCGCCATCGTGCGCCCAGGCCCGATCCAGGGCGACATGGTGCATCCCTATCTGCGCCGCCGCTGCGGGCAGGAGCCTGTCGAGTTCCCCTCGCCGCATCCAGATCATGGTCCCGCCGACGAACTCCAGCAAGTGCTCGGCAAGACCCTGGGCGTGCCGCTGTTCCAGGAACAGGCCATGCGGCTTGCCATGGTCGCCGCCAAATTCTCGAGCGCGGAAGCGAACGAGCTTCGCCGCGCCATGGCGACCTTCCGCCGGCGCGGCACCATCGACCGCTTGCGCGAGAAGATGGTCGGCCGCATGACGGCGCGCGGCTATCCGTCCGATTTCGCCGAGCGCTGCTTCAACCAGATCAAGGGCTTCGGCGAGTACGGCTTCCCCGAAAGCCACGCCGCGAGCTTCGCCCATCTCGTCTATGTCTCGGCGTGGCTCAAATGCCATTACCCGGCGGCCTTCGCCGCCGCGCTCCTCAATTCGCAGCCCATGGGCTTCTACGCACCGGCCCAGATCGTGGCCTGCGCCCGCGCGCATGGCGTCGAGGTCCGTGCGCCTGACGTCAATCACAGTCTGTGGGACTGCACGCTCGAACTTGATGTGAGTCTTCCCCCTCACACCTTGTCATCGTCCGGCTTGACCGGACAATCCAGTAACCACCGTCCACTCGATAACGAAGATCATCGGTTACTGGATGCCCGCTTTCGCGGGCATGACATGGAAACGGAAGAGGCGAAGAGGGAAGAGGCGAAACGAAAACAAGCCTTCGCACTGCGGCTGGGCTTGCGTCAAATCGACGGCATGCGCGAGGAGGAGGTGAAGCGCCTGGTCGCGGTCCGCCACGGCCTTCCCGCCAATCTCAACCCGCATGTGTTTGCACCGCAGCCCCTTCCCTCCACCTGCAAGGGGGAGAGTGGCGATGCACGAAGTGCAGCGCCGGGTGGGGGTCACTTCGCTGAGTCAGCAATTGGTTTTGACCCCCACCCCGGCCCTCCCCCTTTCAGGGGGAGGGAGAAATTCGCCGACATGCGCGATTTGTGGCGGCGAAGCGGGCTGAAGCGCGCGACGCTGGAGAAGCTTGCCGCGGCGGACGCCTTCCGCTCGCTCGGCCTCGATCGCCGTCAGGCGTTATGGGAGGTGCGCGGCCTGCCTAAGGAGGTGCCGCTTCCGCTGTTCGACCATACCGCGGCGGCGGAGATAGGCGCCGAACGGGAGGTGGCGCTTCCAGCCATGCCGCTTTCCGAGCATGTGGTGAACGACTACCGCACACTGAGACTGTCCTTGAAGGCGCATCCGATGAGCTTCCTCCGCGCCCACGCGCGGCAAGCGCGCTTCGCGTCTTGCGCCGAACTCAAATCCATGCGCGACGGGGCATGGGTCGGCGTCGCCGGCGTCGTTCTCGTGCGCCAGCGTCCAGGTTCTGCGCAAGGCGTCGTGTTCATGACCATCGAGGACGAGACCGGGGTGGCCAATTCGGTGATCTGGCCCAGGGTGCTCGAGCGGATGCGCAAAGTGGTGATGGGGGCACGGCTCGTCGTGGTGCATGGCCGCATCCAGCGCCACGAGGACATCATTCATGTCGTCGCCGCACGGCTCGAGGACCGCAGCGATTGGCTCAACCTTCTCACCGAAGAGGGCGAGGCCCTTTCTCTTGCCGTCGCCCACGCCGATCACATCAAGCATCCCGGCGGCGAAGATCCCCGCGAGCGGAAGAGCCGCGAACGCATCCATCCCCGCTGGCATCCGCGCCGCCACCCGCGCTACGAGCGCATCATCCCCAAATCCCGCGACTTCCATTAAAGGAAATTCATCGAGGTCAACCCGCAGGGGAGTGGCCAGCACGGCGAAAGCCGCTATGCTGCGCCCATGACCGACTTGTCGCGCTTCCTCTTCGGCGCCTTGCTGGCGCTTTCGCTCGCCTATGGCGTGAGCGAGTCGCGCGCGCTCGCCTTCTCGCCGCCGGAAACCGCAAGCGGTTTTCAGCCTAAGCCTCTCGTCAAGGCGAAACGCCATATGGTGGTCGCCGCGCATCCGCTCGCGGCCGAAGCCGGACTTGCCATCCTGCGCAAGGGCGGGAGCGCCGTCGACGCCGGGATCGCCGTGCAGATGGTGCTCAATCTCGTCGAGCCCCAGTCCTCCGGCATCGGCGGCGGTGCCTTCATCCTCTATTGGGACGCGGCGAAGAAGAAACTCACGAGCATCGACGGCCGCGAGACAGCGCCTTCCGCCGCTACGCCGGAGCTGTTTCTGGACAAGGCTGGAAAGCCGCTTCCCCGCGAGACCGCCATAGCCGGCGGACTTTCGGTCGGTGTGCCCGGCGTGATCGCCGCCCTTGCGCTCGCGCATGAGAAATACGGAAAACTTCCCTGGGCGGAGTTGTTCGAGCCTGCCATCGCTCTCGCCTATAACGGCTTTCCCGTGTCGGAGCGGCTTGCCAAGCAGCTCGCCGAGATGAACCCTGACAGCTTCGCCCCGGACGCGCGACGGTATTTCTTCGACGCGGGTGGACGGCCCCTCCCCGCAGGCTATTTGCTGACCAATCCGGCGCTCGCCGAGACTTTCGAGATGATCGCCCGCGGCGGTCCCGACGTTTTCTATCGCGGCGACCTCGCCCGCGATATCGCCACCACCGTGCAAGCCGACCCGCGCAAGCCTGGCCTGCTTGCGGCGCAGGATCTTGCCGCCTATCGCGCCAAGGAGCGCGAGCCCGTCTGCATGCTCTATCGCCTGCATCGCATTTGCGGCATGGGTCCGCCATCCTCGGGAGGTGCCGCCGTCGCCCAGATTCTCGCGCTGATCGAACCGTTCGATCTTGGCTCCTCGCCGTTGTCTCCGCGTGTAGCCCATATCCTAGCCGAGGCGGAACGGCTCGCCTTCGCCGACCGCGCCCGCTATCTTGCCGATTCCGATTTCGTGCCGGTTCCGCTCGCGGGCCTTCTCGATCCGGCCTATCTCGACGAGCGCCGCACCTTGATCGATCCCGATCGCGCGCTTGAGCACGTTATCGCGGGCACGCCGCCGAACACGCGGCAAGGCGCCTTCGGCAACGACGGCACGAACGAAAAGGGCGGTACG
>DATLXW010000146.1:0-8777 GCA_035575415.1 Methyloceanibacter sp. | reverse complement strand
ATTCTTGTAGGATCTGCGTTGAGATGCCGAACGGGCCATCAAGGAGTTCAATCGCTCTTGTCTTCTTCGTCCGGTCCGCTTCGTTCGCTGAAGCCGCGTAAATCAGAATGTTGCTGTCGAGGAGGTACTCGACCCTCATAGACGTCATCCCTGTTCCATTTCCACGAGCCCATGCGGGCTTTCGACTTCTTCGCCATCTCCACAAGCTCTTTGCGCGCCTTTGCGGCGCGCTCTTGCCGCTGCTTGCCGAATTGGGCGAGGAAATCGCGGACGAGGGCGTTCACAGTGGTGTCGTGCTCTGCCGCATAGATGCGGGCGGCCCGGAGCACCTCCTCATCAATTGAAAGCGTGATATTTTTCATTCACACAGGATATGTGTAACTGTGTAGGTTGGTCAAGCCGCGCGCTTGACCGCAGCTACGGCCTTTTTCGCCGCGTCATCGAGATTGTCGGCGGGAATGATGGCGAGGCCGGACTCGCGCAGGAGTTCCTTGCCGCGTTCGACATTGGTCCCTTCCAGCCTGACCACGAGCGGCACGGCGATATGCATCTCGCGCGCGGCGGCGATGATGCCCTCGGCGATGATGTCGCAGCGCATGATGCCGCCGAAGATGTTGACGAGGATCGCCTTTACGTTCGGGTCGGAGAGGATGATCTTGAAGGCCTCGGTCACGCGCTCTTTATCGGCGCCTCCGCCAACGTCGAGAAAATTGGCAGGCTCTCCGCCATAGAGCTTGATGATGTCCATGGTCGCCATGGCAAGCCCGGCGCCGTTCACCATGCAGCCGATAGAGCCCTCGAGCTTCACATAAGAGAGACCGTGGCGTGACGCTTCGACCTCGGCGGGATCTTCCTCATGGATGTCGCGAAGTTTGGCGATGTCGGGATGGCGGAAGAGCGCGTTGTCGTCGAAGGCGATCTTGGCGTCGAGGCACAACAGATTACCTTCCTTGGTCAGGACCAGAGGGTTGATCTCCACAAGGCTCGCGTCCTTTTCGACGAAGAGGCGGTAGAGCGACTCGACCAAAGCCCAGCACTGCTTGGCGAAAGGCCCTTCGAGCTTGAGCGCGGAGGCGATGATGCGCCCATGGAAGGGGCTCAAGCCCGAGGCCGGGTCGACGGTCAGGGTGACGATCTTCTCCGGCGTTTTGGCCGCGACCGCTTCTATGTCGACGCCGCCTTCGGTGGAGGCGACGAAGGCGACACGGCCGGAGCCGCGATCGACCAGCAGCGAGAGATAAAGTTCGCGGGCGATGGTCGTGTCCTTCACCACATAGACGCGACGGACCAACCTGCCCTTGGGCCCGGTCTGCGGTGTCACGAGCGGCTTGCCGAGCATGCGGTCGGCCTCGGCATGCAGCTCCTGCAAGGTCTTCACCAGCTTGATGCCGCCCCCTTTGCCGCGGCCGCCGGCGTGGATCTGTGCTTTCACCACGAAGGCCTCGCCGCCAAGGGCTTCTGCATGGGCGGCGGCTTCCTGTGCGCTGGCGGCGACGCGGCCTTCGGCGACCGGGGCGCCGAATGCGCGCAAGAGATCCTTGGCCTGATATTCGTGAATATTCATGAGGAGACTCGCGGCGCGATGCGCGCCCCGCCAGGGGGAGACTGAAAAATTCTAGACCGTGGCGAGGCTCGGCGCGATCCTTTGGCACAATTCGACGAGCGCGCGTACCGCCTCCACCGAATGCATGAAGGCGTCGCGTTCGGCCGAGGTGAGGTCGAGTTCGATCACGCGCTCGACGCCCTTGGCGCCGATGATGATGGGAACGCCGGCATAAATGCCCTTCACGCCATATTCGCCGTTCAGATAGGCGGCGCACGGCAATACGCGCTTTTGGTTCTTGAGATAGGACTCGGCCATCTCCAGAGCCGCGGCGGCAGGTGCGTAATAGGCGGAACCGGTCTTGAGCAGGCCCACGATTTCCGCGCCGCCGTCGCGAGTGCGCTGAACGATATCGTCGAGCCGCTTCTGCGTGATCCATCGCATCTTGACGAGATCGGGCAGGGGAATGCCGGCCACCGAGGAATAGCGGATGAGCGGCACCATGGTGTCGCCATGACCGCCGAGCACAAGTGTGTGGATGTCCTCCGGGCTTACGTCGAATTCCTGCGAAAGAAAGAAGCGGAAGCGCGCGGCATCGAGCACGCCGGCCATGCCGACCACCTTGTTGCGCGGAAGGCCGCTCGTCTTTTGCAGCGCCCACACCATGGCATCGAGCGGGTTGGTGACGCAGATGACGAAGGCTTCGGGGCAATATTTGCGGAGACCGGCACCAACCTGCTCCATGACCTTTAGATTGATCTCGAGCAGATCGTCGCGGCTCATGCCGGGCTTGCGGGGGACGCCGGCGGTGACGATCACGACGTCCGCATCTTTCAGCTCGGCGTATTCGTTCGTGCCCTTCATTTTCGGCACATAGCCTTCCACCGGAGCCGATTGGGAAAGATCGAGCGCCTTGCCCTGTGGCACGCCCTCGACGACGTCGAAGAGCACGATTTCGCCAAGCTCCCTGATGCCGGCGAGATGGGCCAAGGTGCCGCCGATCTGGCCTGCGCCGACCAGGGCAATTCGATTACGCGCCATGAACACCCCCTTTGCCTGCGGGGCCGCCTGACGGGTTCCCGTACCGGTCGGCGGCCGAACTACAGAGGTTGGTTAAATGCAAACTTGTGTGCGCGCAAGGCAGAAGCGTGGACCGAGGCGTCGGCATTCGGCTAAGCTGCAGAACCGGTTATCCCGGCGGAAGCCAAGGGCTTTACATGGGCAATTCGCCTTCGCGAAAGGGCTCCGCCCCCAAAACGACGTGGCCTTTGGCGGTCTGGGCGGCCCGGCTCTCGGTCTATTTTCTGGCGCAGGGCGGCCTCGTCCTTTTGGCCTACGCCTATTACGGCTTCGATAGCGATCCGGAGAGCTTCGCGGTTGGGTTTCGCACCGATCCGCGGCTGGCCGCGATCAATTTGGCGTGCGGACTAATTGGGACCTTTATTGGATTTTTCCGGCCGCGCTACTCGCTAGCCTTCGTGCTCGCTTTCGCAGTCCTCTACACCCTGCTGGCCGCGCTCGGCAGCTTCACCGGCGTCAATTTCGGCATGAGGCTGAACGAACGGATCAATGTCTTCCATTGGGTCGTGGCGAGCGTTGCCTGGGCGGTTGCGCTCTACACCATCCGGTGCAGATCCGCTTCCTAACCGGCGGCCTTCCAGAAAGCCGCTCGCGCTTAAGGCGGAGCCAGGAAGGCCCGGGCTATTTAGCCTATAGTCGTCTTCATGCAATCGATTCGGCAAGGAGGGAGGCCATGAACGGAACGGTCTACAGCTATCGCGTAGAAGGTGCGCGGTACGGCATCAGCTTCGGCACTGCGCTTGCGATCGCGATTTCCTACACCAATAACCATTCGATCCTGTGGGCGATCGTTCACGGCTTTTTCAGTTGGCTCTATGTGATCTATTTCGCCCTGTTCAAATAGGGCGCTAAAAGCCGATGCCGACGCCGAAGCTCACACTCGGCGGCGCATAATAACGCGGGGCGTAATAGCCGTAGCGATAGCGCGGGGCATCATAAACCGGCCCGGAATAGACCTGAAACTGCGGTCCATAGCGGCAGTAGAAGCGTTTCACATAGCGGTTGTCGCTTGGGCCGATCGGCGCCCAGGAGCCGCCGAAATAGCCGTCTGTTTGTAGCGTGCCCGCATTGGCGTTCGACGCAAGCAGGGCGCCAATAAGGAAAGAGAGCGCAAATCCCCCATTCCGCAGTGTGGATTTCATTCCGGTCTCTCTGTTTTGTCATTCACTTACTGCCTCCAACGGTTTCGACGAAGCGGGGTTCCGCGCTTGGGCCATCGCGCCGCAGCGCTTCTCGCCGCTTGCATTTGGGGATAAGGTCTTCGCGCGTTTGCGTCGCGTACGGAGGGTGAGGGGGTGGCGTGGATCAAGGGCGTTGAACCTCGCGGGCCCATGGCGATCGTGTGGATCGCGTTGGCTTGTAGCGCGGGCTTGCCCGCGCAGGGCGAAGCTGGTCAGTACGAGCAGCCTCCCTCTTTCCAAGCGAGCCAGGTCCTTCCGCAAGATTTGCTGAGCAGCCCCAATTACACGCTCAATTCGTCGGTTGGGCTTGAGAATTTCCAATATGTCTTCCACGCCGACACGAGCTGGGGGCCCTATGTGATCAAGGGCTCGGGCCTGATGCAGGTGCGCGCGCGCGAGATGGCGGCGACGGCGGCGCTGGCAAACATCGACAGCGCGGGAACGGTGGTGAATGCCGCCGGCCGAACGGCGCTGAAGCCGCTCGCCACGGCCAAAGACCTTTTGACGGAACCCGGCAAGACCATCGGCGATACGTTCCGCGGCGTCGGCAACGTATTCAACAGCGCCGGCGCAACCATGTCGGCGACCGATCCGCACAAGGAAGGAATCGTCGCTTCGGTGACCGGGGGCGCCACCGCGCGGCGGAAGCTCGCTTACGATTTCGGCGTCGACCCCAACACAAGCTTCCCGCCGCTGAGCGAGGAGCTCACGCGACTTGCGACCGCCAACGCCATCGGTGAAACCTCGGCGAATGCCGGACTCGCCTTCGTCACTGGCGGGGCCGGAATCGCCATCAGCGTCGGCGGCACAAGCCGCACGCTGAGGCTCGCTTTGCGCGACAAGACGGCGGCGCAACTCGAGAAAGAGGGCCGGCGAATGCTCGCGGAGATGGGCGTTTCCCAGGCCGCGATCGACGCCTTCTATGCCAATCCCCATCTGTCGCCGACCGACAAGGCCATCATCGCCGGCGCGCTGATGGATCTTGGCGCGACATCGGGCCGCGAAATTTTCATTCAAGGCGCCGCCAACGCGCAGACGGTCGAAATGGCGTTCTTCTATCGCCGTCAGGCCGAACTCATCGCGGTCTTCAACAAGAAAGTGTCCAAGGTGAACGGCTTCGAGCGCATGGGCGGCGCGCCTTTGTTGAGTACCGGCAAGGGAACCGTCAGCATCCTGCCGGTGGACTATCTCTATTGGTCGCCGCCGGTCGAGGCGCTTATCGGCGGCGCTCCCCGGGGACAGCTTTGGATCACCGGGCGCGCGAGCCAAGTCGCAACCGCGCAGCTTGCCGCACGCGGCTGGACGGTCGTGCCCGAAGCCGGAAGCAAGCTCGGCGAATAATCAGAATCCGCGGATGCTACACTGGGCCGAGCGCGGAGCCTGCGACCGCACGGAATTGGACTTGCCTTGATGGCGCCGGATTTGCGCGCGACCGCTTACTTATGCGCATCGCTCGAATCTGTGGCGCGCTCATTTTGGTCGCAGGCTTGTGCGCCGGCGCCCTTGTCTCCAGCTCGCCTCAGGCTGAAGCCGCCGATCCTGCCAGGCCCTATCTCGGCATGACCAAGGATGAAATCATCGCCTGCGCCGGCGAGCCCTACGCGCGCTACAAGAGCGGAAGCAATGCCGAAACGCTGACCTATCACTATTCCGGGGCGGGTCCCGTGCCGGCGCCTCCCGGCGAAAAGGACAAAAAGAAAAAGAAAGACAAGCCTGGCTTCATCTTCGGTAGCGACAAGAAAAAAGATAAGAGCAAGGACAAGGATTGGAGTTGCACCGCGAGCCTCGTCTTCGAGGACGGACGGCTTGTGCGCGTGAGCTTTGCGCACAAGGATGTGCGCAGTCCCTATGCCTGGCAGTCGGAGAAAGACCCGAAGAAGCGCGAAGAATTACGCGACGCTCCGGTGCCGAGCTGCACCTTCTCGTTGCCGAATTGCAAGCCGGCGCAATAATCACGCGGGTGCGTGGCAGACCGCCTCGATATTGTTGCCGTCGGGATCGAAGACGAAGGCGCCGTAGTAATCGGCGTGATAATGCGGGCGTAAGCCCGGCTTGCCATTGTCCTTGCCGCCGGCCGCGATCGCGGCGCGATAGAAGGCGTCGACGGCGGCCCGCGATGGTGCGACGAAGGCGACATGCAGCGGGCCGCTCAATCGTCCTCCTTCGCCGATCCAGAAGGACGGCTTGCCGCTTTGAAAATCGCTAGGCTTGCCCGGAGGGCCGAAACCTATGGCTGCGCCATGGCCAGTCTCGGCGGCGGAAATTTCCATGACGATGCCGTAGCCCAAAGGTGCGAGCGCCTTGAGATAGAACTCCGCCGCCCGCGCAAGATCGCCTACGGTGAGACCCAAATGGTCGATCATCTTTCCTCCCTCGTCGCAGTTGCCAACTCGTTAACCGTATTGTTTGCCTTTGTCCCACATCCTATAGTTGCGGGCCACCGAAGCGAAGTGGGTCGCTGGTGTGCAGTGGGAGGGGAGTCATGGCGATAGAGATGGAAGGTCCGGGAATCTCGGGATTTGGATACGGCAGCCAAGGTCAGTCGGGAGCCAAAGCCGAGGACGATCAATCGACACAACAGTCCGGCGAGGCGTCCGTCGCGACGAAGGCGGCCGGCCCTGCCGGGCAGAGCGGCGGCGCGCAGACCGCAGATAACGGTCGAACCGGGGGAGGGCATGCAGAGGGCGATGCCGAAGAAGTCGCGGCGCTGGAGCTTGGCTATGATCATGTGCCCGGTTTCGAAATGTCGGCCTCGAACTGCGTCAACCGCGCACGGCAGATTGCCCGCAGTCTGAATCATGCGACCTTCAGCTCGGATCATTTGATGCTCGCGCTGACCATGGACCCGGGGGCGCGCAGGCAGCTTGAGCGCGTGGGGGATGTCGATCAACTTCGCGCGTTCGCTATGCGCAGACTCGGCAAAAACTACAACAAGTCCGATTCTGCCGACCAAATGCCGGTTCCCACCTCCGATCTCGCCGATATCGGCAAGAAGGCGCGCGAGGCGGCGGCCGAACGTGAACAGCTCGTATCGATCAGCGACCTGATCGGGGCGTTTCCCAAGGAAAACGGACGCTTGACCTATGGTGCGGGAGAAAGCTCCCGTGCCGTCGCCGTGATGGAGACGATCGAGACCCGCGTCATTCCCGGTCTGAACGACGCAATGCGCCGGATCGAGAATGCGATCTTCGAGGCGGTGCAGCGCCAGCAACAGACCGTGCAGTCGGTGTTGGCGGATCTGAATTCGCGCCATTCTTTGGATTGGGAACGGAAACAGCGCGAGTTCGTGGACGAGATTCGCAGACAGGTGCGCGAAGCCGCGGATATGCAGTTCGCGGCCGCGCTCAAGGAGCTGAACGCAACCTTCGAGAAGAAGCTTGCGGAGGCGAAAGAGGAGAACCCGGCGCCTTCGCCGCAGCCTGACGTGCACGCCCCCGCTCAGGCGCAGCCGTCAAAAGCCCCTGAAACGAAGTCGAGTTGGAACTGGCTCAGTCTGATCCTGTAGATCTGAACAGGGCGAAGCTGGTGTGGCACGGGCGCGCCTATTCGGCGCGCTCGACCATTTTGCGCTTGAGCGAGGCGATGGCCGCGGCGGGATTAAGCCCCTTAGGGCAGGCCTTGGTGCAGTTGAGAATCGTGTGGCAGCGATAGAGCCGGAAGGGATCTTCGAGCTGATCGAGCCGATCCCCGGTGCGCTCGTCGCGCGAATCTTCGATCCAGCGGTCGGCCTGCAAGAGGATGGCGGGTCCGAGATAGCGTTCGCCATTCCACCAATAAGAGGGACAGGCGGTCGAGCAGCAGGCGCAGAGGATGCACTCGTAAAGGCCGTCGAGCTTGGCACGCTCCTCCGGGCTCTGGCGCCACTCCTTTTGCGGCGTTGGGCTGTCGGTCTTAAGCCAAGGCTCGATCGAGCGATGCTGAGCGAAGAACTGCGTCATGTCCGGCACCAGGTCCTTGATCACCGGCATATGCGGCAGGGGGTAGATCGAGATCGGTCCCTTGGCGTCGTCGGCATGCATGGTGCAAGCGAGTGTGTTGGTGCCGGCGATATTCATGGAGCAGGAGCCGCACACCCCCTCGCGGCAAGACCTGCGGAAGGTCAGGGTCGGGTCGATCCTGTTCTTGATCCAAAGCAGCGCGTCGAGAACCATCGGCCCGCACTCCTCCATGTCCACCCAATAGGTGTCGAGCCGCGGATTTTCGCCGCTTTCGGGGTCGTAGCGGTAAATGCGGTATTCGCGCCAGCGGGCCGGAGAGGAGCCTTCCGGCGGCGGGTTCCACGCCTTGCCCTTCTTGATCTTCGAATTCTTGGGAAGTGTGAACTGGACCATGCTCTCAACCTCTCAGCGCCATTGGTAATCGGCAGCACGCGCGCGAGCAAGGCGCTTCATGTCGCGCGGTCGAGCAGTTCGCGCAATTTGCGCGCGAGGTCCTGCTGCGTATAAGGCTTGTTGAGCAGATGGATATGGGGGTCGAGCCGCCCCTGATGGACGATGGCGTTGCGGGTGTAACCGGTGGTGTAGAGCACCGGCAGATGCGGGTAAAGCTTCAGCACTCGTGTGGCAAGGTCTCGACCTGACGTTCCGGGAAGAACGACGTCGGTGAAAAGGAGATCGATGCGCGGTTTCTTCCTCGCCAAACGCAAGGCTTCTTCGGCACTGGCGGCTTCGATCACCCAATAGCCGAGCGACTCCAGGACATCCTTCGCGTAGGCCCGCACGCCGTCGCTATCCTCGACCAGGAGGATCACTTCGCCCGGCTTCGCCCGCGGCATCGCAGCCTCGATCTCGCTCTCCGGCTTGCCGGCGGGCACCGATGCGACCTCCGTCTCGTGCATGCGCGGCAAATAGATCTTCACCGTCGTCCCCTCGCCCTCCTCGCTATAGATGCGGACGTGGCCGCCGGACTGCTTGACGAAGCCGTGCACCATGGCGAGGCCGAGACCCGAACCTTCGCCATGCGGCTTGGTGGTA
>DATLXW010000145.1:0-5587 GCA_035575415.1 Methyloceanibacter sp. | reverse complement strand
CTTTGCGGCCAGAGCCTGCCCGTCTTGTCGGCGAGATAGAGCAGGATGGCGCCCGATTCCATCAGGTGCAATCCGGTCTCCGTATCGATGATCGCCGGGATCTTGCTGTTGGGCGCGATCTTGACGAAGTCGGATGCGAATTGCTCTCCTTTATTGATGTCGATCGCATGTACGCGATAGGGCAAGCCGACCTCCTCGAGCATGATCGAGACCTTCTGCCCGTTCGGAGTCCCCCAGGTGTAAAGCTCAATCATCGTCTCCACCTCCCGCACTGCAGCAACGCATGCCCGCGAAACGCGCCTGTGTCAAAGGCGCGCGCGTCAGCCTTTCGCAGTTGCGGAAAATGCGATTCATCAAGCGTTCATTCCTTGGCCTCTCTCTCGCCAAGAACCTGTCGCGGCTGCGCCATAGGCGGCTGCTAAGCCTTGCACATGAGCGCCGCCGATTGTCGTGCGTGCGCCAAGGGAGGATTGAATGCTCAATTGCGCACATTTCGATCATGAAGTGACGGGTCCCGCTCCGGCGCGGTCGAGCTATCCCCGCTATGCGATCTACTACACGCCGCGCCCCGGCACTGCGCTAGCGGCCTTCGGCCGCTCGTGGTTCGGCCGGGTGAATGACGGCGTGACCTTGCAGGCGTTCTCGGAAGCCGGTCTGTCAGGAACGAGTTTCGCCAAGCTCGCCGCCGTGCCCGGACGCTACACTGGGTTGCATGCGCTCTTTCGAGCGCCCTTCGCGCTGCGCGAGGGGTTCGGCCCGGACGCGTTGAAGGCGCGTCTGATCAATTTCGCGGCGCGGCGGGAGCCCGTCGCAACCGGACCGCTCACTCTGGCGCGTTCCGGCCGTTTCCTCGTGCTCCGTCCGGTAGAGTCTGTGCCCGCGCTCGATTGGCTCGCCGCGCAATGCGTTGCGGCCTTCGAGGATTTTGTTGCGCCGCCGGGCGAGGTCGAGCGTGCCGAACATGCCGATCCAGAACTCAGCGACTACCAACGGGTCTTGCTCGAGAGCTTCGGCGACCCCAATGTGCTCAGCGAATATCGCTTCTCGATAACGCTCACTGGTCCGCTCGACGCAGCCCATCTCGAGCGCGTAACGCAGGCTCTATGGCCCGTGCTCGAGGAGATCTGCGCGGAGGGCGTCACCGTCGACGGACTTTCATTGTTCGGCGATGCCGGCGGCAATACGCCGATGCGGCTGATCGGCCGTTACCGCCTCGGCGGCGGCGCTTAGCAAAGCTTTCGAGCCTCAGTTTTGACACAGGGAATCGGCACCTTCCTGCATAAGGGGGTGCCGGTATCCAATCTTCGACGCCGCTCGAAACCGCATTGCCGCGTTTTGTCGCGGTTTTCGCTGATTTTCGTCTGCCGCGCCGCAGCTTCCTGATTTGCGCGCCGGGGCGGCGGATGCTATGGGAACGATAGAGATGAGAGCCGCCTGGGCGCTGGATGGCCAGCCATTTCGCATCTTTAGGGGGAGTTGACCGGCATTATGAGGGACAGCGTCGCGGTCAAGCATTCGATCCGCCCGCAGAGCGGCGCGGAGGACGTCATTCGGAGTTTCATCAAGAGTATCGATAACGCCAAGCTCTCCGAGCAGCCTTATCGCAACTGGACGCTCACGGACTGCTTCCCGCCGGACGTGGTCGACGACATTCTCGCCCTCCCGTTCGAAGCCCCGTCGCTCGACGGCATATCGGGCAAGCGCGAGCTGCACAACAATACGCGCAAATATTTCGACGTCGACAATCGCAAGACCTTCCCGGTCTGCGAGGCGGTGGCGCAAGCCTTCCAGGACCGGCGCATGACGAGCCATATCGAGAAGGTCTTCGGCGTCAATTTGAAGGGCACTTACCTTCGCATCGAGTTTGCCCAGGATGTCGACGGCTTCTGGCTCGAACCGCACACCGATCTCGGCGTGAAGTCTTTCACCTTGCTGCTCTATCTCTCGAAAGACCCGAGCCACAAGGATCTCGGAACCGACATTTACGATTCCGAGAAACGCCATGTGGGCCGTTCGCCCTTCGCCTCGAATGCGGCTATGATCTTTATTCCCTCCAACAATACTTATCACGGCTTCGAGAAACGCCCGATCAATGGCGTGCGAACCTCGCTCATCATCAATTACGTCACCAATGAGTGGCGCGCACGCGAACAGCTTGCCTTTCCCGAAACGCCGGTAGCCTAGCTTCGACTGCCTGCGGGCCGATATCGGGCTGGCCCTTGTGGGGGCCGGGCTTTGACCAATTTGGCACCCTTCCCGCGACAGCCGGGCTGTGCTGTAAGCATCAGCCGGAAATCAACTGGCGGAGCCGATGAGCAAAGTCGCGTGGATCGGGCTTGGCACCATGGGATTTCCCATGGCCGGCCATCTCAAGACGCGAGGCGGACACGATGTCGTCGTGTTCAACCGCACAAGCGCCAAGGCCAAAGCTTGGGTTTCGCGCTTCGGCGGCCGCGCCGCCGATACGCCCGCCGAAGCGGCGCGCGACGCCGCCTTCGTCTTCACCTGCGTCGGCAATGACAACGACCTCCGCGCAGTGACGCTCGGAGAAGCCGGCGCTTTCTCGACGCTTAAGCGGGGAACCATCTTTGTCGACCACACCACCGCTTCGGCGCGCATCGCGCGGGAGCTTTATGCGGCCGCCAAGCACCGTGGGGCGGAGGCGCTCGATGCGCCGGTCTCGGGCGGACAATCGGGCGCGGAGAACGGCGCGCTCACGGTGATGGTTGGCGGCGACGCAGCACCGTTCCATTCCGCCAAGCCGGTGATCGAGGCTTACGCCCGCGCGGTCAATCTGATCGGGCCGGCAGGTTCCGGCCAGCTCACTAAGATGGTCAACCAGATCTGCATCGGCGGCTTGATCGAAGCCCTGGCCGAAGCGCTGCACTTCGGCATGCGCGCGGGCCTCGACATCGAGAAGGTGATCGCAACGATCTCCAAGGGTGCGGCGCAGTCCTGGCAAATGGACAACCGCTGGAAAACGATGGTCGACGGCAAGTTTGACTTCGGCTTCGCCGTCGATTGGGTGCGCAAGGACTTCGCCATGATCTTCGAGGAGGCGCGGCGGAACGGGGCGAGCCTGCCCGTCACCGCGCTCGTGGACCAATTCTATGCCGAGATCCAGGAGATGGGCGGGGGACGGTGGGACACGTCGAGCCTGATCGCACTTCTCGAAGGCAAACGGCCGGAAAAACAACGGGAATAGGATGGATATAAGACATGACGGCGAAGATCATCGACGGCAAAGCGATTGCCGCCAAGTTGAGCGAAAAGGTCGCCGGCGCGGTCAAGCAGGTGACCGCCGAGCACGGCATCGAGCCCGGACTCGCCGTGGTGCTGGTCGGGGACAATCCCGCGAGCGAAATTTACGTGCGCAGCAAGGTCGCCAAGACGGCCGCGACCAATATGCGTTCGATGCTCTACAAGCTGCCGGCCTCGGCCGCCGAGACTGAGCTGCTCGAGGTGGTCGCGCGTCTGAACGACGATCCGACTGTGCACGGCATTCTCGTGCAGCTTCCGCTGCCGCCGCAGATCGACTCGCGCAAAGTGATCGAAGCGATTTCCCCGGCGAAGGATGTCGACGGCTTTCACCCGCTGACGGCCGGGCTTCTGTCCACCGGGCTTCCCGGCATCGTGCCCTGCACGCCGCTCGCTTGCATCATTCTCGCCAAGGAGGTGCACGGTTCGCTCGCCGGCATGGAAGCGGTCGTGATCGGCCGTTCCAATATCGTCGGCAAGCCCTTGGCACAGCTTCTGCTGATGGAAAACGCGACCGTTACCATCGCCCACTCCAAGACGCGCGACCTCCCCGCAGTATGCCGCCGCGGCGATCTTCTGTTCGCCGCCGTCGGCCAGCCGGAAATGGTGCGCGGAAACTGGATCAAGCCTGGCGCCACCGTGATCGACGTGGGCATTAATCGCGTCTCCGACGGCCGGGGCGCATCGAAGGTCGTGGGCGATGTGACCTTCGCCGAGACAGCCGAGGTCGCGGGCGCCATCACGCCGGTCCCCGGCGGCGTTGGGCCGATGACCATCGCCTGTCTCATGCTGAACACGTTGAAGGCGGCCTGTGCCCAGAACGGGCTGCCGGCACCCGCCATCTAGGCCTATTGGCGCTCCTCATCCGCCTAAACGTGATAGACTACCTCTCGTCCGGCCTCACCCGCGGTGGGCTGAACTCTGGCTTGCCTTGAGCGAGCCGCCGGCAATTTCCGGCTTTTTGCCAGGAAGGCCCCCCCTTCCGGAAGGAGTTCAGCCATGGCCAATATTACCGTTACGCCCGCCACGAGTATCGACAGCGCCGTCACGCACGGCATCTCCAATGCCGATGCCACCAACTCGATCCTGGTCGCCGAAGGCGCCTGGGTACTGACCTCGGCACTCGGCTTCGACGGCATCAATCTCACCGGTGCCGGCTCGCAAGCCATCTCCATCGACGGCACGGTCGGCTCGACCGATGACGACGCCGTCAGCGTAACCGCGGGCAGCGCAACTATCACTGTCGGGGAAAGTGGCTTCCTTTCAGGCCTTAACGGCGCCGGTATTTTCCTCGGCGTCGACGGTGACATCGCCAACGCCGGGACCATCATTGGCAATCAGGCCCTCTTCCTGCAAGGCGCCAATAACGTCGTGAACAACAGCGGATCGATCCGGGGCACGGTCGGCAGCGGCGTTGTGTTCTCTTCGGTGGCGGCCGGCACCAATGTCCTGAACAATTCGGGCACCATTTCCTCGGACACCAACGCCATATCCTGTGGCCTGCAAGACGACATCATCACCAACACTGGCCTTATCTCCGGCATCGTCTCGCTCGGCGAAGGCACCAACGCCTTCCGCAATTATGGCGAGATCACCGATCTGGTCGTGGGCGGAACCACCAACGATTTCATCACCAACACTGGCTTGATTGGTTCCTCGCTGAGTCTCGGCAGCGGCAATAACAGCGTCACAAACGATGGCGAGATCACGAGCTCCGTCGACGCCTTGGCAGGCAACGACACCGTCACCAATAGAGGTACGATCGGCGCCAACGTGGGTCTCGGCGAGGGCAGCAACGTTCTCACCAATAGCGGCAACATCTCAGGTTCATTCCTCGGCGGGACCGGCATCGACACTGTCACCAATACTGGATGGATCCGTGGGAGCTTTGGTGCCACGCTGGGCGACGGTGCCAACAGTCTGATCAACGAGGGGACGATCGCCTTTTCGGTCACCTGCGGGACCGGCGGCGACACCGTTACCAATCGCGGCGTGATTGGCGGCACCCTCAGCCTCGGCGACGGTTCGAATTTCGTGACCAATGACGGAACGGTTGCCGTCAGCATATTTGCCGGAACCGGCAACGATACCGTGACCAATCGGGGGCTGGTCGGCGCATTCATCAGTCTGGGTGACGGAACTAACAGCATCACAAATGAGGGCACGGCCGGGCAAGTCAATGGCGGAACCGGAAACGATACCGTCGTCAATCGCGGGCTCATAACGCTTGGTCTCAGCCTTGGGGACGGCATCAATAACATTACGAATGACGGCACCATCGGCAACGGGTTCAGCACAGGATCGGGTACCGACACCCTTACCAACCGCG
>DATLXW010000144.1:0-5530 GCA_035575415.1 Methyloceanibacter sp. | reverse complement strand
CGGATGGATGCCGTCCGGCTGCATCATGCCGTCGGTGAGCGCCGCACCTTCGAGGAAGAACGGATAGAAGATAACGTCGTACCGCTTGGCGAGGTCGGCATAGATCGCGTGGAATTCCTCGACATAGTCGCTTCCCATGTTACGCGGCGCCTCCATGCCTGCGAGCAGAACCGGCAGGCCCTTCGCCGTGACCTTCTCGATGATCGCTTCGAGCGCCTGCTTCGTGCCGTGCGGCGGAATGCCCTGTAGCGCGTCGTTGCCGCCAAGCTCGACGATCACGGCGCTCGCGTCGGAAGGCAGCGCCCAGTCGAGTCGCTTGAGCGCCGCGACTGCCGTGTCGCCCGATACTCCGGCATTCACGACCGTGACGTCGTATCCTTTCGCTTTCAGTGCGGCTTCGAGCTGCGCTGGAAAGGCTTCTTGCAGCGGGAGACCATAGCCCGCGGTCAGGCTGTCGCCGAAAGCCACGATCACCGGCTTTGCGGGCTCCGCGGACGCAGCGCCCGCGCACAACAGGGCGGCAGCCAAAACGGTGAGGATCGGGGCCAAGGCGGCAAGGCGCATCATGATTTCGTCTCTTTGCCCTTCTCTATTGCCGCTCCTCATGGCATTTGTCTGACACAGCCTCCATGGAACAACAGCTGAAACAGCGCAAGCCAGCGGCCATCACGCTCGAAGCTGTGCATGTGACTCTGCCCTCGCGGGCCGGTCCCGTGGCGATTTTGCGCGGCATCGACCTCAAGGTACCGGAAGGCGAAGCCGTCGCCGTGGTGGGGCCTTCCGGCTCGGGCAAATCGACGCTGCTCATGGTTATCGCCGGGCTCGAACGGGCGACGCAGGGCCGGGTGGAAGTGGTCGGTACCGATTACGCCGGCCGCAACGAGGATGATCTCGCGCGCCTTCGTGCCGCCAATATCGGCATCGTGTTTCAATCCTTTCACCTCGTGCCGACCATGACGGCGATCGAGAACGTGGCCTTGCCGCTGGAATTTCTCGACCACGCCGACGCCTTCGCCGAAGCTCGCAAGGCACTTGCCGAGGTCGGTCTATCGCATCGCGAAACGCATTTCCCGGGCCAATTGTCTGGCGGCGAGCAACAACGCGTGGCGATCGCGCGGGCGCTCGCCCCCAAGCCCGCTATCCTTCTCGCCGACGAGCCCACCGGCAACCTCGACCTCGTCACCGGCGCCGAAGTCATGGACCTTCTGTTCGGCTTGCGCGAACGCACTGGCGCGACGCTTCTCCTCATCACCCATGACCGCTCGCTCGCCAAACGCTGCGACCGCGTCGTGAGCCTCGCCGATGGGCGCATCGTCGGCGCAGGCGCAAAACGCAAGGTGGCCGTTCCATGACCGCCGCTGCCGCCCGCCCTCTTGCGCCTTCGCGGCTCCGCCTTCCGCTCGCTCTTTCCGTCGCCATGCGCGAGCTGCGCTCCGGCGCCGGGGGTCTCACGGTCTTTGTCATCTGCATCGCGCTTGGAGTGGCCGCCGTGGCTGCGATCGGATCTCTTTCCGCGTCATTCGAGGAGGCCTTGGCGCGGCAAGGACGCCTCCTTATCGGCGGCGATCTCTCCTTTGAGTTGATCCATCGTCAAGCAAGCGAGGAAGAGCGGGCCGCGCTTGCGGCGCTAGGCGAAATGAGCGAGTCGGCCAGTTTCCGCGCGATGGCGCGCACCGGGGCGGGCAAGACCGCACTCGTCGAAGTGAAAGCCGTTGACGATTCCTATCCCCTTTACGGCGAGGTCGCCCTCACTGAGCCGAAGAATGCGGGACCTGTCTGGCGCACTCCCGGGGTGGTTCTCGTCGAACGTACCCTTTTCGACCGACTCGGTATCGGTATTGGCAGCAAAATGACAATCGGTGAGGCAGCCGTCACCGTTGGCGGCATCCTCGGGAGACAGCCGGACCGGCTCGCGGACCGTCTCTCTTACGGCCCCAAAATGCTGATGTCGCGCGCTACTCTCGACAAGACCGGGCTGGTGCAGCCCGGCAGCCTGATCCGCTGGACGTATCGGGTGAAGCTGCCTGAGACGCGCGCCTCCGACCGGGAGGCGCTCGCCGCCGCCAAGGCCGGCATCAAAAGCGGCTTTCCGCAAGCGGGCTTCGAAATTCGCGATTGGCGCGACCCCGCGCCCGCTCTTCGCCGCGACGCAGACCGCTTCACTCAATTCGTCAGCTTCGTCGGCCTGACCGCGCTTCTTCTCGGCGGCATTGGCGTCGGCAACGCCATCCAGGGCTACATGGCGAAGAAGCGCGAAGTGATTGCCACGTTGAAGTGTCTCGGCGCCGAGAGCCGTTTCGTCCTCGTCGTCTATCTGATCCAGGCGTCGTTGCTGGCAGCGGCCGGAATCGCCGTCGGCCTCCTGCTTGGGGCGCTGACGCCCACCCTGCTTTCGGCGTTATACGCCGACGCGCTGCCTCTCCCGCTCGCCGTCGAGCCGCACCCGCTGCCGTTGCTGACCGCCACGCTCGCCGGACTTCTGACCATGGTGCTGTTCGTGCTCTGGCCGCTCGGCCGCGCCGCCAACATTTCGCCCGCGGCGCTTCTTCGCGCACAGATAGGTGATGAACGCGAAAATTTCGGTTGGCTCTATGCCACTGGCTCCCTCGCCGCCGGAATTGCGCTCTTCGCGCTCGCCATCGCCGCATCGGAGGAGCGAGCCGTCACCGCTGCGATTTCGGTCGGGATTGTCACAGCCTTTCTGCTTTTGATCGGCTTCGGCTTTCTCATGCAGCGCCTTGCCTTTCGCTTCCGGCGCATCAGGCCGCCTGCCTTGGCGCTCGCTCTGACCAGCATCGGCGGCCCAGGTTCGCTCGCCCGCTCTGTCGCCATTTCGCTTGGGCTAGGGCTCGGCCTTCTTGTCGCCGTCGTCCTGATTCACCGCTCGCTCCTCAATCAGATTGAGAGCAGCATCGAGGTTGACGCCCCTGCCTATTACTTTCTCGATGTAGAGGCCTCCGACCTTGAAGGCTTCAAGCAAGCTGTCATCGCGATCGAGCCCAACGCCAAGCTCGACGACGCGCCGATGCTGCGCGGCCGCATCGTGGCGCTGAACGGCGTCCCCGCGGAGAAGATCGACGCCGCGCCCGACGCGCGCTGGGTGTTATCGAGCGACCGCGGTCTCACCTACACCGATACGGTTCCGCCCGCCTCCACAATCGTCGAAGGAGAATGGTGGCCCAAGGACTATAAGGGACCGCCGCTGGTTTCCTTCGATGCCGAACTCGCCAAGGGCCTCGGCCTCAAGCTCGGCGACGTCGTTACCGTTAACATTCTCGGCCGCAACGTCGAGGCGAAGATCGCCTCCTTGCGCAAGATCGACTGGGAGTCGCTCGCCATCAATTTCATCATGGTGTTCACGCCCACCACGCTCGAAGGCGCGCCGCATCGTCTGGTCACCACGCTCGAACTGCCGAAGGGGACCTCGCCCGCGCAGGAAGGCAGGATCGTCCGGACGCTCTCTGAACGCTTCCCTCTGGTGACCGCCATTAGGATTGCCGATATCGTCGACGCCGCCAAAGACCTGCTCGGCAAGGTCATGACCGCCATCAGCGCGACGGCGGTCGTCACCCTCGTCATCGGGGCGGCCGTGCTCGCCGGCGCCGTCGCCGCGGGGCAAGAGCGGCGCAAATATCTTGCCGTCATCTATAAGACGCTCGGCGCCACGCGCCTTCGCATCACCCGCGCGGAACTGATCGAGTTCGGCCTGCTCGGAGCCGCCACGTCGGGGCTCGCGGTTCTGATCGCCCTTCTCACCGCTTGGGGCTTGTGCAAATGGGCTTTCGAGGTACCCTTCGTTTTCGCCCCCCTCTCCGTTGCCGGAACGGTGTTGCTCGCCCTCGCCTTGGTGCTTCTGGCCGGGGCGCTGACCACTTGGCGGGTGCTCTCAGCCAAGGCAGCTTCCTATCTCCGCGCCGAATAGCGTCCGGTTTACGCCCCTGTCATCTTGCCTAGCTAGGCTCAAACCCCCATATTCGCGGACAAAATGGCTTTCGTCGTCCACTCAAGCAACTAGGGGAAAGGACCCTCTTCCAATGGCGGAACTCGAAAGACGTTATGCGCAAGGCACAGCCGTCGGTCGCGAGGTAGCAATCGACGAAGGCCTGCGCGCCTATATGCTTCGCGTTTACAACTACATGGCTTCGGGCGTGGCGATCACCGGCGTGGTGGCCTGGCTCGTCTATTCGATGTCGGTGGTGACCGGTGCCGACGGCGTTATCACCGGCCTTACGCCGTTCGGCAATTTCATGTTTGCCAGCGCCTTCAAGTGGGTGGTGATCTTCGCACCGCTCGCCATGGTGTTCTTCCTATCGGCGCGTATCGGCTCGCTTAGCTTGAGCGCCGCCCAGATCTCCTTCTGGATCTTTGCGGCGCTGATGGGCGCGTCGATCTCTTCGATCTTTCTCGTTTATGCCGGCGAGTCGATCGCGCGCATGTTCTTCATCACCGCTGCCGCCTTCGGGGCGCTTTCGCTTTGGGGCTACACCACAAGCAAAGACCTGTCCGGCTGGGGCTCGTTCCTGTTCATGGGCCTGATCGGCATCATCCTCGCCTCTCTGGTCAATCTGTTCCTCGGTTCGACCGGATTGCAATTCGCCATCTCGGTGATCGGCGTGTTGGTGTTCGCCGGGCTGACCGCTTACGACACCCAGCAGATCAAGGAGATGTACTATGCCGGCGACGACGGCACAGTCGCCGGCCGCAAGGCGGTGATGGGAGCGCTCCGCCTCTACCTCGACTTCATCAATCTGTTCATGATGCTGCTTTCGCTGTTCGGCGATCGCCGCTAGGCGCGCTCGCAACAACAGGGCACTGACGAGGCCCCGGCCGGAGCCGGGGCCTTTTTCTTTTTAGAGTCGGTGTCGTTAGGAGAAACCTGCTCTCCCTTGTGGGGAGAGCGGGAAGTACGATCAGGCCTCAACCAAGCGCAGTCCGCGATCGAGCGCACGAAGCACGCGGGCGAGATCGTGTCCGCGTTTCAGAATCAACCCCGTCGCCGCAACCACGCTATAGGCGCCTTGCCGCCGCGAGAGCTTCGGTGCCTTTTCGATGCGGTAAAGCGGAACCTCACAGGAGCGGCGGAAAACCGAGAACACGGCCTTCTCCTTCAGCGTGTCGATGGCGTAGTCGCGCCATTCTCCGCTTGCCACTTTGCGTCCGTAGACATCGAGGATTTGCGTAAGTTCCCGGCGATCGAAGGCGATGCCGCCGCGCCGTCCCCCCTCGATCGATGTGTCGCCGCCGGCCTGTCTGGCCAGCGGCACGACTATGGGCTCCGTTTCGCTCAACGTCGCGCCTCCTGTAACGGAAGCGTCATGATGAGCCTGCCGTTAGGGAAATTCAAGGAGATCGGCGCGAGACCACGCTCTGTAACATAACGAAACATAAATCACAGTTCGGCCCAAGTTCAGCCGTTGCCACGCCCCAAAAACCCGTATGATCGCAATCGTTGCCTCTCGGCCCGGTCCATCAAGAGAGGCTTCGGAATCTCAGCCCCCCAGCCCCCCGGGGTCTTCTCTCGGACCGGGCC
>DATLXW010000143.1:0-5326 GCA_035575415.1 Methyloceanibacter sp. | reverse complement strand
GGATGGTCCGGGTCGCCTTCGATCTTCACCTCTCCGCCTGACGAAATTTTCGCCAAGAGCCCGCACCCCACTCCGCAATAGGGGCAAGTGGTCTTGACGGGAGAATCGTGGAGGGCTCCGTGCATCACGCAGCCCTGCTAGCGGCATCGAGCGCGATGAAGATCTCGCCGGCTTCGACCTTGATGGGAATGGTCCGAACCTCTCCCTCATCGGCGCCAAGCGCCTTGCCAGTCTCGAGCGAGATCACCCAATTGTGCAGCGGGCAGGTGACGGAAGCCCCATGCACGATGCCTTGACTCAAGGGTCCGCCTTTATGCGGGCAGCGGTCGTCGAGGGCAAAAACCTGATCCTCCGCCGTGCGAAACACGCCAATCCGTCCGAGCGGGGTCGCAACGCAGCGTGCGCCGCGAAGGGGAATATCTTTGAGCGAACCAATCTTCACCCAGCGCATAGAGGTTCACTCCGCCGCTTGCATCAGGCCGACCGAGGCGAGCGGCCTGAATTCGTGCCGGTCCTTTCCCGCGGCGCGCTCGGCCCAGGGGTCGACCTGCGCGAATTGTTGCGAATAGACGAAGCGCGTGTAGTAGGCGGTGCGCTTGGCGAGATCATCGATAATTTGACGGCGGATTTCCTCGACGCCGACGCGCCGCGCCCATTTATAGATGCGCTCAAGATAGCGGCCCTGCTCGCGATACATTTGCACGAGCGCGGCGATGACTTCGATGGCCTCGTCCTCGGTTTTGACGAGACCAAGCACCTCGGTCTGCTTAACGTCGAGACCGGCGGCACCGGCGAAGTGAATTTCGTAGCCGGACTCGACGCAGACGACGCCGACGTCCTTGCAGGTGGCCTCGGCACAGTTGCGCGGGCAACCGGACACCGCCATCTTCACCTTGGCCGGTGTCCACGACCCCCACATGAACTTTTCAAGACGGATGCCAAGTCGCGTCGAGTCTTGCGTGCCGAAGCGGCACCACTCGGAGCCGACGCAAGTCTTCACCGTGCGCAATCCCTTGGCATAAGCGTGACCGGAGACGAAGCCGGCTTTGCCGAGCTCGGCCCAGACCGCCGGCAGATCTTCCTTCTTGACGCCCAGCATGTCGATGCGCTGGCCGCCGGTGACCTTGACCGTCGGAATTTTGAACTTGTCGACCACATCGGCGATGGCGCGCAGCTCCTTGGCGCTGGTCACGCCGCCCCACATGCGCGGCACGACAGAATATGTGCCATCCTTCTGAATGTTGGCATGCGCGCGTTCGTTGATGAAACGCGACTGATAATCGTCGGCATATTCGCCCGGCCATTCGCAGACGAGGTAATAGTTGAGGGCAGGGCGGCATTTGGCGCAGCCGCACGACGTCTTCCATTCGAGCTCCTGCATGATGGCAGGAATCGTTTTCAGCCGCTTCGCCTTGATCAGGCGTCGCACATCGTCGTGGCCGAGATGCGTGCAGGAGCACATCGGCGGCACGGCGGCGGGGTTATAGGCGTCGCCGAGAGCGAGCTTGAGCAATTGCTCGACGAGACCGGTACAGGAGCCGCAGCTCGCCGAAGCCTTGGTGTGCGCGCGCACCTCTTCCAGCGAGTTTAGTCCCTTGGAGGCGATGGCCGAGGAGATCTTTCCCTTGCATACGCCGTTGCAGCCGCAGATCTCCGCGTCATCCGGCAAGGCTGCAACGGCCGCCATAGGGTCCAGCGGAGAGACCCCCTGATAGGCCTGGCCGAAGATCAAAGTTTCGCGCATGTCGGAGATATCGACTTCGCGCTTCTTCAGGTCGGCGAACCAGGCGCCGTCGAGCGTGTCGCCAAACAGGACGCTGCCGATGATGCGGTTGTCTTTGAGCACCAGGCGCCGGTAGAGGCCTGCCGAAGCGTCGCGCAGAACGATCTCCTCGCGATCTTCGCCGTCGGCAAAATCGCCAACCGAGAACACGTCGATGCCGGTAACCTTGAGCTTGGTCGGCGTATCGCTGTGAACGAATGCGGCTGTTGTATCGCCGCAGAGTCGCGCTGCGGCGACCCGCGCCATCTCGTAAAGCGGCGCCACCAGGCCATAGGTATGACCTCCAACCTCGGCGCATTCGCCGATGGCGAAAATACTCGGATCGGAGGTTTGCATTCCGGCATCGACCACGATGCCGCGGTTAACTTGCAGGCCCGCCTCTTTGCCGAGTTGCGCGTTCGGCCTGATGCCGACCGCCATCACGACCAGGGTAGCGGGAATCACGCGGCCGTCGGCGAGCTCGACGGCTTTTACTCTTTTCTCTCCGAGGATCGCCTTCGTCTCGGCTTTGGTGATAACTTTGATGCCGCGCTCCTCGACGGCCTTTTGCAGGAGATAGCCCGCCGCCGGATCGAGCTGCCGCTCCATCAGCGTCGGCATGAGATGCAGCACCGTCACTTCCATGCCGCGCGCCTTCAGTCCTGCGGCGGCCTCAAGTCCGAGCAGACCGCCGCCGATCACCACGGCTTTCGCCCGGGATTGGGCGGCAAGCAGCATCGCGTTCACGTCGTCGAGGTCGCGATAGGTGAGCACGCCGGCGAGATTGTTGCCCGGAACCGGCAGCACGACCGGCACCGAGCCGGTGGCGATCACCAGCTTGTCGTAGCTCTCAGTCACGCCGTGATCTGACGTAACGGTCTTTGCCTCGCGGTCGACGGCGACTACCTTGTGTCCTTTGTAGAGGGTGATGCCGTTTCTGATGTACCAGCCGTCCCCGTGAATGATGATCTCTTCGTAGTCCTTCTCGCCGGAGAGGACCGGGGAAAGCATGATCCGGTCGTAATTCACCCGCGGCTCGGCGTTAAAGATCGTGACCTGATAACGGCCGGGCGCGCTCTCGAGCAGATGCTCGAGCATCCGCCCTGGCGCCATGCCGTTGCCGACGATGACCAGCTTTTCGCTCATGGCGTGGCTCCTGCTTCAAGTTCATTCGGTCGCGCGTCCAAGATTGAAATTGCAGCGGGCGCTGCTGCTCGTTGGCGCGGCATGTGCCTGATGGCAAAGTGCATCCAGCCGAGGCAGGTCATCACGAGGAGGAAGAGCAGCATGAAACAGCTCTGCCAGACGCCGGTGAGATCGTTAAGGGCGCCGAAGGCGATCGGCAGTACGAAGCCGCCGAGTCCGCCGATCATGCCGACCAGGCCGCCGACCGCGCCGACGTCGTGCGGGTAATAGGTCGGGACGTGCTTGTAGACCGCGGCTTTGCCCAAACTCATGAAGAAGCCGAGGATGAACACAATAGCGACAAAGGCGAACGGTCCGATGGCGAAATGGAGGGGAATGCGGCCGGAAATTCCTTCGATCACAATGTTGGTCGGCGGCAGGGACAGAATGAAGGTTGCAATAACCGAAACGCCGAGCGTCCAATACATCACGGTGCGGGCGCCGATGCGGTCCGACAGCACGCCGCCATAGGCACGGAAGATGCTCCCCGGAATCGAAAAGGCGGCTGCGACAATTCCCGCCGTGGCGATGTCGAAGCCATAGACGCCGATCAGATAGCGCGGCAGCCAAAGCGCGAGCGCGACGAAGGCGCCGAAGGTGAAGAAGTAATAGAGGGAGAAGCGCCAGACCTGGGTATTCTTGAGCGGAGCGAACTGAGCCCAGAAGTTTTTTGAGGCGGCTTGGCGCAGGGGCGGTTCCTGGCTGGTCATGAACCAGAACACGATCGCCGTCGCGACGAGCACGAGAGCCCATAGTTGCGCCACGGTTTGCCAGCCCCAAGCCACCAGGACGAAGGGGGCTAGAAACTTGGTGACGGCCGCGCCAACATTGCCCGCGCCGAAAATGCCAAGCGCCGTGCCCTGTTTTTCCGGCGGAAAGAAACGCGACACATAAGTCACGCCGACGGCGAAGGACCCGCCGGCGATGCCGACGCCAAGCGCTGCCGCAAGCATTTGCGGATAAGTGTGCGCGTAGGCGAGGAGGAAAGTCGCAGCCGCAGCAGCGAGCATGGTCAAGGTATAAACGAGCCGTCCACCATACCGGCTGGTCCACACACCAAGGACGATGCGGATGAGAGAGCCGGTCAGAATCGGCAGGCCGACGAGCAGGCCGAATTCGGTTTCGTTCAAACCCAGCTGTTCCTTGATGCGAATGCCGATGATGGAAAAAATCGTCCACACGGCGAAGCAAACAGTGAAGGCGATAGTCGAGAGCCACAGCGCGCGCGCTCCCGCGTTGCTCGTCCGTGCCTTGGGTGATTGAGGTTCGATCATTGGTCGTTTCGTTTCCCGATCGCTGCTTGCGAAAATAAGAAAGCTGCCATCAAGCCGCGCGTCCCGACCCCCGCTCGGACGCGCTTTGACCTGATTGGCAGCTTTGCCTTGAGGCGCCCGCCCTTGGACGCCGTTTGAGCTTTCGCGCTCATCCTCCTTATCGCAGGAACCGTGCCAGTTTTACGCGGCGCAAAAACCGAAGGGAAATGAAGTGCTTAGCTCAGACGAAGGTCGCGCTAGTGGCCAAGCCGCGACTAAAGCCGCGGCAAATGCTTCTTGCGGTGCACAAAATGTGAGCGAGGCGGCGCGCTAATTGGAACGCTTTGACTGCGCGGCGATATAGTCGTCGACCTTGTCGGGATCGAAGAGACTTCCGTCGAAGAAGCCGTCGGGGCCGAGGGTGAGGCTTGCTCCTGCGGAGCCGACTGGGGTTGCGCGTTTGAGCGCGCCCTCGACCTTTGCGTTTGCGCCGGGGAGAGCAACGCCAAGCGGCTGCAGCGCGGCGCGATAAAGATCCGGGCGATAGGTTTCGCGCGCGATCGCTTCATTCTTCTTGTCGTGGACGGCCTGCCCCCAGCGAACCATCTGCGTGTAGAGCCAAAGCGCGTGGCTCTTCCAAGGGAAGGTCGCGGCCTTGCCCTGGGGCACGAAGAAATCCTCGACTCGAACCGTTGCTCCGTCGCCAAGCTGAATGGCGCCCGTCAGCGCCGGCAGCATCCATGCGGCGGGCCTGTCGACGTAAGCATGAACGGAAAGAATGGCGGCAAGGTCAGCGCGGTTGGCCGGATCCGCGCACCAGACCGCCGCGCGGTAGATCGCGCGCAGCAAGGCCGTCAGCGCTTCCGGGTGCTTCTCGGCCCAGCGTTCTTGCACGCCGAGCACTTTCTCCGGACTGCCTTTCCAGATCGCAGCCTTGACGGTGACGATATGGCCGCGTTCCGCCATGACGGCAGCCGTGCTCCATGGTTCGCCGACGCAATAGCCGTCGATGGTGCCCGCACCGAGCGCATCGGCCATCAAGGGCGGCGGCACGATGACGATTTCTACATCGCGATCAGGATCGATGCCGCAAGCGGCGAGCCAATAGCGCAGTTCGTAGTTATGT
>DATLXW010000142.1:0-2736 GCA_035575415.1 Methyloceanibacter sp. | reverse complement strand
CGAACGAGATCGATCCGCCGCGGGTCGAGGATGATGAGTTTGGCGCCCTGGCGCAGCCGCCGCTTCATGCGCGAGGCGAACACCGGATGACCGTCGGTCGGGTTCGCGCCGATGATCATGATCACATCGGCCTCTTCGACCGAGTCGAAATCCTGCGTCCCGGCCGAAGTGCCATATGCCGTCTTCAAGCCGTAGCCCGTGGGTGAATGGCACACGCGGGCGCACGTATCGACATTGTTATTGCCGAAAGCAGCCCGAACCAATTTCTGCACCAGGAAAGTTTCCTCATTGGTGCAGCGCGAGGAGGTGATGCCGCCGACCGAAGCGGGACCGTATTTCGCCTGAATGCGCTTGAACTCGGAGGCCGCGTAGTCGATCGCCTCTTCCCATGACACTTCGCGCCAGGGATCGGTGATCTTTTCGCGGATCATCGGCTTAAGGATGCGGTCCTTGTGCGTGGCGTAGCCGAAGGCGAAGCGGCCCTTGACGCAGGAATGGCCGCGATTCGCTTTGCCATCCTTCCAGGGCACCATGCGCACGAGCTCGTCGCCGCGCATCTCGGCTTTGAAGGCGCAGCCGACGCCGCAATAGGCGCAGGTGGTGACGACCGAATGTTCGGGCGTGCCGATTTCGATCACGCTCTTCTCGTTCAACGTGGCGGTGGGGCAGGCCTGCACGCAGGCGCCGCAGGATACGCACTCGGAATCGAAGAACGGCTGCTGCTGCGATGGCGAGACCACCGAATCGAAACCGCGTCCGGCGATGGTGAGGGCGAAGGTGCCTTGCACCTCCTCGCAAGCGCGCACGCAGCGCGAGCAGACGATGCATTTGGAGGGTTCGTAAGTGAAATATGGATTGGAGATATCAAGGCCGGGATTGGGGTGCCGGGCGCCGTCATAACCGTAGCGCACTTCGCGCAAGCCAACCGCACCCGCCATGTCCTGCAATTCGCAGTCGCCGTTCGCCGAGCAAGTGAGGCAATCGAGCGGATGCTCGGAGATGTAAAGTTCCATCACGCCCTTGCGCAGCCGCTTCAGACGCTCGGTCTGGGTATGCACCACCATGCCCTCGGCAACCGGGGTGGTGCAGGAGGCAGGCGTTCCCGTCCTCCCCTCGATCTCGACGAGACAGAGGCGGCACGAGCCGAAGGCTTCGAGCATGTCGGTGGCGCAGAGTTTGGGGATCTGGGTTCCCATCTCCATGGCGGCGCGCATGATCGAGGTGCCCTCCGGCACCGTCAGCTTCACTCCGTCGATGGTCAGAGTGACCGTTTTCTCCGCTTTCGACGGCGGCGTGCCGTAATCAATTTCCTTTACCATCGGCATGGCGTTTCCTCATTCGGCAGCTTGCAGGCGCGTTCGTTCGGCGCCGAAATCCTCGGGGAAATGGGTGAGCGCGCTCATCACGGGATAGGGCGTGAATCCGCCGAGCGCACAGAGCGACCCGAATTTCATTGTGTTGCAGAGATCTTCGAGCACGATTAGGTTATCGGCGCGATTCTCGCCGGCCATGATCTTGTCCATCAACTCGACGCCGCGCGTCGAACCGATGCGGCACGGCGTGCACTTGCCGCACGATTCGATGGCGCAAAACTCCATGGCAAAGCGCGCTTGGCGAGCCATGTCCACGGTGTCGTCGAAAACCACGACGCCGCCGTGCCCGATCAGCCCGTCACGCGCGGCGAAGGCCTCGTAGTCGAACGGCGTATCGAACAGTTCGCGCGGGAAGTAAGCGCCGAGCGGTCCGCCCACCTGAACTGCGCGCACCGGTCGTCCCGAACGCGTGCCGCCGCCGATTTCATCGACCAGCTCGCCGAGAGTGATACCGAAGGCGGTCTCGTAAAGTCCGCCATGTTTGATGTTGCCGGCGAGTTGGATCGGCATGGTGCCGCGCGACTTGCCCATGCCGAAATCGCGGTAGAACGCAGCACCTTGCGCCAGGATGACGGGTACGGTCGCAAGCGACAGCACGTTGTTGATTACGGTCGGCTTGCCGAACAGGCCGATATGCGCCGGAAGCGGTGGCTTGGCGCGCACTTCGCCCCGCTTGCCTTCCAGGCTTTCCAGCAGCGACGTTTCTTCGCCGCAGACATAGGCTCCGGCACCGACGCGAACTTCCATGTCGAAGTCGTAACGCGAGCCGGCGATGCGCTTGCCGAGCAAGCCGCGCTCGCGCGCCTTCTGGATCGCAATTTCCATCGCCTCGACGGCGTGCGGATATTCGGAGCGGATATAGACGTAGCCGTAACTCGCGCCCACGGCGATGCCGGCGATAGTCATGCCCTCAATCAAGACGAAAGGATCGCCTTCCATGATCATGCGGTCGGCAAAGGTCCCGGAATCGCCTTCGTCCGCGTTGCAGACAATATATTTCTGCTGAGGAGGCGTCTGCGCCACCGTGCGCCACTTGATGCCGGTCGGGAATCCGGCGCCTCCGCGTCCACGCAGGCCAGAGGTCACGACCTCCTCAACGATCGCCTCCGGGCCGATCGCGATGGCTTTTTCCAGACCCTTATAGCCGCCATGCGCTCTGTAATCATCGAGGCTGCGCGGATCGATGATGCCGCAATTCTTAAAAGTGAGCCGCGTCTGGCTTTTGAGCCAGGGAAACGCCTCGACGAGACCGATCCCCAGCCGGTGTTGCCTGCCCTCCAGCATGCCTCGATCGATCAGGTCTTCGATATCCTCCAGCCCGACCGGACCGTACCCAACCCGCCCTTGCGGCGTGGCCACCTCG
>DATLXW010000141.1:0-3094 GCA_035575415.1 Methyloceanibacter sp. | reverse complement strand
ACGGCATGTCGGCGCCGTCGCCGACCACCTCATCAGAAAACTGAAAGACGAAGGATTTGGCCGCGGCCGCGTCGAAGGCCTGCCCCAATGCGATTGGGTGCTGATCGACGCCGGCGACGTCATCGTCCACGTCTTCCGGCCGGAGGTTCGTACGTTTTATAACCTAGAGAAAATGTGGTCGGCGGATCGGCCGATCGAGCGGCTGGTGATCTGATCCTAGGATCGCCAGGCCGAACCCGGCGCAAAGGCGAGCGACGATGCGGCTCCTGATCGCGGCCGTGGGCAAGCTGAAGCAGGGGCCGGAGCGCGATCTCTTCGCGCATTATTTCGGCCGCGCCGAAACCGCAGGCCGGAAACTGCATCTGTCGCCTATCGATCTTATCGAAGTGCCGGAGTCGCGCGCTGTGAGCGCCAGCGCACGCATGAAGGCGGAAGCGGAAGCGTTGCTCGATAAAATCCCCGGCTCCTATCGGTCGATCGCGCTCGATCCGGGCGGCAAGCTCGTGTCGAGCGAAGGCTTCGCGCGGTTACTCGCCGAGTATCGCGACCAGGGCGCGGAGGGGATCGCGTTCTTGATCGGCGGCGCCGATGGGCTCACCAAAGACGCGCTCGCGAGGACTGCGCGCGTCATTTCACTTGGCCCGATGACCTTGCCACACGGGCTCGCCAGGGTCGTGCTCGCCGAGCAACTTTATCGCGCCGCGACCATCCTTCAGGGGCACCCGTACCATCGCGGCGGAAAAGTTCAAGGTTAAGTATTCGTAAGCCTTTTGCCTTGATTCTGCCGTACCGCTCCGCTGTCGTTGCCGTCGGCTGGACGGCCAAAGCGCATGGCGCATTCCGATCGATTGGCTTTCTCAGGACAAGGATTTCGATCTGTGCTGGTCGCCGCGGGCCTGGCATGCGCCTTGACCGGTCCGGCCCTCGGCGAAGAGGATCTCTCGCGCGACGAGGCTAAGCAGCGGCTCGAGCAAACCGAGCAAGATCTGCAATCGAGCCACGCCAAGGAAGAGGGTCTGAGCCGGGATTTGGCGGCTTTGGCCGAAGAGCGGGCGAAGCTCAACAGCGCCCTGATCGAGGCCGGGAAGCGTGTGCAGGCAAGCGAAGCGAAACTTTCGCAGACCGAGGCGAAGCTCGCCGAACTGACCGAACAAGTCGACGTCATCAAAAGCTCGATCACCGAGCGGAAGGAAGCGATCGTCAAGATGCTAAGCGCGATGCAGAGGATGGGCCGCACGCCGCCTCCGGCCCTGGTCACGCGCCGCGACGATGCGCTCGCCGTGGTGCGCAGCGCCATGCTGCTCGCCGACGTCTTCCCCGAATTGAAGTATCAGGCCGACAATTTGTCGCGCGAGCTCGAAGGACTGGTGGCGCTGGAAAACGGCATCCGCGAGCAGCGCGATGCGGAAAAGCAGGAGACCGAACGGCTCCTCTCCGAGCGGGCGGCTCTCGACCGTCTGCTCGAGGAAAAGAAGCGGGCGGCTGTGCAAGGCGAAGCCGAACTTGTGGCTGTGAGGCAGCTTGCGGCTGAGCAGGCGCAAGCCGTCACCGACCTCAATGAGCTGATCCAGAAGCTCGATGCCAAGATCGCCAAGGCGGAGATTGCGCAATATGACGCCGAGATCGCGGCCGAGAAGGCGCTAAGAGCCCGCGCCCAGCAACAGGCGCTTGCCACGCCCGCCAATGAGAGCGTGATCGAGCTCAAGCCTCAATCGACCAAAGTGGCCTTTGCGAGCCCCGACCGGCTCAAACCCGCGCTCCCCTTCGAAGCCGCCAAAGGCACGCTCAATCTGCCGGCGCAGGGGCGGAAGATCAGACGCTTCGGCGACACCGACGCCTCCGGCACGGCCGCGGAGGGGATTGCCATCCAGACCAGGAGCGAGGCGCGCATTACGGCGCCGGCCGACGGCTGGGTGGTCTATGCCGGAGAATTCCGCTCCTATGGGCAGCTATTGATCATCAACGCGGGCGGAGGCTATCATATCCTGCTTGCGGGGATGAGCCGCATAGACGTGAGCTTGGGCCAGTTTGTCCTCGCCGGAGAGCCGATCGCGGCAATGGGCGGCGCGACGCCAAGCCAAGGCAACGACAGTTCACGCCTCGTTCTTTATGTCGAATTCAGGAAGGACGGCAGGCCAATAGACCCCGACCCATGGTGGGCTGAGGTTTCCGAGAAGGTGCAAGGATGATGCGGAAATCCGAATACGCGCTGTGGGCGCTTCTGGTGTTGGCGGTGCTCGCCGCCGGGTCGACGATGGTGAACCTGGCGCGCAGCCAGTCGGCCTCGGCGGCCAACTCGGAGATTTACCGGCAGCTCGATCTCTTCGGCGAAGTGCTCGAGCGGGTGCGTTCCGATTATGTCGAGAAGCCGGAAGACGCAAAGCTGATCGAAGCCGCCATCAACGGCATGCTGACCGCGCTCGACCCGCACTCGGCCTATCTCAATCCGAAACATTTCCGCGACATGCAGGTGCAGACGCGCGGCGAGTTCGGCGGCCTCGGCATCGAGGTCACGATGGAAAACGGCGTGGTTAAGGTCGTCGCTCCGATCGAAGACACGCCGGCCTCGCGCGCGGGCCTGATGAGCGGCGATCTCATCACCCATCTCGACAAGGAGCAGATCCTCGGCCTCACGCTGCAAGAGGCGGTGGAGAAGATGCGCGGCCCGGTCAACTCGCCGATTACGCTTACCATCGTGCGCAAAGGCGTCGAGGACCCCTTCGACGTGAAGGTGGTCCGCGACGTGATCCACATCAATCCGGTGAAATACAGCGTCGAGGGCGGCGACGTCGGTTATATCCGCATCACCACCTTCAACGAGCAGACGACCGCCAATCTGCAAAAGGCGGTGGCCGAGATCAAGAAAGAGGTCGGGCCGAAGCTCAAGGGCTTCATCATAGACCTGCGCAACAATCCGGGCGGCCTTCTCGACCAGGCCATCTCGGTCTCCGATTCCTTCCTCGATCAGGGCGCCATCGTGCTCACGCGCGGGCGAAATCTGGAAGAGACGCAGCGCTCGAATGCGCGGCCGGGAGACATCACCGACGGGCAGAAGATCGTGGTGTTGATCAATGGCGGTTCGGCGTCGGTGTCG
>DATLXW010000140.1:0-28034 GCA_035575415.1 Methyloceanibacter sp. | reverse complement strand
GGGCGGGCTTCGTGATAAGCGGGCGCCGCCATGTGGACGAAGATCGGCCAGAGGACGCTGCCGCGACGACGAGGACGCGCGTTCTAAAGCGCGTGTTGCATGTTCCTCGCTCGCCGGCGCGCGTGCTGCGGCCGAGAAAAGCGTTTCGATCACTCTCTGGATCTTCGCCCCATGACTTCCTCAAATTTTTCCATCCGTGTCGAACAGGACGGGGACGCGGAATTTCTCTCCGAGCTTTCCGCGCGCGCGTTTGGCCCAGGGCGCTTCGCGCGCAGCGCCTATCGGGTGCGCGAAGGCGTGCCTCCGGTCAGATCGCTTTGCCTTTGCGGAGAGGCCGGCGGCAAGCTCGTCGGCGGAATCCGCTTTACGGCGATCCGCATCGGCGAGCGGGAAGGGGCGCTTTTGCTCGGGCCGCTGGTAGTCGATCCGGCGGAAAAGGGCAAAGGTTACGGCCGGGCGCTGGTCGAGGAGGGGTTGATGCGCGCCCGCGCCGAAGGATTCGGCCTCGTGCTGCTCGTAGGCGATCTTCCCTATTACGAGCGCTTCGGCTTCAAGCCGGTGCCTCCCGGCCGCATCACGCTGCCGGGGCCCGTCGATCCGGCGCGGCTGCTTGCGCTTGAGCTTACGCCGGGGGCGCTCGCCGGCGCCTCGGGCCAAGTGAAAGGCTATGCCCGCTAGTGACCTTCGCGGTACCAGGTCGCAGCCAGGAAGCCAAGCAGGAGCCCGAGGGCAAGGAAGCCGGTGAAGAGCGGGAACAGCCGCACGCCCTTGACATGATAGGCGTCGCGCTTGTGCAGGCCTATCCAATCGTCGCCATGCATGACCTGGGCGCCGCGCATCATAACCACGCGCGGTAGTTTTTCGGCCTCCGACTCGGTGCGGCCCAGCCAAAAGCTGCCGCCTCCGGTCGCATCGACAACCGGCTTGAGCGCGGCATCGGTCGCCGTCACGGCGGAGAGTTCCCGCGCGTTGGCGTTGCCGACGGTGACGACGCTTGCAAGCGCCCCCGAGGAGATGCGGTAGACGCCCTGTTCGTCGACATTCAGCGATTTGCGCCAGATGCCACCTTCACCTTTGTCGAGGGTCACCTTCTGCTCCTTGCCCGAGGGTGAAGTGACGGTCACCGGCTCGATCTCGTCCTTGACCGAACGGCGCTCGATGGAAAGCGTCTGGCCGCGGCTCGTCGCCTTCAGCGTCTCCTCCTCAAGTTCCGGTTCCTTCATCAACCAATGGGCGATGCGGCGGAGAAGATCGGTGTAAGGTCCGCCGCCTTCATAGCCGCGCGCCCAAAGCCAAGCGTGATCGGAAAGAAGCAGCGCCACGCGGCCCTCACCGCGCTGGCCAATGACGAGTAGCGGTTTGTTTTCGGCTCCGCGCATGAGCACTTCCGCATCGCGCGGATCGACTTCGACCACACGGAACCAGCGTCCCCAGGACGGTTGCTCGCCGGAGGCGCCGGGCAGGTCGCTGGTCACGGGGTGTTTCTTGCCGAGATCGGTGAGCGTGGGCTTGAAGGGTTCCTCGACCACCCGCCCGGAGGGGACCGCAGGGAGCACCTGACCGAGAGGCGTGCGGTAGAGGCTCAGCGGCGAAGCGTAATCGTCGCCGGCCGAAACCAGAACAGCGCCGCCCTTTTCCACGTAGCGGGCGACATTCTCGAGATAGAGCAACGGCAGCACGCCGCGGCGCTGATAGCGGTCGAAGATAATCAAATCGAACTGATCGAGCTTCTCCTGGAACAGCTCGCGGGTCGGGAAGGCGATCAGCGAAAGCTGATTGATGGGGGTGCCGTCCTGCTTCTCAGGCGGCCGCAGAATGGTGAAATGGACGAGATCGACGGAAGCGTCCGACTTCAGCATGTTGCGCCAAGTGCGCTCGCCCGCATGCGGCTCGCCCGAGACGAGCAGCACGCGCAAATTTTCGCGCACACCCTCGACGGTCAGCACGGCGCGGTTGTTCAGCTCCGTGAGCTCGCCGGGAGCGGTCTCGGCTTCGATCTCGACGATATTCGGACCGGCATGGGCGATCGAGACGGGAATCTCCACCTTCTCGCCGACGCGTACATTGCGCGTCACCGGCGGTTGACCCTGGTGGGTGATGGTGAGCTTGACCGCCGCGGCACCGGTCTGCGCCGTGTCGAGAACCTTGAGCTCGATATTCTGGCTCGACCCGACGATGCCGAAACGCGGGGCGCTCACGATCTGGAGCCTGCGGTCGAACTCGCCGGGCTTGCCGGCAAGGAGGGCATGCACCGGCGCAGAGAAGCCGAGCCCCGAGGCCGAGGCCGGAACGTCATGCACTTCGCCGTCGGTGATCATGATCACGCCGGAGAGCCGGTCGGGCGGCACGTCGGAGAGAGCCTGGGCGAGATCGGTGAACAGCATGGTGCCGTCCCGCTCGCTATTGGCCGAGGTGGAGGCCGAGCGGACCCAGCGTATGTCGAGATTGGGGAAGGCCTTGAGCCGTTCCTCCAACTCGTGGCGGATTGCCTCGGTGCGGGGGTTGCGGCCGGCGATGGCCTGGCTCTGACTTTCGTCGACGACGACGGCGACGACATCGCGCAAGGGCTCGCGGTCCTCCTGCTTGAGAAGCGGGTTGGCGAGCGCGAGGAATAGCAGTGCAAAGCTGATCAGCCGGAGAACGGCGCCGCGCCGCGAACGCCAGAAAAGCAAAGCGAGGAGTAGAACGCCCGCGGCGAGAATTGCCCACAACACGGGCCAGGACACCAGAGGCATGAATTCTACCGTCCAGCTCATCGCCTATTGCCCCAAACGTTCGAGCAGCGCGGGGACGTGCACCTGGTCGGCCTTGTAGTTGCCCGTCAGCGCATACATGACGATGTTGACACCGGCGCGGAAGGCCATCTCGCGCTGCACCTCGCCGCCCGGCACGGCCGGGTAGATCGGCCGGTTCGACTCGTCGAGCGCCCAGGCTCCGGCGAAGTCGTTGGAGGTGATGACAATCGAACTCACGCCGTCGGTGCGGCGCGAGCGCTCGCTGCGCTCGGCCTCGTCTTGCGGTTCGGCTTCCACCCAAAGCGTGCCGCCGTCCCAGCGTCCGGGAAAGCTATGCATGAGATAGAACGACTTGGTCAGCACATGGTCGGCTGGCACAGGCTCGAGCGGAGGAATGTCGAGCTGGCCGATCAGCCGCGCCAGGGCCTGGTTCTGCCCGGTCGCTCCGGAGAACTCGGTGGCATGGTCGCGCGTGTCGAACACGATCATCCCGCCTTGCTTCATGAAAGCGTCGATCTTCGCCAGGGTGGTGTCGGAGAGCGGCTGCGCGTCCTCGCGTACCGGCCAATAGAGCAAGGGGAAGAAGGAAAGGTCGTCCTTGTCGATATCGACGCCCATCGGCTCGGCCGGTTCGAGCGCGGTGCGGGCGCGCAGCACTTTGCTCAAGCCCGATAGACCCTGCTCGCTCGCACGGTCGATCTCAGGGTCGCCGGTGACGACATAAGCGAGATGGGTGCGCAGGGTCGCCTTCATGGCGAATTCGTCGGCGGCGGAGAGGGCAGGGCCCGGGCCCGAAACCGCGTCTTCCTGCGCCCGCGCCGGAAGCGGCACATACAACGCCGCGCCAACAAGGACGGCGAGGCCGGCGGCGACCGCGCCGCGGCGGAAGCGCAAAGCCCCGCTGAGCAAGAGCACCGCGAGAATATCGGCGCCAAACAAGACAAGCGCCGCGAAATAAAGCCAAGGCTCGAGGGCCGTCGGCTTCTTCAGCGTGTAACCTGCGGCGCTCACGCCTTCGAGTTTGTCGAGCGGCTTGAGCACCGTCTTGGCGGTGATGAGATTGAGGGCGCGGCCCGCGCCCGAGGGGCCGTAGAAGCCGGGCGGGTGCTCGGGACCGGGCACGACGCTGTCGAACTTGTCCGGCGCGATGGGGGCGGCCCGGAGCGGCGGGGCGACGAGATTGCCGAAGCCGTCGAGCGTTTGAATCGGAGCCAGCGCCCCGGTGTCGGCCGCCAGGCGTTCGGCCGCGGCGGAGCCCTCGGGCAGGGATGCGGCCGTCTCCGTTGCGGGCCGGCTCGTGCCGAGAGCGATCACGCGGCGCAGCATTTCGACGAACAGGCCCGAGAGCGGCAGATTCGACCAATCCGAATTGGCGGTGACGTGGAAGAGAACGATGAAGCCCTGTCCGTCCTTTGCGGCGGTGACGAGCGGCGTGCCGTCGGCGAGGGTGGCCCACACCTCGGCGTCGCTCGCGACCGTCGGATCGGCCAGAACTTGGCGGTTGACGCGCACGTCTTCGGGTACGGCAAGGCCGCGGAACGGACTTTTCTCCTCGAACGGGGCGAGCGGCTGCGGCGTGCTCCAGGAGAGCGAGCCGCCAAGCGAACGTCCGCCGCGGCGGAGCGCGACGGGAAGAAGTTCGTCGCCGCCTTGTTCGAGGCGCGGGCCGGCGAAGCGGACGAGCACGCCCCCTGACTTGACCCAAGCAGAGAGTTCCTCCTGGGTGCCGGGAACGAGCTTGCCGATATCGGCGAGCACGAGGGCGGAAACGCGCCGCTCGATCAGATCGTGGATGGCGTTGGCGACATTGCCTTCGCTCGGGGCGAGAACGTCGGCGTAGGGCGAAAGCGCCCGTTGCACGTAATAAAGCGGCGACAGGAGCGGCTGCGCCACTTCGCGCGATTCGCCCGAGACGATGCCGACCCTGTGCCATTGCGAGCGCGCATCGAGCAAGTAGACGGCGCCGGCCGAATGCTCGCCCGCGATCTCGATCCGAACCACCTGATTGCGAATTTCGAGCGGCAAATCGAAGCTCGCGGTCGCCTCGCGGGCTTTGGCGGGAATTGAGAATGGCGCCTCGCCGAGCGGCTCGCCCCGTCCGGTGAGCGCCCTGATCACGCCGGCACGCGGACCTTCGGCGCCGCTCAGCACGCGGCCGACAAGTTCGCCGCCGTCGCCCACGGAGTAGCCGAGCGCGAGCGCCGCGGAATCAGATTCGGGACGGAGCACATTGACGCTGCCTCCGTCGCCGGCAATTTTCTTGAGCGCCGCGGCGAAAGCGGCGCCGTCGCCATAATCGAGGCCGTCGGAGAGCCACAGCACGTTGAAACCGGATTTTCCGCCAAGCTCCTTGCCGAGCTTTTCGGCTAGTGCCATGCGGCCGGGAGCGTAAGGCTCGGGGCTAAGAGCGGCGATGCGCTCGCGCGCCTGATCCGGGCTGAGGCTCTCGCTCACGGCCTCGCCCGGTGCGGTAGGCGCAAGCACGATGGTGCGGCCGTCGCGGCTCGCGCGGTCGATGGCCGCCTCGATCGCCTCGCGGCGCTCGCCCCAATGTGCCGCCGATGCCCAGCCATTGTCGATGACGAGGATGAGCGGCCCGGATCCGGCGAATGTCTCCCGGTCCGGATTGAGCACCGGCCGAGCCAAGGCGAAAATGATCAAGGCGGCGAGCAGCATGCGCATCGCCGTGAGCCACCAAGGGCTGTGCGCCGGCGTCTCTTCGGTGCTCTTGAGGTCTTTAAGGAGGCGCGTTGGCGGGAACACCACGACTTGCGGCCGTGGCGGGGTAAGCCGCAACAGCCACCAGATCGCCGGAAGCGCGGCGAGCGCCGCCAAAATCCAGGGCTGAAGGAAGCCGATGCTGCCGATGGCGATCATGGCTGGCTCGCCCCCACCTCGTGCGGCTTGGTCGCGCGTTGCGGCCGATAGCGATAGTCGCGCTCGGGGCCGGCGAGATGCGCATGAATTGCGAGCACGGCTTCTTCAGGCGGCCGGTCGGTATGATGCACGGCAAACGACCAGCCGAGACGGCGGGTCATGTCGGAAAGATCGAGACGGTGGCGTTGCAGGCGTTCCCGGTAGCGCTCGCGTAAGGTTTCGGCGCGGCCGGCGATCACGCGGTCTCTGCCCTCGCTTTCGGCGAACTCGGTCCGGCCAGCATAAGGGAGCGTCTCCTCGGCCGGGTCGAGCACTTGGATCAAGTGCCCGCGTACGCCTTGCGAGGCGATTTCCTCGCAGCGGACGGCCAAGTCGGGAATGGGCTCGAGAAAGTCGCTGAACAAGATACATTCCGAGAAACGGCTGAGCTTGGCGTTCGGCGGCAGGCTCGCTTCGCCCGTGTCGGCCAACAGCATCTCCGCCACCCGGCGCGCGGCGAAGCGTCCGGTAAAAGGCGGCCCGCCCATGAGGCCCACCCGCTCGCCGCCGCGCGCGAGCAACTCGGCGAGCGCAAGCGCCAGCACCAGCGCCCGGCTTTCCTTGGTGACGCGCGAAAGAGCGGAGCGAAACCGCATCGAAGGCGACAGATCGGCCCAAAGCCAAACCGTGTGCGCCGCTTCCCATTCGCGCTCGCGCACGAAGAGATGATCGGAACTGGCGGAGCGGCGCCAGTCGATGCCCGAACGCGCGTCGTTCAAATCGTAGTGGCGGAACTGCCAGAAGGTTTCGCCCGGACCGGCACGGCGGCGCCCGTGCGTGCCATGGGCGACGGTGTGGGCGACGCGCTGGGATTCAATGAGCAAGGCGGGGATGCGGGCGGCCAAGGCATGCGCCTCGGCTTCCTCGCCGGAGAACGGCAAAAGCGTCTTCTCGCGCGTCCGGGCCAAGTTCGGACTACCCCAGCGGTTCAACGAGCCTGGCCACCAATCGGCTCATGTCGATGCCCTCGGCGCGGGCGGCGAAGGTGAGCGCCATGCGGTGCTTCAGCACCGGCTCGGCGAGTTCGATGACATCGTCGACGGACGGCGCTAGGCGCCCGTCGATCATAGCCTTGGCGCGGACGGCAAGCATCAGCGCCTGGCTCGCACGCGGGCCGGGGCCCCAGGCGATCATGTCTTCGAGCTCCTGGTCGATGCCGGTTCCAGGGCGTGCCGAGCGAACGAGTTTGAGAATGGCGTCGACCACTTGATCGCCGACAGGCAATTGGCGCACGAGACGCTGGGCCATCATCAGCTCGTCGGCGGAAAGTATGGTTCTGAGCTGACGTTCCTCGACGCCGGTGGTGGCGAACAGCATGCGGCGCTCGGCGGCGGCATCCGGATAGGAAACGTCGATCTGCAACAGGAAGCGGTCGAGCTGCGCCTCCGGCAGGGGGTAGGTTCCTTCCTGTTCGAGCGGATTCTGCGTCGCCAGCACGTGGAAGGGACGCGGCACGTCATGACGCACGCCGGCCACCGTGACATGGTGCTCCTGCATGGCTTGCAACAGCGCGGACTGTGTCTTCGGGCTCGCGCGGTTGATCTCGTCGGCCATTAAGAGCTGGGTGAAGATCGGCCCCTTGACGAAACGGAAACCGCGCCGGCCGGACGTGCTTTCCTCCAAGACCTCGGAGCCCACGATATCGGATGGCATCAGGTCGGGGGTGAATTGGATGCGCTTGTTTTCGAGTCCCAAGACCGCGCCTAGAGTTTCGACCAGGCTGGTCTTGGCTAGGCCCGGCACACCAATGAGGAGCGCGTGGCCGCCGGAGAGGAGGGTGATGAGGGCGAGGTCGATGACGCGGTCCTGGCCGAAAATGGCGGACGCGGTCGCTTCGCGGACTTTCTGGATCTTGGCCCCGACTTCCTCGATACGGTCGACGAGCTGGGTCTCGGTCTTGGCAAATGTTGTCATGGCTTCCGGTTCGATCTGTTCAATGGAGGACTATAGGGGCAAAACAGCCAAAGCGCTCACTAAAGGGAAGCGGTCTACCTAGCAAATTCGCTCACAATCGCGTGGTTCGGCTCTTTTCGCGCAAGCTCGGGCCGGACTGGCGCGACGGAAATCATAGACGCCATATAATCATGCCCGAGCAGGACGAAAGAGACGCTGTGGTAGCATCTGGCAAGGCCCCCGGCAAAGGTCCCGGCGGAGCCTTGCCAAAGCTTAATGTTTGCGGGGATATCGGGCTCAAGATCGGCCGGGACGGGACTTGGTATTACCAGGGCAGTCCGATCGCGCGGAAGGGTCTCGTCAAATTATTCGCCTCGGTGCTCCGCCTGGAGGAGGACGGCCGCTACTACCTTGTCACCCCGGCCGAAAAAGTGCCGATCGAGGTCGAGAGCCTTCCCTTCGTTGCCGTGGAAATGACGCGCCAGGGGAGCGGCAAGGCGCAGACCCTCAGTTTCCGTACCAATGTCGACGACGTTGTGATCGCCGATGCCGAACACCCGCTTGGCTTCGAGCCCGGACGCTTGGGCGGGTTTGCTCCCTTCATCGTGGTGCGGGGAGGGCTGAAGGCCCGGCTCGCCCGCTCGGTCTATTACGAGCTTGCCGCACTTGCCGTCGAGCAAGAAGAGCCGGCCAAGTTCGGGGTCTGGAGCGGGGGAAGCTTCTTCCCGTTCCCGCAGCCCGAGCCGAGCGTGTAGGGATGCCCCTCGCTTTGGCGGACAAGCGCCTATATGGTTTTGCACGCGCCACCACCGGCGCCAGGTTCGAAAACGATGTTGCGCATCGCGCTCATTGACCTCGTGCTTTTCGCGCTGCCCTTCATTCTCTACGGGGCCTATATGCTTGCCGTCAGAGGCGCCACGCCGGGCGAGCTTTGGCAGGGCGCGCCGGTGTTCTGGCTGCTGGCGGCTGGATGCGGACTCCTGCTCGTGACGATGGCGACGCTCATTCAGTTTTCCGGCGGGTCGCCCGAGGGTGAATATCATCCGCCGGTGATCGAGGACGGCGTCATCATTCCGGGCGGGATCGACTGACGGACGTCCATGGCCGAAACCGTCCCGAAGCGCCTCGAGGCGCCCCCCTCGCTCAAAGAAGCAAGCTGGCTGCAACGTCCCGAAACGATGCGCGTTTTCGCTGCGCTCTCGGGAGAGGGGGTAGAGACGCGCGCAGTCGGGGGAGCCGTGCGCAATGCGCTCATCGGCGAAGCCGTGCACGAGATCGATCTTGCCACCACGGCGCTGCCCGAAACGGTGATGGCGCGCGCGCGCAAAAGCGGCCTCAAGGCAATTCCCACTGGGATTACGCATGGCACCGTCACGGTCGTCGCCGACGGCGTGCCGTTCGAAGTGACAACGCTCAGGCGCGATGTCGAGACTTTTGGCCGTCATGCCACCGTCACGTTCACGGATAGTTGGGAGGAGGACGCGCGCCGGCGCGATTTTACGCTTAACGCGCTCTATGCCGGGCAGGATGGGACCGTGTTCGATCCGCTCGGCGGCTACGCCGATCTTGTCGCTGGCAGAGTACGCTTCATCGGCAACGCGGAGGAACGGATCAAGGAGGATTATCTGCGTATCCTCCGCTTCTTCCGCTTCAACGCCTATTACGGCAAAGGCGCATTCGATCCCGAGGGCTTGCGTGCGGCGGTGCGCTTGCGCGGCGGACTGGAACGGCTTTCGGCGGAGCGGATCGCCGCCGAGTTGAAGCGTCTTCTTGTCGCGCCGCGGGCGCTGCGCGGGATCGAGGCCATGTTCGATTACGGACTCTTGCCGGGCCTGCTCGGCGGGGTGCCGCGCATCGAGCGATTCAAGCGCCTGCTCGCAATCGAGACCGCGCTGAAGCGCGCACCGGACCCCATGTTGAGGCTCTCCGCCCTTGCGGTCTTCGTCGAGGAGGACGCCGAGCGCGTTGCCGAACGTCTGCGACTCTCCAATGCCGAACAGGCGGCGCTCGCACTAGGTGCAATCAGATGCGAAGCGGCAAAGTTCCCCGGCGAGATTGAGGCAAGGCGGGCGCTCTACCGGCTCGGGCCGGCCAGTTTTCCCGCTTATGCGCTGATCGCCTGGGCCGAATGCGGCGCCGATCCCGAAGATGCAACTTGGCGTGCGGCGCTTAACCTCCCTGAGCGCTGGCAGGCGCCAGCCTTTCCCTTGCGCGGCGCCGACCTCGCTGAACTCGGCTTCGAGGGGCCCGAAATCGGGGCGACTTTGCGCGAACTCGAAGCCGAGTGGGTGACCGAGGGCTTTTCCCTCTCGCGCGCGGACCTGTTGGCGCGGGCAAAGCGGGTCAGCCGAAAATCACCCAAGCGAGACCGATAAGCGTGGCTGCGAACGCCAGGGCGACCGGCAAAAGCGCAATCTGGATCAGGACTTCGCGCCCCGGCAAGGTGCCGTTTCCGACGCCGATCTCGCTCGCCAGAAAGTCGCGCAAACTTATTTCCCGTACAGGCCAGCGAGCGTCTTTCAGCGTGTAGGACGCCGTGAGCAGAAACAAGCCGAGGAAGAAGGCGAAGAATAGCGCCACGATCACAAGCACGAAATCCGTCTCGCCGCCCCCGGCGAAGAACAGCCACGTCACCACCACGAACCAGAGGGCGGCGCCGAGTGCGATCTTGACAGCCAGGGTATGGACGCCGATCTCGGCCGCTTCCATGCGCTGCGCACTGCGCGCTTCCGGCGCGGCCGCGCGGGCGCCGTCCTTGTGCTCACCGCGATGCGCGACGCGTTTGGCCGTTCGAACCGACATCGAAGGACTCCATTCCGAGCCCCGCGTCGAGCCGTATAAATGTAAGGGCGAGACCTTGCGGAGGTTCCACTCTCTCCCGCGGACAATTCGACGCGGGCGAGGCGGTTAGGGTAGGCGGTCGATCAGGGCCATGGCTGCCGCCGGGGCGCGAAGTTTGCCTTCGTGGATGAAATAAACGAATACGTCGCGGGGCTTCCCTTCGGGCTTGCGCGAGGGATCGATCAAGGGAAGGTCGTCCGGCGCGCCGCCTTTTGCCCAGAGCTTCGCCCGGGCCGACCAGGCGTCGAGTTCGCCCGGCGGATAGGCGGCGGGAAGTGCGTCGTCGCCGCGCTGGAGGCGCGCATAGACGGTGTCGCCGGTGAGATCGGCAATCGCGGGATATTTCTCGCCGTCGCTATACACCGCAACGACGTTGCAATCGGCGAGCAGCCGGACGAAGGCGGGCGTCTCGAAACTCCTATGGCGAACTTCGACCGCATGACGGATCGTCCGACCTTCCATCCGGTGAGGCAACTTTTCCAGAAATTTGGCGATCCCCTTCTCCTCGAAGCGCTTGAAAGGCGGAAATTGCCAAAGGATCGGCCCGAGCTTTTCGCCAAGCAGCAACACACCGGATCCTAAGAACCATTTGATTGCATCATTGCTGTCCGAGAGATCCTTGGCATGGGTGGCGCGCCGATGGCCTTTGACGGAGAAGACGAAGCCGTCGGGAACGGCGGCGGCCCAGTTGCAATAGGTTGCAGGAGATTGCAGGCGGTAAAAAGTGGCGTTGATCTCGATGGTGGTGAGCTTTGCCGCGGCGAAGGCGAGTTCTTCGTGCTGGGGCAAGCCCTTGGGGTAGAAGGTGCCGCGCCAGGGCGCGAAACTCCAGCCGCCGATACCGACACGAATTTTGCCTGTCAGGTTTTGCCTTTGCTCCTTCACGCCAGCATTATTCACTGTCATGGCCGGGCTTGTCGCGGCCATCTGCGCATTTTGTCAACGGACAAGACGTCGATGCCCGGCACAAGGCCGGGCGTGACAGGTGCGTGTGGACACGAAAACAAAAGAGCCGCGCCCGAAGGCGCGGCTCCATACGCTTGGGGACTTGTACGCAGGGACGCGAACGCAACGCTACGCTACTTGGCACTGGTTACGCACACGCATCACATCGCACAAGTTACATCGGCTTAATGGTCGCCGGACTTAGAAGTCCATGTCGCCCATGCCGCCGCCCGGAGGCATTGGTGGCGCCTTCTTCTTCGGCTTCTCGGCCACCATGGCCTCGGTGGTGATCAGAAGTCCCGCCACCGAAGCGGCATCCTGGAGCGCGGTGCGCACCACCTTGGCCGGATCGATCACGCCCTGCTTTACGAGATCGCCGTACTCGCCGCTCTGCGCGTTATAACCGAAGGCGTAATCGCTCTTGTCGATAATCTTGCCGACCACGACGGCTCCATCCTCGCCTGCGTTCTCGGCGATCTGCCGCGCAGGAGCCTGAATGGCACGGCGGACGATGTTGATACCGACCTTCTGGTCCTCATTCGCGGCATTCAAGCCGTCGAGTACCTTTTGGGCGCGGATCAGCGCGACGCCGCCGCCGGGCAGGATGCCTTCCTCCACCGCGGCTCTCGTCGCGTTGAGCGCATCGTCGACGCGATCCTTTTTCTCCTTCACCTCGACTTCGGTGGCGCCGCCGACCTTGATCACCGCCACGCCGCCGGCGAGCTTCGCCAGCCGCTCCTGGAGCTTCTCGCGATCGTAATCCGAGGTTGTGTCCTCGATCTGCTGCTTGATCTGGGCGACACGCGCCTGGATGTCCTCCTTCTTGCCGGCGCCGTCGACGATGGTGGTGTCATCCTTGGTGATGACCACCTTCTTGGCGTGGCCGAGCATGTCGAGGGTGACATTCTCGAGCTTGATGCCGAGATCCTCGGAGATCACCTGGCCGCCGGTCAGAATGGCGATGTCCTGGAGCATGGCCTTGCGGCGATCGCCGAAGCCGGGGGCCTTCACCGCCGCCACTTTCAAGCCGCCGCGCAGTTTGTTGACCACGAGCGTGGCAAGCGCCTCGCCCTCGACATCCTCGGCGATGACGAGCAGCGGCTTGCCGGACTGCACGACAGCCTCGAGCAGCGGCAGAATCGACTGGAGATTGGAGAGCTTCTTTTCGTTGATGAGAATGTAGGGGTTCTCCAGCTCGACGCGCATCTTGTCGGCGTCGGTGATGAAGTAAGGCGAGATATAGCCGCGGTCGAACTGCATGCCTTCGACCACCTCGAGCTCGGTCTCGAGCGCCTTCGCCTCTTCCACCGTGATCACGCCGTCATTGCCGACCTTCTGCATCGCCTCGGCGATGATCTTGCCGATCGTCTCGTCGCCGTTGGCCGAGATGGTGCCGACCTGGGCGATCTCTTCGCTCGAGGTGACCTTCTTGGCCTTCGATTTCAGCTCGTTAACGACCGCGTTGACGGCAAGATCGACGCCCCGCTTCAGATCCATGGGATTGGCGCCGGCGGCGACCGATTTGGCGCCTTCTTTCACGATCGCCTGGGCAAGAAGCGTGGCGGTGGTGGTGCCGTCGCCGGCGGTGTCGGAGGTCTTGCTCGCGACCTCGCGCACCATCTGCGCGCCCATATTTTCGAATTTGTCTTCGAGCTCGATCTCCTTCGCCACCGTCACGCCGTCCTTGGTGATGCGCGGCGCGCCGAAAGATTTTTCGAGCACGACGTTACGGCCTTTGGGACCGAGCGTTACCTTGACCGCGTTGGCCAAGATGTCGACGCCGTGCAGCATACGTTCGCGGGCGTCTTGCGCGAATTTCACTTCCTTCGCTGCCATTGCTTCGTTCTCCGTCAGCTCTTTCCGCCGCCATCCCGGGAAGCCCACGCGAAACGAAGGCTTCGAAAGGCGATGCGGCGACACACGAACATGTCATCCTTCAGGGGCGGCCTATGGCCCCGCCTCAGGATGACGGAATGATTACGCGGCTTTCCTCTTCGCCTCGGCACCTTCGAGAACGCCGAGGATGTCGCTCTCCTTCATGATGAGAAGCTCTTCCCCTTCGATCTTCACTTCGGTGCCGGACCATTTGCCGAACAGCACCCGGTCGCCGGGCTTCACATCGAGCGGCTGTACCTCGCCTTTCTCGTCGCGAGCGCCTGGGCCTACGGCGACGACCTCGCCCTGCTGCGGCTTCTCCTTGGCCGTATCGGGAATGATGATGCCGCCTTTGGTTCTTTCGTCCTCCTCGATGCGCCGCACGACGACGCGGTCATGCAATGGACGAAACTTCATCTTGCGACCTCCTCCAGTACAGTTTTGCGTGAAGCGGAGCCCGCGGAATCGCGGCTCCGCCGGCCTATTTAGAAAAATGGTTTAGCACTTTCAAGGGGAGAGTGCCAATCCGCTAGCAACCACATCAGACTGCTGCCAACACACTGATTCAATTAGGAAATTGGGCTAGACGCAACCGGCGGCGGCGATTAAGACTTATGACATTGAAAAGAATCGCGAAGCAGGGCACTGGCAAGATGGACACTGCTTTCATTCGCCAACTTGAAGGCTATTCGCTCACAACGGCGGAGATCCTCTATCGGCTGCCGGATCATCCCAAGTTGCTGCAAAGCTTTGTCTGGCAGGACTACGATGTGGCGCCGCGCTTCCCCAAGCTCACCGATTTTCTCGATTTCTGGCACGCCAATTTGGACGGCGCGCTCTACCGCATCCGCGTGGCGCATAAACGGCTGATCTCGCCGGCCGAGTTCCGCTTCATCGAAGGCGAGCTCAGGCTGCATTAGCCCGGACATTTGTTAACCCGCCTTGGCTGGGCTTGACCCGTCTACACGGGCCACCCTGTCTTGAGCGCCCATGGCGTCGTGATCTGGTGCCGGCAGTTTCGCATCATCCGTGAGGAGCGCTACCGCGCTTGACTTGCCTCACCGAGAGCGGGTGCGGACTCGTGCCCGAATTCGTAAATGTGAGCGCGCTCCTTCTCGAGAACCGGCTTCAACGAACGGAACGCCCGCGAATAGAAATAGAACGGCACGCGCGGGAAGAGGTGATGGATGAGGTGGAAGTTCTGGAACATGTAGAGCCAGTTGACGATCGGCTCGATGATCTTGCCCTTGAACCAAAACACGTTGGTGTCGCGATAGCGTTCGTGCACCTCGTGCGGTTTGTGGGTGAGGTAGGCGAAAAAATAGATGATGAGCGCAGAGGCGAGGATGTGTGGAAAGATCCACAACGCTAGCACCTCGCGCCACCAGCCATAGACGGAGAGCCAGAAGGCGATGCCGTAAAGGATCGAGTAGGCCACGACGATATGGATGGTGAGCGGCCGCATCCCGGGAATGTGCGGGTGAAAGGCGATGTGCTTCCAAAAATAGCGGTGATACCAGTAGACGATGGTGAGGCAGCGGAAGAGCACGTTGAACGGGCCCTGGACCGCGACCCAATGATCGGGATCGATCTCCTCGTTGTTGGTGTCGCGATGATGGGCGAGATGCATGTAGCGGAAGGCCTTGTATTCGTGCAGCAGAATGGCGCCGCAGACATAGCCGACGAGATGATTGAGCCAGAGATAGTTCGAATCTCTGCCGGCGATGTTGCCGTGGCAGGCCTCATGCAACGGCGTCTGTGCCGCATAGAGGATGAAAGTGTTGAGGATCAGTCCGAGCCAAAGCGGGATAATGCCCTTAACGGCGAGCGTGCAAACGAGCGCGAAGGCGATCACGATGCCTGCGGCAAGCATTACCGTGGGCCAAGCTACCATCCCTTGATAGGGTTTAATGAGGCCAAGCGCTTGACGATCTCCAGGCGCGTTCGGGACGTCGCGCGCATTTGCGATTTCGGGGCCGACAGCAGTTTCAAACTTCATGGTCCAAGAGCCCTCTCTTTAAGCCTTCTTAAGTCCCCCAAAGCACGCTTCCCGGGCGCGGCAGCTTGGCCGGCGCTTCTCGTTTGGACTCATCCCGGACAGTTCTTAATTTTGCGCCGCAGAGCCGCCACATTCAAGCCACATTGGCGTAAAGTCGCGCCGCCGTTTGCCGCAGGGGTAAACAGGGAGTCAAAAAGCGCGTGTGGCCCGGGGTGTGGCGGGAGAGAGGGTGCAGAGGCTCCGACGGGAATTGGTCGCGCTCCGGTTAAGAGCGCCGAGAGAGCGAGAGCCTGCGCCCGGCGTGATTCGAAGGGCCGCGGCGAGGCTCCGCTGATGCGAGAAGGCTCGGTTAAAGTCAGCTACTGGCAGAAACGCGGGATGCCGTCATAGCCGATGAAATAACCGGTATTTGGGTTGAAGCTGCGATAGCGCGAAGCGCAATAAGAATACCATGCTGGCGTCCAGGGCGGCGGTCCATAGGCCGCCGGCGCATAGGGCGCATAATAATAGGGTGGAGGCGGCGGGGGAGGGGTGACATAGACGGTCTGCGGCGTAAGCGCAGAACCGATGATGGCGCCGATGCCGAGGCCGAGAAGGCCGGCGCCGACGGCGTCGCCGTGGCCGGCTTCCGCCGTGCCCGGCAGCATAAACGTGCTCGCGCCGATGAGCGCGGCGGCCGCGATGGCTTTCAAGTTCCGGTTAATCATGGTCGTGTCCGCTTCTTCGCTTGCCCGCAAACGGTGCCCCTTTAGCGGGCTGGAGGAGGTCCCCAGGGAAAGGGATCAGGCGATATCTAAGCTGCATTTTAGGCAAATTAGAGCCGCGGCGATGAATCAGCGGTTAAGCCAAAAAAAACCGCCGGGCGGAAACCCGGCGGTCGTCAATCACCTGAACGCGCTCGTTAGGAGGCGAGCTGGATGTTCGCGGCCTGTTTGCCGCGGCCGCGGCGATCGTCCTCGATCTCGAAAGAGACCTTGTCGCCCTCGTTGAGGGCAGGTACGCCGCTCCGCTCGATCGCGGAAGCGTGTACGAAGACGTCCTTGCCGCCGTCATCCGGCTGGATAAAGCCGAAACCGCGCGCATGATTGAAGAATTTCACTGTGCCATTGACACGAGCCATGAGGGAATTCCTTTCCCGTTGAAGTTTACAGAAACGGGCCCTAGGACCGCCCACAGGGCAGTCCTTCGGCGTCTTGAGATGTCAGGAAAGGTCGTCGAGCTCTTGAGGCGCGATAGTCACTTGCCGTCGTCCAAGTCCGCGCCCAAAGCCTTGGGCGCCCGGTCCCGCCAACATGGGGGATGTTTCAGGCAATAGCAAGGCCGAAGTGGCTCGCCCGCATCACAAAATAAACGGCAATCCGAATAAGCGGCGATCCGCGCCACAAAATCTAAACCGCAGATGAACGGAGGCCTCAGGATGGGTTCAGCCGCGACCTTCTAGCTTTGAACCATTCAGACGCGTCTAGCGACTGAATGGGGTGCCAGGAGGCTCGCGACATGTGGAAGATCGTTTTCTTTCTTTTGCTGACGGCTTTCGCCATGCTCGGCGCCCGTCTCGCTTACGATGCCCCGCTCGTCTGGTCGAAGCTCGGCGCAGCGGTCGGCATACCCTCCGCCCCTGCACCCGTCACGCCGCCGCTGATGTATGCGGGGATCAGGGGGTAGGCCCCACAAGTTCCATTATACCGGCGCAAGCCAGAATCCAGCGCAACGAGTACGGCGCCTGCGAACCCGGACCCCGGCGTTCGTAGGGGTGACGACGGTTGCTAAGGCCAGCGCACGAGAGGCGGCAGGGAGGAGAGGATCGCCTCGACATTGCCGCCGGTTTTCAGCCCGAAGATCGTGCCGCGGTCGTACAATAAATTGAACTCGACATAGCGGCCGCGGCGGATGAGTTGCTCTTCGCGGTCGGCCTCGGTCCAAGGCGTGGCGATATTGCGGCGGACGATCTCGGGATAGATGCCTAAGAAGGCACGACCGACTTTCTGCGTGAACTCGAAGTCGGCCTTCCAGTCGCCGGTATCCAGATAGTCGTAGAAGATGCCGCCGATGCCGCGCATCTCGTTTCGATGCGGCAAAAAGAAATATTCGTCGCACCAAGCCTTGAAGCGGCCGTAGTCGGCCGATTTCTCGCCTTCGCAGGCGGCGCGCATCGCCGCGTGGAAATCGCGCGCGTCTCTGTCCTCCTGCGTGCGCCGGCGGCCGAGCATCGGCGTCAAGTCGGCGCCGCCGCCGAACCAGCCCTTCGACGTCACCACCATGCGCGTGTTCATATGTGCGGCCGGCGCATTCGGATTCACAGGATGGGCGATGAAGGAAATGCCGCTCGCCCAGAAGCGGGGATCGTCCTCGGCGCCGGGAATCTGCTTGGCGAATTCCGGCGCGAAAGTGCCATGCACGGTCGAGGTGTGGCAGCCGACCTTCTCGAACACACGGCCGCGCATCAAGGCCGTGACGCCGCCGCCGCCGTCTTCGCCGCTCTTGCCGCCACGCACCCATGGCGTCTTGACGAAGCGGCCGGCCGGCTTCCCCGCGCAACCCGGCAGTCCTGCGGCCTCGTTCTCGATCGCCTCGAGCGCAGAGCAAATTTCGTCGCGGAGGTGTTCGAACCAGAGCCTCGCACGCTCCTTGCGCGCAGGACTAAAGCCTTCGGAGGGAGAGGTTTCTTGCGGCGTTTTCTGATCCATGGTTCTGGCCTGGCGTATGGGCAAGCTGCTCAAAGGCATTGGCCGGATCGCGGCAATCCGGCTTTGACGGGGATCAAACACATGGCGGCAGATCGCCGCTAAGCCCAAGAAGAAGAACCATCGTTCTGCGCCAATTTGCCCCAAGTTGCGAGCCCTGGACAAGCTTATGTCCCGATGCAAAAACCACCCGGATTTCGCTCCGGCCGACGAGTCGGCCGGCGTGGAAGCAATCGGCGCGAAGGGCTGAGAACGGCTACGAGCATGCGGGCGCGTTTCGCCCGGACGGCGTGTGTGTCGAAGCAGCCCCGATCCAACGAGGAGCTCCCAAGCATTGGCCGCCAAGGAAACACCCTTCGATCTCGCGGCAGAATCGAGCGACGAGCCGACCCGGCGCGACGTCTTGCTGATCGCCGCCGGCGGCTTTGCCGCGGTCGGCGCCGCTGCCGCGCTTTGGCCTTTGCTCGACCAAATGAATCCCGATGCCTCGGCGTTGTCGCTCGCGACCACCGATGTCGACATTTCCCACATCGAGGCCGGGCAGGCGATCACGGTGATGTGGCGGGGCAAGCCGATCTTCATCCGTCACCGTACCGAGGAGGAAATCGCCAAGGCAAAGGACACGCCGCTCGACGATCTTCCCGATCCGCTCGCGCGCAACGCCAATCTCCCGGAGGACGCACCGGCCACCGACGACAATCGCGCAGCGCCGGAGCGCGAGCCTTGGCTCGTGATGATCGGCGTCTGCACGCATCTCGGTTGCATCCCCAAGGGACAAGCGGTCGGCGACTATAAGGGCGAGTTCGGCGGATGGTTCTGTCCCTGCCACGGCTCGCAATACGACACGGCCGGGCGCGTGCGCATCGGTCCTGCGCCGCAGAATCTCGCCATTCCGCCCTACAAGTTCGAGTCCGACACCAAGATCAAGATCGGATAGAGCGAGCCTATGGCGCACCCCTCAAGTTATCAGCCTAAGAGCGGCTTCGAGCGCTGGCTCGATGCGCGGCTGCCGCTCCCGCGCTTGATGCACGACCAGTTCATGGTCTTTCCCACGCCGCGCAACCTGAATTACTGGTGGACCTTCGGCGGCATTCTGACCTTCATGCTGGCAGTGCAAATCGTGACCGGCGTGGTGCTCGCCATGCACTACATTCCGTCGGAGGACCACGCCTTCGAGTCGGTCGAGAAGATCATGCGGGACGTGAATTGGGGTTGGCTGTTGCGCTATACCCATGCCGTCGGCGCCTCGATGTTCTTCCTCGCCGTCTACATCCACACTTTGCGCGGACTGTATTACGGCTCGTACAAGGCGCCGCGCGAGGTGCTGTGGATCCTCGGCGTGCTCATTCTTTTCCTGATGATCGCCACCGCCTTCATGGGCTATTCGCTGCCTTGGGGGCAGATGAGCTTTTGGGCGGTGACGGTGATCACCAATCTCTTCTCCTCGCTCGACATGGTAGTCCCTGGACTTGGCACGAAAATCGTCGAGTGGATCTGGGGCGGCTTCTCCGTCGGCGGGCCGACACTCAACCGCCTCTATGCGCTGCACTATCTCCTCCCCTTCGTCATCGCCGGCGTCGTCGTTCTGCATATTTGGGCGCTCCACATGCCGGGCAACAACAATCCCACCGGGATCGATGTGAAGACGGCGAAGGACACGGTGCCGTTCCATCCCTACTACACGATCAAAGACGGCTTCGCGCTGGTCGTATTCGCGATGCTGTTCGCGGGCTTCGTGTTCTATGCGCCGAATTTTCTCGGTCACCCCGACAACTATATCCCCGCGAACCCGCTGCAGACGCCGCCGCATATCGTGCCGGAATGGTACTTCCTGCCGTTCTACGCCATCTTGCGCGCCATCCCGAACAAGCTCCTCGGCGTCATCGCGCTGGTCGCCTCGATCGGCATTCTGTTCTTCGTGCCGTGGCTCGACACTTCCAAGGTCCGCTCGACGCGATACCGCCCGGTCTACAAATGGTTCTTCTGGGCCTTCGTTGCGACCTGCATCGCGCTCGGCTATCTCGGCTCGCAGCCGCCGGAAGGCATGTATCTCGTGTTCGGGCGTATTTTCACTGCCTATTATTTCGCCTTCTTCCTTTTGGTGATGCCGATTGTGGGAAAACTGGAGCGGCCGCGTCCACTGCCTGGGAGCATCACGGAGTCCGTGCTGGGGCGAGAACGCGGGCGCGACGCGCCGAAATCGGCACGCGCCAAGCGCCTGCGCGAAGAGGTTGCCTGATGAAGCGGTCTTGCTGCGCGGCTTTTGTCGCCCTTCTCGTATTGCTGCCGGGCCTCGCCCTTGCGCAAGGGGATGCGGGCGGCAATCATGGGCCGACCATCGCGCCACAAGAGTGGAGCTTCGCTCCGCCCTTCGGCAGCTATGACAACGCGCAACTCAAGCGGGGATTTGAGGTTTACCGGCGCGTCTGCTCGGGTTGCCATTCGATGCGGCTTCTCTCCTACCGCAATCTCGGCGAACCGGGCGGTCCCGAGTTCTCGCAGAAGGCCGTCGAAACCATCGCCTCGCAGGTGCAGATCGCCGACGGACCCAACGACAAAGGTGAGATGTATCTTAGGCCCGGCCGGCCATCGGACCGCTTCCGCTCGCCGTTTGCCAACGAGCAGCAGGCGCGCGCGTCCAATAACGGCGCCTTGCCGCCCGACCTTTCGGTGATGGCGAAGGCGCGGCCGGGAGGGCCTGACTATATCTACGCTCTGCTCACCGGCTATAAGCCCGTGCCTGAAGGCTTCCAGCTTGCGCCCGGCATGCACTACAACACGGCCTTTCCCGGGCATCAGATCGCCATGCCGCCGCTTTTGCAGGACGGCGCCGTCAAATATACCGACGGCACCGAACCCACGCTCGACAATTACGCGCGAGATGTGGCCGCCTTCCTCATGTGGGCGGCCGAGCCGAAGCTTGAGGAGCGGCACAAAGTGGGCACGCGGGTGATGATTTTCCTTCTCGTCTTCGCCGTCATCATGTATCTCGCCAAGCGCAGCGTCTGGTCGCGCTTGCACCATCGGGACGCGTCCCACGCGGCGTAGGGAAAATGACGAAAGCGGTGCTCGGAGTCATCGGCGGGTCGGGCCTGTACGAACTGCCGGGGCTCAAGAATGTGCGCGAGGAGCGGATCGCGAGCCCCTGGGGCGAACCTTCGGCGCCGTTGCGCATCGGCGAGATCGACGGACTACCGATCGTATTCTTGTCGCGACACGACAAGGGGCATAGGCTGTCGCCTTCGGACATCAACTACCGCGCCAATATCGATGCGCTGAAGCGGGCAGGGGTCACCGACCTCGTCTCCCTCTCGGCTTGCGGCTCGTTCAAGGAAGAGTTGCCGCCAGGCACTTTCGTCTTGGTCGATCAGTTCGTCGACCGAACCTACCATCGGGCCAATTCGTTCTTCGGCAAAGGCTGCGTGGCGCATGTGTCGATGGCGCATCCGGTCAGTCCGCGCCTGCGCCTTCACCTTGCCGAGGCGGCGGAAGCCGAAGGTATCCCCATCGCCCGCAGCGGCACCTATGTCTGCATTGAAGGGCCGCAATTTTCCACGCTGGCGGAGAGCCTCACATACAAGCAGCTCGGCTATGCGGTGATCGGCATGACCAATTTGCCGGAGGCCAAGCTCGCCCGCGAGGCGGAGATTTGCTACGCGACGGTGGCGATGGTCACCGACTTCGATTGCTGGCATCCCGATCATGATGCAGTGCAGGTGAGCGACATCATCAAGGTTCTGCTTGCCAACGCCGAGAAGGGGGCGAGGCTCGTGGCGCGGCTTGCTCGCGCGTTTCCGCGCGAGCACGAACCTTGCCCGATCGGCTCGGACCGGGCGCTCGACACCGCCATCATCACCGCGCCGGAAGCGCGCGATCCGGAGCTGTTGAAGAAGCTCGACGCGGTCGCGGGCCGGGTCCTCAAAGGCTAAGCGGCGCGTCTTGTCACGGCGTGGGCGCGGGGGTCGGCACGTTGCCGACGATCTCTAACAGGCCCATGATCACGCCTCCGAGCAAGGCGGCAAGGATCGAATAGACAATGGCGGCGACGATCGCAGCCGGGATGGCCGCGAGGCTCCATTTGATGAGGATGACGACAATCCGCAGAAAGGGAATGTCGATGTCGCGAATGGTGACTGGATTGGGACCATCTGTCATAGAATCGCTCCCTGCATGGGGACCCGGCCGGCTGGCCGGACGTTCCCGCTTCGATTATAGACTCAAGCCTGCGATTTCCTCGCAATCCTTGGAGCCAGTTCGGTTGGAGGCCCCTATATGACCCTGACTGCCGACCTCGACCTGAAGGGCCTGGTACGCAGCATACCCGACTATCCGAAGCCCGGCATCGTGTTCCGCGACATCACCACGTTGCTCGGCCATGCCAACGGGTTCAGAGCTTGCGTGGAGCAGTTGGCGAGGCCCTTTTCCACGCGGAGGGTCGAGACGGTTGTCGGCATTGAAGCGCGCGGCTTCATCTTGGGCGGGGCGGTGGCGGACCGGCTGCGCTGCGGCTTTGTGCCGATTCGCAAGAAGGGCAAGCTGCCGGCCAAGGCCATCGGCCAGGATTACGAACTCGAATACGGCATCGACGTCATCGAGATCCACGAAGATGCGCTCCGCCCCGGGGAGCCGGTGCTGCTCGTCGACGACCTGATCGCCACCGGCGGCACGGCCGAGGCCGCGGTCAAGCTGCTGCGCAAGCTCAATGCCGACGTGGTCGGCGCCGCCTTCGTCATCGATCTCCCGGCGCTTGGCGGTTGCGTCCGGCTCGCCAAGCTCGGGGTTGAATGCCATACGCTGATGTCGTTCGAGGGTGATTGAGGTACCGTCATTCCTTCGGGAAGCGGGCATCCAGTAACCACCGATTGTCGTTATCACCTTCCGTGGTGTTTACTGAATTGCCCGGTCAAAGCCGGGGCGATGCCAAGCATAGTCAGGTCCTGGTATGAAGATCAACGGTAAGCACTACCGCACCATCTGGCTCAACCCGGACGGAACGTCGGTCGACATCATCGACCAGACCAAGCTTCCGCATAAATTCGAGACGCTGACTTTGCGCACGCTGGAAGACGCCGCGCGGGCGATTGCGACCATGCAGGTGCGCGGCGCCCCGCTGATCGGCGCGACCGCAGCCTACGGCGTCGCGCTCGCGCTGCGCAGCGATGCCTCCGACGAAGCGCTCGACCGCGCCTGCGAGGCGCTCGCGGCGACGCGCCCGACGGCTATCAATCTCCGCTGGGCGCTTGACGAGATGCAAAAGGCGGTGCGCAACCAGCCTCGCGACAGAAGAGTGGCGGCCGCCTTTGCCCGCGCCGCGCAAATCTGCGACGAGGATGTGGAGACCAACCGCAAAATCGGCGAGCATGGACTTGGCATCATTCGCGCGCATGGGGACAAGAAGCGCGGCGAGACCGTCAACATCCTCACCCATTGCAACGCGGGCTGGCTTGCCTGCGTCGACTGGGGGACGGCGCTTGCGCCGATCTACCGCGCGCACGACGAGGGCATCAAGGTACATGTGTGGGTCGACGAGACCAGGCCGCGCAATCAGGGCGCTTCGCTCACCGCCTTCGAGCTTGGCGCACATGGCGTGCCGCATACGCTCGTGGCCGACAATGCCGGCGGCCATTTGATGCAGAAGCGGATGGTCGATCTTTGTATCGTCGGCACCGACCGCACGACGGCGACCGGCGATGTCGCCAACAAGATCGGCACTTATCTCAAGGCGCTGGCCGCACGCGACAACAACGTTCCGTTCTTCGTGGCTTTGCCTTATTCGACCATCGACTGGAGTCTGACCGACGGAAGCGCGATTCCCATCGAAGAGCGAAGCGCGGAGGAAGTCACGCAATTGACCGGCCGCCTGCCGGACGGCAGCATCGCCACGGTGGAGATCGCGCCCGAGGGCACGCAGGCGGCCAATTACGGCTTCGACGTCACGCCGATGCGGCTCATCACCGGCTTCATCACCGAGCGCGGCGTAACGCCCGCCACGCGCGACGGCTTGCTTGCGCTTTACCCGGAGCACCGCAAGGGGCAAGCCGCCTAACGGCATGACACCGGCCTTCACCCATTGCGCGCTGCATGTCTGCGATCTCGACCGGTCGGTCGCGTTCTATCGCGACTATTGCGGCCTTGAGATTGTCAAGGAACACGGCGAAGGTGCCGGCCGGACGGTGTGGCTTGCGACGCCAGGCGCCGAGGCCAACTTCGTGCTCGTTCTTCTCGGCGGCGGCCTGGCGCGCGAGCAGGGCGAAGACGACATGACGCATTACGGCTTCGGCGTGCCCGAGCGCGAAGATATCGACAGTATCGCCGAGCGGGCACGGAGAGAAGGCATCTTGCATTGGGAGCCGCGCGACTACGCTTCGCCGACCGGGTATCTCTGCGCGGTGAAGGACCCGAGCGGCTACATTGTCGAATTTTCACACGGCCAGCCGCTCGGCCCGCATAAGCGCAACTAGAACTTGTCGTAGACGACGCAGCAGCAGTCTTTCAGCCCGTCGTTGCGCATCTTGCAGGAGAGCTTCTCCTCGACCCCGCGGCAGGCTTGCGGAAGCGCGTCGGCGGCAATCCCGCTGCTGCAGGTCGAAGCGGTATAGCGCACGCAATTGCCGCCCAAGAGTTCTGTGTTCGGCGGGCAGGTGCAGTTTGGCGGCGTGCCAACCATGCCATATTTGCAGCCGGAACCATTATCGGGCGAGCCCGGCGTCGCTTCGGTGCTCCACGTCCCCGAGGGGGCGGGCGCAGACTGCTCGAACGGCACCGGCTCCTGCGAGACCGCATTGGGAACCGGCGGCGCATTCTTGCCGAATTGCCTCCCGCCGCGGACATAGCGGCAGGTATATTCTCCGTCGAAAGTGCCACATTCGATTCCGGCCTGGTGAAAAAGCTGGGGAGCTATGGCCGGCTTCCCGACAACTTGGATATGAGACACCGCCCGGCCGCCGCCGAAGGTCAAGGACAGCAGGCAAAATAGGGCGGCAAATAAAGCGGCGCAGCGCCAACGCATGACAAACTCCCTCCGTCAAGGCGACAGCATACATCCTGGCGGAGGCTTGCGAAACCGTGCAACGGCGCAACCTTCAATCGAGCTATAGTTCCCGCGGCAAGACCATGCCGAAAGGACCCGGCGATGGCATACCAGGAATTGCTCGATCTCGCGTTCAGTTTTGCGACCGCAGTTCTCCTCGGAGCCCTCATCGGCATCGAACGCGAGAAGCGGAAAACGGAAGAGCAGGAAAGCGGCGGCATCGCGGGGCTGCGGACGTTCACTCTGCTTGCTTTGTTTGGCGCCGCCGCCGGCTGGCTCGCGAAGGAGGTGTCCTCGCCATGGATCGTGGCGGCCGGCCTCATCGTTGTTGGAGCCGTGGTCGTGGCCGGATATCTCGCCGCGGCACGCGCCAATCCCGACTCCACGGGTCTCACCACCGAAGTCGCCGCCGTCGTGGTCTACATTCTCGGGGCGATGGTTGCGCTCGGTCACGCCGAACTTGCCATTGGTCTTGGCGTCGTCACCGCCGCCGTGCTCGCCTATAAGCAGCCGCTGCACGGTTTCGTCGGCAAGCTCGGCTGGGACGACGTCTTTGCGGGCTTACGGCTGCTAATCGCGACTTTTATCGCGCTGCCGCTCCTTCCCGACGAGGCAATCGATCTGTGGGGAGCAATCAATCCCTATAAGCTCTGGCTCCTCGTCGTGTTGATCTCGAGCCTCTCGCTCGTCGGTTATGTGTTGACGCGGCTGTTCGGAACGGCGCGCGGCACGGCCCTTACCGGGCTCACGGGGGGACTGGTGTCGTCCACGGCGGTTACCCTCTCTTTCGCCAAGGACGCGCGCGAGAATGCCAAAGCGGTCTACCCGCTTGCCTGCGGCGTGTTGCTCGCCTGGGCGGTCATGTTCTTGCGCGTTATTGTGCTGGTGGCCGCAGTCAATCGAGCGCTGCTCCAGCCGGTGCTGGCGCCATTCCTTGCAATGGCGGCGGTGACGGGGGCAATCGCGGCGTTCCTCTACTATCGCGACGGGTCTAAGGACAGCAAAGCTGCCAAAGGCAACGTCGACGTCAAAAACCCCTTCAGTCTGACTCAAGCCGCGAAGTTCGCCACCTTCTTCGCCGTGGTGCTGTTCGCCGTTAAGCTAGTGCAGGAGTACTTCCCGCCGAGCGGGCTCTACGCTGTCGCGGCAATCTCCGGCCTTGCCGATGTCGACGCCATTACCTTGTCGATGTCTGAGTTTGCACGAAGCGGCGAAATGCGGGTTGCCGCGATCGCCATCGTCATCGCCGCCCTTTCCAACACCATCGTGAAATGCGCCATCGCCTTCATGCTTGGGGGAGCTTCACTCGGCAAGCCGCTGCTGGCGGCAACCGTGGCTCTGTTCGCGGCGGGGCTTATCGCCGCCTATCTTCTCTGAGGCGAAAGCAATGAGGCGAGCAATTAGCTCGCCTCACAACAGTTCTTACCAGCCGAACCACAAGCCAAAGCCCGGCCGCCGATAGTAGGGATAGCCCCAATAATACCGCGGGTAATAATAGGCGTAGGGCCTGTAGTAGTAGGGCCGGTAATAATAGGGGTACGCATAGTAGCGATACGGGCGCCATTTGCGCACATACCGATAGCGATGCTTGATCGGCTCGAACACGCCTGCGTCCGCCTTGCCGTAAGCAATCGCGGTGGCGGGCGGTGCGGCCGAAGCGGGCTTCGTACCCGCTATGACCAAGGCAGCGAGGATCGCTGCGATGGCCGTGATGACAGCTCCACGCATGGGGATTACCTTTCGCAACTCCTCGGCATGCAAACGAGCTTAAACCCGGAGGGGTTCCAGTCAAGCGCGGGAAAGCTTGCGGGGATGCGATTGATTTCCTCTGACCGCACGGGTACTGCCTAGCCCGGCCGGGCAGGGGAGGCGGATGGAAAGACAAACGAAATTGCGCGGACCCGATTTTCTGGTCATCGGCGCGCAGCGATCCGGCACGACCTGGCTGCACGGAATGCTGCGACGGCACCCGAAGCTTTGGCTGCCGGCAGTGAAGGAGTTGCATTATTTCGATAAGCCCGATATTCGCCGGGGCTGCTCGCGATTGAAGGACTGGCCGCGGATCGCCTTTGTCGGATTGAAGAGCTTCGATCCATGGCTCTTTCGGTACTTCTTCGGCACACGCGGCGATACGTGGTATATGCGGCTGTTCCAGAAGGCGCAGGCGCGGGGACTGATCACCGGAGAAGTTACGCCGGCTTATGCGACGCTGGGGGAAGGTGTCTTCGCGCGCATCAAAGATATGAATCCGGACGTGAGGCTCGTGTTCATTATGCGCGATCCGGTGGACCGCGCCTGGTCGGCCGCCAATCTCGCCGCCAAGTCTGGCTATATCGCCGGGCCGCTCACGGAGGAAAAGGCGCTGAAACGCGCCTATTCGCCTGGTTGGGTGTCGCGATCGTCCTACATGGACACGATCAAGCGTCTAGAGTCGATTTTTCCGGCTTCGCAGCTCCACTACTGCTTCTTCGACGATCTGCGCGACAGACCAAGGGAGCTGGCGGCGGGGATATTGACCTTCCTCGGCGCCGATCCCGCCAAGATTTCCGATAAGCACCTTCCCGGCGCGGTCAACGCGGCGGCGACAGGCAAGCCCATCCCAAAGGAGTTCGAGCGCATCATGGCGCGGGAGTACTTGCCCATGGTGCAAGAGCTTTGCGCGCGCTTCGATGGCGCCCCCAATGCCTGGCGCAGGCGGTACGAGGCCTTGCTCAATTCCCGATAACACTCTCAGGCCGGGTTAGAAGAACGCTCAGATTGGACGCGAGGCGCACTTTCCGGCTCTTGCCAGAGCGCCGTTCGCTTGTCACCATGGCGTCATTAAGGCTTGCGCGGGTGGGTGCGTCAGAAGCCTTCCGTGCGGGTCGATAACCGCCAAGGGAGGAGACCATGGGCCAAGCGCAGGGCCAACCAGCCCGCAGCGCCCGCTGCATCGCACTGGTTGGCCCATATTTGAGCGGAAAGACGACACTGCTTGAGGCCATTCTCGCGCGTACCGGCGCGATCACGCGCCAGGGCACCATGGCCGCGCAAAACACCGTGGGCGACGCCTCCGAAGAAGCCCGCCATCACGGCATGAGCGTCGAACTCAACGTCGCCACGGTCGATTTCCTCGG
>DATLXW010000139.1:0-7360 GCA_035575415.1 Methyloceanibacter sp. | reverse complement strand
TCCGCCGATAAGGCACTCTCCGCCAGGTTATCCATGCGCAGACCCTAGCATGCTTGCGCCGTGTTCGCTCCGCTTGCGATTTCCTTGCCCGCGCCGCCATTTATTTCGATTTATCCCCACTTTATCCCCGCCGCCTCTGATGTGAATAACATCCTATCCTCTCGCGCGCGGACGCGCGTTTACAAGTAACTCGCCGCGAGGGGCGAGCTCCTTACCTGCACATTCTGAGGTGGCAGGCCACTACCCCGCAACGGCGGCGCGGACGTGTGCGGGGTGGGTGAGCGAGGTGAAATCGGTCATCAGCGTCTTGGTGATGGGGCCGACGGGGAATTTATAGCCGTCGATCTCCGAGACGGGCGTCACTTCCGCCGCGGTGCCGGTGATGAAACACTCGTCGAAGTCCGATAGCTCCTGCGGGAAGATCGCGCGCTCGATCACCTGCAAGCCCCGCTGCTTGGCAAGACCGATGACGGTCCGCCGCGTGATGCCGTCGAGGAAACAATCGGGCAGAGGCGTGTGCAGCACGCCGTCCTTGACGAAGAAGATATTGGCGCCGGTGCATTCGGCGATCTGGCCGCGCCAATCGAGCATCAGCGCATCGGCATAGCCTTCCTTCTCCGCTCTGTGCTTCTCGATGGTGCAAATCATATAGAGGCCCGCGGCCTTGCTCTTCACGGGCGCCGTGGCCGGGTCCGGGCGGCGATATTTGGCGAAAGTGATACGCAAGCCCTTCTCGCGCGCTGCCGGATCGAAATACGAGCCCCAATCCCAGGCGGCAATGGCGACGTTGATCTTGGTCTTCTGCGCCGCCACACCCATCTGCTCGGCCCCGCGCCAGGCGATCGGGCGGATATAGGCGTTTTTCAGCTTGTTCGCGCGCAAGACCTCTCGCGCGGCCTTGTCGAGCTCGGCAACGGAATAAGGAATCTCGAAGTCGAGAATCTTGGCCGAATCGTGCAGGCGCTGATTGTGCTCGCTGAGCTTGAAGATCTCGCCGTCATAGGCGCGCATGCCTTCGAACACGGCGGAGGCGTAGTGCAGTCCGTGGGTCAGCACATGCAGGCGCGCGTCGTTCCAGGGAACGAGCGTGCCGTTGAGCCAGATGAAGCCTTCGCGCTGATCGTAGGGAGCACTCGCCATTCGTTTTCCTCCTCGACGCTAAGGCCGGCCTTCTAGTTCGATCTGGGGCCGGACCGCGCAACGCCACGCTCTCATAGCACCCGCAACGGGAATTGCGCGAGCGAGCGCCGAAGCGTATCTATGGCGAAATAAGTCAACATGGCTGACATAACCGAAGCTCCAAAATAAGTCAACATGACTGACCTAACTGATAGGCTGGCGCGGATGGAAAAACCGGCCGATCCCAAGGCTCCGGCCAAGCCGGGCGGCAATGGCGGGGCCGCGCGCAGGCGCGCCAACTTCAGCGAGGCGAAGCTGCTCGAATTCGCTGAGCTTTTGTTTTTCGCCTATCGCGACTTCACCCGCGACCCCGATGCGATTTTGAAGGATTTCGGCATGGGGCGGGCGCATCATCGAGTCTTGCATTTCGTCAATCGCCACTCGGGGCTCAGGGTGGCCGACCTGCTGGATATCCTCACCATCACCAAGCAGAGCCTCTCCCGCGTGCTCAAGCAATTGATCGACAAAGGTTATATTGTGCAGCGGGCGGGCGCTTCCGATCGCCGCGAGCGGCAGCTCTTCCCCACCGAAAAGGGACGCGCGCTGGCCGAACGGCTGGCGGCGCCGCAGCTCGTGCGGCTGGCGGAGGCGTTGAGGGCCTCTGGCCCCGGTTCGGAGGCAGTTTTGCGCCGCTTTCTCGAGGCCATGGTCAATGCCGAAGATCGGCCAAAAGTCTCTTCCATCATGCAAGCCTCACCGGTTCCGCTCAAGGCCGGCAAGGGTGGAGGCTAGATGAAAACGGGGGCCTGTGACCATGCCGACGCCGATTAAGGCGCATCGCGGGCGCTGTCCCGACGACAATGCCCCGCATATTCTCGTGGTCGACGACGACAGCCGCATCCGCGACCTGCTCGCCCGCTATCTCCAAGACAACGGCTTCCGCGTGACCACGGCGATCGACGCCGAAAGCGCGCGCGCCACCATGCGCAGCCTGAGCTTCGACCTCATCATTCTCGACGTGATGATGCCGAACGAATCCGGCCTCGATTTCGCCCGTTCGCTGCGTGAGTCCTCGCAGGTCCCCATCCTGATGCTCACCGCGCGGGCTGAGCCCGAGCAGCGAATCGAAGGACTCGAGACCGGAGTCGACGACTATCTCGGCAAACCCTTCGAGCCGCGCGAACTTCTGTTGCGTGTGAGCAACGTGCTGCGCCGCGGCGGGCCGCCGCCGACTGGCGAGGTGCGCATGGGCAATTTTGTGTTCCATATCTCGCGCGGGGAGCTGAAGCGCGACAACGAAACCATAAGACTCACCGAACGCGAACGCGATCTCTTACGCTATTTCGCCCAGCGGCCGGGCATGCCCGTCTCCCGCCAGGAGCTCGCGCGCAGCGCCGAGCCGGGGGGCGAACGCGCGGTCGACGTGCAGATCAACCGTCTCAGGCGCAAGATCGAGAACGATCCCGCCAATCCGGTCTACTTACAGACCGTGCGCGGCAAGGGCTACATCCTCTATCCCGAATAAATGGACGCGCGCGCACCAGCCCCTCCCCGTACCGCCGAGCGCCGCCGGCCTCTCCGCCGTCTTTTCGCTCCGATCGGCGAGCGCATGCCGAAGGGACTTTATGCCCGCGCTCTCATCATCATCATCGCGCCGATGGTTTTGCTTCAGTCGGTGCTGACTTTCGTGTTCCTGGAGCGCCACTGGCAGACGGTGACGCGGCGTTTGTCGACGGGCACGGTGCAGAACATCGCCATGCTGATCGACCTTTACCAGGCCAATCCCACCCAGGCGAACGGCGAAACGCTGAGCCGGCTTGCCGAACAGAATCAGGGCCTGCGCGTCCGTTTTGCGCGCGGCGAGGAACTGCCGCCTGTCCGCCCGAAGCCGTTCTTCAACATTCTCGATTCCAACCTTTCCGACGAGTTGAAGAAACAGGTGAAGCGGCCGTTCTGGATCGACACCGTCGGGCGCTCGAACCTCGTCGACATTCGGGTCAAGCTTAACGACGGGGTGATGCATGTCTTGGCGAGGCGCAGCCAGACCTACGCCTCGAATTCGCACATCTTCCTCTTGTGGATGGTGGGCACCTCGCTGGTCCTGCTCACCGTCGCCATCCTGTTCCTGCACAATCAGATCAAGCCGATCGTGCGCCTGTCGGAAGCCGCCGAGAGTTTCGGCAAGGGAAGGCCGCCGCCGCCCGATTTCAAGCCGCGCGGTGCGCGCGAAGTCAGGCAGGCGGCGCATGCCTTCATCGAAATGCGCGACCGCATCGAGCGGCACGTCGAGCAGCGCACCATCATGCTGGCAGGCGTCAGTCACGATCTGCGGACCGTGCTGACCCGCTTCAAGCTGCAACTCGCCATGTTCGAGGATTCGCCCGAGATCGAGGCCATGCGCGCCGACGTCGACGAAATGCAGGCGATGCTCGAGGACTACATGGCCTTCGCCAAAGGCGACGCGGGCGAAGAGATCGTGCGCACGGATATCGGCGAACTCCTCAGTGAGGTGAAGAACCAGACGCACGGGGCCAAGGAAATCGCGGTCGAGGTCAAGGACGCGCCGCTGGTCGTGCCCGTGCGCCGCCATGCCTTCAAGCGCGCCGTCGCCAATCTCGTCAACAACGCCGTGCGGTTCGCCTCGCATATAAATGTCAGCGCCGTCAAACAGAACGGCGCTTTGACCGTGTCGGTTGAAGACGACGGTCCCGGCATCCCGGAGGAGGAACGGGAGCTTGTGTTTCGCCCCTTCTATCGCCTCGACCGCGCGCGCAACCAGGATTCGGGCTCGACAGGGCTCGGTTTGGCGATTGCCCGCGATATCGCCCGTATTCATGGCGGCGATATTGCGCTCGGCCAATCCTCTCTCGGCGGACTGAAAGCCGTGCTAAAAGTGCCCGTGTAGGGATTTGCACGGGAGCGATCGATGCGACGCAAGATCGTTGGAGTCGCGGCGGCGGCGGCCATGACTTTCGCCGGACCGGCCTTCGCCATGGACCCAACCGAGGAGATTCAAGAAGAGGAACAGCCGGGGTCCGAGATCGAACTCGATATCGGGCCAGGCGGCACCAAGATCGAGCGCAAAAGCGGTGCGCCTGTCTTTGCGCCGGGTCAGGTACCGATGGAGGCGGGCGGGGGCGCCAAACTTGAATTGCCGGACGATCCCGATATGCCGCCAGTGCAGGATCCCGTCGACGAAGAACTTCCGGGCGAAGGACCGGAAGACCTCTCCGGACCCGGCGACGAGGATCCCCTGCCCTATTAGCGTCCTTCGGTTTATGGCGACACGGGCTGCGTTGGCGGTGTTACCGGCGCTTCGGCGCCGCCTTCCCCGCGCTTCCAGCCGCGTGGCATAAAGGCGCACGCCAAGCGACAGATGTCCTCGCAGGCCTGCCCGACGGCGGTAAGCATGCGCTCGCCTCTGGTGAGACGTTTGTCGAGCGCCGCCATGGTCTTGTCGAGCGACGGCGAGGCGTCGTCGAGCCACACTTGAAAGATCTTGCCGTAGATCGCGGCAAGTCCGGTGACACGCACAACCCCACCGGGCCCGTCGAGCTTAGCGCCCGCGCCGGCGAGCATCCAATATTGCGAGGCGAGCGAGGAACAGAGAATCGCCGCGCTCTCGCCGGGACGGCAGCACAGATAGGACCAGATGCGCTTGAGCGCCGGCTTATAGGGCTGCATCACTTCGAAGCGCGTCATGAGGATGTCGAATAGGCGGTCGCGCGGACTCTGCTGCTCCGCCGACGGGCGCGTCCGCGCCAGCACCTCGGCATCGACCTCCTTCTGAAAGGCGCGTAGGATATCGCTCTTGCAGGAGAACTCGCGCCTGAGATCGGCAAGGTCGAGACCGGCTGCCTGGGCGATGTCGCTGAGGCCGATTTCCCCCCACCTCCGGTCTCTGGCGAGATCGAACGCGGCCCGCACCGCTTTCGAGCGTTTGGAGAAATCGTCGAACATGGGCGTACTCCTTTGGCTCCCGATCATAGGATCGGAAGCCAAAAATCAGAAGCCAGAAATCAAAAGCTGGACGGGCCTCAGATTTCAGATTTCTGATTTTCGGTTTCTGGCTTCTGTTCTCATAGGATGGGACACCGGCTTGGCGGTGGCGCATCACGATGAGAGTTCGCGCGATCGCTTTGCCGCCGCCGCGACCGCGCGGATGAGGAGATCCTGAAAGCCGCCCTTACCCATCAGCACCTCGAGCGCGGCGGCGGTCGTGCCCTTGGGCGAAGTGACGTTCTCGCGAAGCTTCGCCGCAGGAAGATTGGATTGGCGCAGTAGCTCACCAGCGCCCGCGACCGTCGCCCGCGAGAGCCGCTGGGCAAGCTCGGCCTCGAGCCCCGCCTCGCGGCCGGCTTCGGCGAGACATTCGGCGAGCAGAAACACATAGGCCGGGCCGCTGCCGGAAACGGCGGTCACGGCATCGAGCAGGCTTTCATCGTCGAGCCAAATGACCTCCCCGACCGCTTCGAGTAGTGTGGTGCATTCGCGCAATTGATCCGAAGTTACGGCTGCATTGGCGATGGCAACCGTCATGCTGTGTCCAACCGCGGCGGCGGTGTTCGGCATGGCGCGGACGATGGCCGTGCCTGGCGGTAGAGGCTGGGCGAGACTCTTAAGCGTGCGGCCGGCCGCAATCGAGAGCACCACGGTGCCCTCTCCGATCATCGGTTCGAGTTCCGGCAGAAGCTTGGCGACAAGGTCGGGCTTGACCGCGATAACGATGACGGAGGGCGCCTCCGGGAGTTCCGGCGCGCTCCCCACGGCAATCGAGTGCTGCGCGGCGAGGCGCAACACCTCCGGTGCCGGCGCCGGATCCTGAACGAAAATGCAGGCCGGATCGAGATCTTGACGGAGCCAGCCTTCGAGCAGCGCCCCGCCCATCTTCCCCGCTCCCACCAGAAGCAGCGGGCCGGCGAGGCGAAGGGTCATGCTTGTCCCTGCGTTTCGAGCATCGTGGCGGCGAGCGCGTCTTCCGGCGACTTGCCCGCCCACAACACATATTGGAAGGACTGATAATAGCGCTCGCAGGTTTCGAGCGCAGCCCTTAGCAACGCCTCGCACTGGCTTTGATGCGTGTCGGCTCCGGCAAGCAGAAGGCCATGGCGGTAAAGCAAAAGGCCGTCCTCGCGCCAGAGATCGAAGTGGCCGAGCCAAAGCTGCTCATTGATCAATGCCAGCAGCTTGTAGACGTCGGCCAGCCTTCGCTTCGGCGCCTTGAAATCGAAGGCGCAGGCAAGATGTAGCGCCTCGAGATCGTCCCGCCAATTGAGCGAGATGTGATAATCGCACCAAGAGCCTGCGACCGTCATCGTCAGCTCGTCGGGAGTGGAGCGTTCGAACGTCCAGGCATGATTGGTTGCAATCTGCTCGACCACATCCACCGGATTGGTGAAATAGTCAAAGAGAGCCTGTGTCGTCCCCATGCGTGTTCCTCTGTGGCCTCGGCAGAGTTCCGCGCAACACCAGACGCCGCCGCGAATCAGCTTGTTGAATCAGTTATATAACGGAGAGTCCGAAAGCGCCATGGAGGAGAAGGTTACCGTCTGCGTCCGCTAAAGATTGTTGTGGATTGCCAGCCTTGAGCGAGCGATTGGGGCGCGTTACGAATCGTTGGCGCGGCCCGTCTTCAGTCACTCAAGTCATCAAGTGGGCCGCCCGGCTAGCCGTCCTTCTCGGCCAAGCCTTTGACGATCGCGGCTTCGAGCGCGGCGATTCTTTCTTTCAAGACGTCGTTCTCTTCGCGCGCCTTCTGTGCCATCGCCTTCACCGCATCGAACTCCTCGCGTTGCACCACATCGAGCTCGCGCAACACGCGCTCGGCTTGGCCGCGCACGACTGTCTCGATCTCCTTGCGCAGACCTTCCGCCGCGCCCGCGGCGTCGGTGATGAGCTTGCCGAGCTCGTCGAAGAAGCGGCCGGTGGTCTGTGTCATGGCGAAGACTCCTTGCGTGTGCCGACTATGGGATGCAAGGGGCCTTCGCGCAAGCTGCGGGACCTTGGCGCGCCTTGACAGCGGCGCTTCCAGCGGTGAAGGGTCGCCTGGCTTCGCGCTCACCACGGCCCAAGAGACATGCCTCTCTTCGTCCTCCCATACCCGGTAATCGATCCCGTGGCCTTCGAGATCGGTCCATTCGCCGTCCGTTGGTACGGCTTGGCCTATATGGCAGGAATCCTCCTCGGCTGGCTCTACGGCAGGCGGCTCGTGGCGCGAACCGATCTTTGGGCCGGCAAACCG
>DATLXW010000138.1:0-3956 GCA_035575415.1 Methyloceanibacter sp. | reverse complement strand
TATGTCTTCACCCGTAAGAACGGCGAGCCTTACCCATGAACCGGCCGTCGATCCTGGGAGGCCGTGCCGTCAAGGCGTTGCTGCTCGCGCCGATCATGGCCTATCGCTACACGCTCTCGGCGCTCGCCGGGGCGCATTGCCGGCATCTGCCGACCTGCTCCGACTATGCGCGCGAAGCGATCGAAAAGAACGGTGCCTGGAAGGGTGGCTGGCTTACGCTCGCGCGGCTCTGCCGCTGCCACCCTTGGGGCAGCTCCGGCTATGATCCGGTGCCGGACTTGAGCCGGGAACGCCATCGTTTCGCGCCTTGGCGTTACGGGCGTTGGCGCCTATCGCAGACGTCGCTCGCTGAGCATTGAAGTGGTCGTATGCGGAGCATGAACGAGATGCTCAAACAAAGCCGATGACCGTGGATGAGTTCATCCCCTGGGTGATGGCGTCGGTCATGCCTTCCCAGGGAGCGCTCGTTCTCGACCCGCCCGGCATCGAGGTTTCCGTCCCCGATATGCTTCCGTCAGAGTGACGAAGAAGCCGGATGACGGCTTCGTTAAAGTCTGCTAGAAGGCCCGCCACCAATCGCAAGCTCTTACCTGCGCCGGTACGCAGGAGTGAGAGGAAAAGACATGACGCAAATCTCCCTGACATTTCCCGACGGTTCGTCCCGCAGCTTCGAGGCCGGCGTCACCGGCAAAGATGTTGCCGAATCCATCTCCAAGTCGCTCGCCAAGAAGGCGGTGGCGATGCAGCTTAACGGCAAGACGCGCGATCTCGCCGAGCCGATCAAGGCCGACGCCAAGATTCGCATCTTGACGCGCGAAGACCCCGAGGCGCTCGAGCTGATCCGCCACGACGCTGCGCATGTGATGGCGGAAGCCGTGCAAACGCTCTATCCCGGCACACAGGTGACGATCGGGCCGGTGATCGAGAACGGCTTCTATTACGACTTCGCCCGCGAGGAGCCGTTTACGCCCGACGACCTGCCCAAGATCGAGGCCAAGATGCGCGAGATCATCGCCCGCGACGCACCCTTCACCTGCACGGTGATGGAGCGCGAGAAGGCGAAAGAATTGTTTCGCAAGAAAGGCGAGACCTTCAAGCTCGAGCTGATAGACGCCATTCCGGAAGGCGAGGACGTCAAGATCTATTCGCAGGAGAGCTGGCTCGATCTCTGCCGCGGCCCGCATATGACCTCCACGGGAAAGGTGGGCAAGGGCTTCAAGCTGCTCAAGATCGCCGGCGCCTATTGGCGCGGCGATTCGACCAAGCCCATGCTTCAGCGCATCTACGGTACGGCCTGGGCGAGCGAGGAGGACCTCAAGGCCTATCTCACCCAGCTCGAAGAGGCCGAGAAGCGCGACCACCGCCGGCTCGGCCGCGAAATGGATCTGTTCCACTTCCAGGAGGAAGCGCCGGGCGCGGTGTTTTGGCATCCGAAGGGCTGGACGCTATTCACCACGCTGATCGGCTATATGCGCCGGCGGCAGAACGAATGGGGCTATGTCGAGGTGAATTCGCCGGACCTGATGGAACGCTCGCTGTGGGAGCAGTCGGGACATTGGGAGAAATTCGCCGACAACATGTACATCGCCGAGACGCCGGACGAACGCATTTATTGCTGCAAGCCGATGAACTGCCCGGGCCACGTGCAGATCTTCAAGCACGGGCTGAAGAGCTATCGCGATCTTCCCTTGCGGCTTGCCGAGTTCGGCAAAGTGCATCGTTACGAGCCGTCAGGGGCTCTGCACGGGCTCTTGCGCGTGCGGCATTTCACCCAGGACGATGCGCATATTTTCTGCACCGAGGAGCAGATCACCGAGGAATGCGTCAAGCTCAACGAGCAGATGCTGTCGATCTATCGCGATTTCGGCTTCGAAGACGTGCGCATCAAATTTGCCGACCGGCCCGACAAGCGCGTCGGCGCCGACGCCACCTGGGACAAGGCGGAGGCCGCGCTGAAGCGCGCAGTCGAAGCCGCGGGCCTCAAATATGAGTTCAATCCAGGGGAGGGGGCCTTCTACGGGCCGAAGCTCGAATATGTGCTGCGCGACGCCATCGGCCGCGACTGGCAATGCGGCACGATCCAGGTCGATCTCAACATGCCGGCGCGGCTCGGCGCCTTCTATATCGGGCCGGACGGAGAGAAGACGACGCCGGTGATGATCCACCGCGCCATGTTCGGCTCGCTCGAACGCTTCACGGGCATTCTGATCGAGCATTACGCCGGCCATCTGCCGCTTTGGCTCGCGCCGGTGCAGGAGGTGGTTGCCACCATCGTGTCCGAGGCCGACGCTTACGCCGGCGAAGTGCTCGAGGCGCTGGTCAAGGCGGGCTTGCGCGCCGAGGCCGATCTCCGCAACGAGAAGATCAATTACAAAGTGCGCGAGCATTCGCTCGCCAAGGTGCCGGTGCTGCTCGTGGTGGGAAAGCGCGAGGCGGAGCAGAAGACGGTGTCGGTGCGGCGTCTCGGCAGCCAGGAGCAGAAGGCGATGAGCCTCTCCGCCGCGGTCCAAATGCTTAAGGACGAAGCCGTCCCGCCGGATTTGCGGCGCGAACAACGCGAGGCGGCCTAACCAGTCTGATTGTCATGCCCGCGAAAGCGTGCATCCAGTCGCCCCGGCGTTTGCGAGCTCATTGAAGGCGGTGGTTATTGAATCACCGGTCGAGCCGGGCGACGACAAGGATATGGTCGAAAAGCCCAGTCCCACGAAGGGAGAGGAGTTCTTGACGCAGCCGCGGAACATTTCCCCTCTCCCGGGTGAGGGGCTCGGGTACTGAGCTGGCTGGAGCGAACATGCGAGCGGCGATCCTCACCATCGGGCATTCGCGGCATCCGATCGAGCGGTTCATCGCCCTCATCGAAGCGGCGCAGGTCACGGCGGTCGCCGATCTCCGCTCGGCGCCCGTCTCGCGTTTCGCGCCGCATTTCAACAAGAACGCCTTGGCGCGGTCGCTCGCGGCGCGCGGCATCGACTATGTTTTTCTCGGCAAGGAGCTCGGCGGACGTCCGGCACGGCCCGATCTCTACACGCGCGGCGTCGCCGATTACGAGAAGATGGCGGCGGCGCCGGAATTCGGCGCGGGGCTCGCGCGTCTCGGCGAACTCGCGGAGCGCCATCGCGTGGCGGCGATGTGCGCAGAAGCGGACCCGCTCGATTGCCACAGATGCCTTCTGGTCGGCCGCGCCTTGTTCGAAGCCGGTCACGATGTCGCGCACATTCTCGCGTCGGGCGAAATCGTCACCCAGCGCGAGATCGAAAACCGGCTGCTCGCTTTGGCAAATCTCGCCGATGATGATTTCCTCAGCCCGTCACGACATGAGCGCGTGGCCGAAGCCTACCGCGCCCGCAACCGGAAAGCGGGATATGCAAAACACTGAAGTCTTTACAAAGCGGCATGATGTCAACGATGCCGGCAGCCAGGCCAACAACAGGGTCGCCGCTTTCCGTCCCTGAGGCTGGAACAGCCCCATTCGATCCGATGAAGTCTTGTTTCGGCTTTCTTCGCCGACTCGATCCAGCAGATCCATTCATTGCGCGCGAGCGGCGTAATGTCCTCCCAAGCCGCCAACGCTTTTGCGTCGGAGGTCAGCGCCCTTCTCAGGTCCGCGGGCAGGTCATGCACCACACCGCCTGAAATCGCTTTTTTGCTCATGGTGACATGGCCAGAGTGATGCGTCGTTGGCGACAGGTGTAGGACTGCTTCAGGGCCAAAATCCGTCAATCGTCCCTGAGCCGGCAAGCGGCCCCACCGAACGTAGGCGACTTATCCCCGCTCTCCGCGCCCCGGGTAAAATCACCGCACCTCGTCCGTTTTAGGGGCGTTTCTCGAGGCGTTCGTGAGGCGGGACGGGGCGCGGCGCCCGCGGGCTTGGTTCGCAGCCAGGCACTCGGGCTGCGCCGGGGCTCCCCCCGGGGCCACTACGAGCCCCTGCCAGGAGCTGGCTGACGACTTGGCCT
>DATLXW010000137.1:0-14192 GCA_035575415.1 Methyloceanibacter sp. | reverse complement strand
GTTCTCCTGGCGCGGCACGAGCTGCTCAGACTCAGGGGCATCCGCATTGGTCAGCCGGTCGTAGATCAGTTTGTTCTTGTGCGGAAACTCCTTGCCCCCGGGTTGATCCGGCGCTTCTTTCACCGGGCGATTGTCGGCCGTGACCAGCGGAGGCTCGCCGGACAAGGCGCCGCCGCTTTGCTTATAGGCGAAGGCCAGCGCGCCACCGAGGGCGATGGCGCCAAGAAGCGCGCTCCCGACCATGAATACGCTGCGGCTCTTGAGACCGAACTTGCCGCGCGCGCTCGGCGGCGGCAGGACTTGCGTCTCGTCGAGGAAATCGGCGTCCATCCGCTCGCTCTCGTAAAAGCCCTCCGCGCTGCCGCGGGTCTGATCGGTGGCGCCGAGTTGGATTTGCGGCGGCTGGTCGTAGAGCGCGTCGAAGGCCTGAAGCTGCCGGCGAGGATCGCTCGGCGGAACGTCCGATCCGGTCGAGCCGTAGCCGTGTGCGTCCTCCGAGAAGGTTTGAAACACCTGATCGCCTTGGTCCTGCGCGTGGGCGTACCGTCCAGCACCCTCAGCTGCGGGCTGCTCCTGCTGACCGAAATGCGTGGGCGCGAAGTTCGTCTCCGGGAAAGCGGCATCGAAGCTTTGCGCGGCTGGGAAGCTAGCATCGTCAAAGTTTTGCTTGGCGAAGTCCTGGGCGGCAAAATTGCCATTGCCGAAAGACTGGTCGAAATTCGTCTCCGGAAAGCTCGCGTCAGCGCCGGGCGCGGCAAAGCTCGTGTCGGCGAAGTTCGGCGATTGATAAGGTTGAGCTTGGAAGTTTTGTCCGGCGCCGAAATGCGCACCGGAAAAATCCTGCGGAGCGGATTGGCCCGGATTACCGAAATGTGATGCCTGCGTGTGAGCGGGCTGCGACGCCGCGCGGTAAGCCTGTTGCTGAGGCTCGCCAGGGTGCGGTGCAGGCGCGGACTGGAAGTTCGGAATGTCGAGATAATGCGGCGCCGAGGGTTGCTGCGGTGTCTGAAATGCCGGCGACGGCGCTTGCTGCGAAGGCTGATAGTTCTGCGAGGACTGATAATTTTGCGTCTGCGGGGCCTGGGCGGGGCCGGGATAGGTCAGCGGAGAATTGGCGGGAAATCCAAGACTGGAACCCGCTTGTTGGGCCGGCACGGGCTGGCCGGACGGTGTGAAGTTCCCGAAGGGCGCTTGCGGTTCGGGAGGCTGCGGCGCCATCGCCGGGCCGCGCGTGACCGGCGTATAAGCCGGCATTGGCGCGAACATCGGGCTTCCCCCGCCGAACATCGGCCGCTGTCCGCCAGCCGGCTGTCCCGGCCTTCCCGCTCCGTGAGCCATCAAGTCCACCTCGCTCTTTTGAGCACTCAGCGCGTTGCTACCCCACGTTTCGACGCCGGGCGCGGTTTCGAAGCTCTGCTTCGTAAAATCAGATTGCGAAGCAGGGTTGGCACCGGCCTTGCGGCCGTGTCCGTCATCGTGCGTTGACATGATACTTCCCTCGAACCATCCCCCCTGCCCCGGATTGGTTCAGTGCAACTCGTGCATGGCTTCGACGCCGAGGATCCCCAATCCCGACGCCAAAACGCGCTTCGTGGCAGCCACGAGGGCTACACGAGCACGCGTTAACTCTCGGTCACTTTCGTAAATAAATCGTAATTGTGGCAAGTCTTTGCCTCTATTCCAGAGACCGTGGAAGTCTCCGGCAAGATCATAAAGGTAAAATCCGATGCGATGCGGCTCGTGCGCGAGTGCGGCAGCCTCGACGATACGGGGAAATTGGGCGATGCGGCGCATGAGCGCGAGTTCTCCCTCGTCCGTCAGCCGATCCAAATCGCTCCTCGCCAACGCCGCCTCCCCAAGGTCAAGATCGGGGAAGGCTTCACTTACATTACGCAGAACGGAACTCGCCCGCGCATGGGCGTACTGAACGTAGAACACCGGGTTATCCCGCGACTGCTCGGTGACTTTGGCGAAGTCGAAATCGAGCGGTGCGTCGTTCTTGCGGAAAAGCATCATGAAGCGAACGGGTCCCGCGCCCACCTCGTCCACGACCTCCCGCAGCGTGACGAACGTTCCGGCACGCTTGGACATCTTGACAGGCTCGCCGGCGCGAAACAAGCGAACAAGTTGACAAATCTTGATATCGAGATTGGCCCTGCCGCCGGTCAGCGCGGCGACGGCCGCCTTCAGGCGCTTGATATGGCCGGAGTGGTCGGCGCCAAACACGTCGATCATGGTTTTAAAGCCGCGCCTGAACTTGTCGCGGTGATAGGCGATGTCGCCGGCGAAATAGGCGTAAGTGCCATCCGATTTGACGAGCGGCCGATCCTGATCATCGCCGAACGCCGTCGACCGAAATAGGAGCTGCTCGCGATCTTCCCAATCCTCATCGGCCTTGCCCTTAGGCGGAGGCAGCCGGCCTTTGTAAATGAGGCCCTTCTTCCTCAGATCCTCGATCGTATCGGCAATCTGGTTGCGCGGCCCTTCGGTCAGAGAGCGCTCGGAGAAAAACACGTCGTGGTGAATGCCAAGCGCGGCCAGGTCGTCCTTGATCATGGCGAGCATCGATTGCAGCGCCGCGGCGCGCACGATGGGAAGCCATTTCGCCTCGGGCAATGACAGCAATTCCTGGCCGTGCAGGTCGGCGAGCGCGCGGCCGACCGGCTTGAGATAGTCGCCGGGATAGAGACCCTCCGGGATGTCGCCGATGTCTTCGCCAAGCGCCTCGCGATAGCGCAAATAGACGGAGCGCGCGAGGGCATCGACCTGCGCGCCTGCATCGTTGATGTAATATTCGCGGGTCACCGCGTGGCCGGTGAAGGCGAGCAGGTTGGCGAGCGCATCGCCGAAGACGGCGCCGCGCGTATGGCCAACATGCATCGGCCCGGTTGGGTTGGCGGAGACATATTCCACATTCACCGCCTCGCCCTTGCCGAGCGCGCTGCGCCCGTAAGCCTCGCCTTGCTCGAGAACCATGCGCAAAACGCTCGGCCAGAACGGGCGCGCCAGGGTAAGATTAATGAAGCCCGGGCCGGCGATTTCCGCCTTGTCGATTTGCGTGTCGACAGCAATGAGCGGAATGAGACGTTCGGCGAGTGCACGCGGCGCTTGCCCAGCCGCCTTGGCGAGCACCATTGCGGCATTGGTGGCGAGATCGCCGTGAGAGGCATCCTTCGGCGCCTCGAGCGTGATCCCCTCGGTGCTCGCCTCGTGCGGTACGACGCCGTCATGCTTGAGCTGCTGGACCGCGGCGAGGACGCGTCCGTGAAAGCCTGCAAAAACGTCCATGGAGGCTCCGGGAAAATCTGTGTCCGGGCGACTAACGCAAATCCGGCGTCGCGTCAAACAAGCGCCGATGCTCCGCGAGCGCAAAGCGGTCGGTCATGCCGGCGATGAAATCGGCGATATGGCGAAAATAGGCGCGCGTACCTTGCGGGGGCGCCTGCTCGCGCCATTCGGGCGGAAGCGTTTTCGGATCCTCGCCGTAGCGCATGAAAAGGTCGCGCACCACCTCCTCCGCCTCGCCCATGATGCGGGCGATGCGCGGATGGCGATAGACGCGCGTAAAGAGAAAGGAGCGGAGCTCGTTAAGCTCCCGCTGCATTGCTTCGGAGAAGACGACAATCTGCTTTTCTGCGTTTCGCACATCTGAGGCGCTTTGCGGGGCGAGTTGCGCCAAGCGCCACTCCGATTCGGCCACCGCATCCTCGATCATGGCGCCGATCAGGCGCCGGATCGTTTCGTAAAGGAGTCGCGAACCGTCGATGCCGGGATGGGCGGCGCGCACTTCGCTCAACGTGCGCGCGGCGATCGGCACCTCGGCCAGCTCGGCGAACGTGAAGAAGCCGGCCCGGAAGCCGTCGTCGATATCGTGATTGTTGTAGGCGATGTCGTCGGCCAGCGCCGCCGCTTGCGCCTCCACCGAGGCAAAGGTGGAAAGCTCGAGATCGTGCTTCTGGCAATAGGCAAGAACGGGCTCCGGCACGGGCCGCTCCGGCTTTATGGCGTGAGGGCCAAGCAGCGGGCCGTTATGCTTCACCAAACCTTCGAGCGACTCCCAGCTCAGATTGAGTCCGTCGAAATCCGCGTACTTTTTTTCCAGCGCGGTTACCACGCGGAGCGACTGGGCGTTGTGGTCGAAACCGCCCCATTCGTGCATGGCGGCGTCAAGGGCGCGCTCGCCTGCATGGCCGAAGGGCGGATGACCGAGATCGTGGGCAAGCGCAAGCGCCTCGGTCAGATCTTCGTCGACACGGAGCGTGCGCGCGATCGCGCGGGCAATCTGCGCCACTTCGAGGCTATGGGTGAGACGCGAGCGGTAGTGATCGCCCTCATGATAGACAAAAACCTGCGTCTTATAGTTGAGGCGGCGGAAGGCGGCGGCATGCAGGATGCGGTCGCGGTCGCGGGCGAAAGGGGAGCGGGTGGGACTGCCGGGTTCAGGCTTGAGCCGCCCGCGGCTTTGGCTCGCGTCAACGGCATAGGCCGCTCGCGAGGCCGGAGCCAGCGCATGCTCCCTGTTCCCTGATTTTCCGGGGGAAACCGGCTTATGTCGTGATCTTGGCTCGATTGACAAGCGGCCCTGCCATCCTATGTTTCGGGCAGAACTCGGTACACCCAAGATGAGCGAAACGTCCAGCATCACGATTAGTCCGCGCGCGGCAAAGCGCATTCTCGAGCTCACCCAGGGCGAGCCTCAATCGGCGCTGTTTCGTGTGAGCGTCGAGGGCGGCGGGTGCTCCGGTTTCCAGTACCGCTTCGACCTCGTGGCGGAAAAGGCGCCGGACGACCTTCTGATCGAGCAAGACGGCGCCCGGGTCGTGGTCGATCCCGTTTCGCTCGGCTTCATGCGCGGTTCTGAGCTCGATTTCGTCGAAGAGCTGATCGGGGCGCAATTCAAGCTCAACAATCCCAACGTCACCGCCTCGTGCGGCTGCGGCACGAGCTTTTCGATCTAATATTTTGCAGTTGTCATGCCCGAAAAAGCGGGCATCCAGTAATCACCGATATTCAATGCTTCAGGCTGCCCGGGCTACCGGATTGCCCGGTCAAGTCGGGCAATGACAAGATAAGTTGGCGAACGCCCTTAACCGATGAAAATTGCCTCCTGGAACATCAACGGCATCAAAGCGCGTATCGACGCGGCGCAGACCTGGCTCAAAGCCGCCTCGCCGGACATCGCCTGCCTGCAAGAGATCAAATGCGCGGATGAGGCCTTTCCAAGCTTCGAATTCGAAGCGCTCGGCTATAACGTTGCGGTGCACGGGCAAAAAGGTTTCAACGGCGTCGCGCTTCTGTCCAAGCTGCCTTTCGAGGATATCACGCCGCGTCTCGCCGGCGATCCGGACGATGTGCAGGCGCGCTATTTGGAGGCCTGCGTCTCGGTGCCCTCGGGCGTGCTGCGGATCGTCAATATCTATCTCCCCAACGGCAATCCCTTCGGCACCGAGAAATTCGTTTATAAGCTCGCCTGGATGAGCCGGTTGAAAGAGCGGATCAAGACGCTGTTGCAATATGAAGAGCCGATGGTCATCGCCGGAGACTTCAACGTGATCCCGGCGCCGGAAGATGTTTACAATCCGGAGGCTTGGGCGAACGACGCGCTGTTCCGGCCCGAGACCCGTGCGCATTTCCAGGCGCTCATCAATCTTGGACTAACCGACGCTTTCCGCGCCTGTCACGACGAGCCGCACCGCTATACCTTCTGGGATTATCAAGCCGGCGCCTTCCAGAAGAATCAGGGCTTGCGCATCGACCATCTGTTGCTGTCGCCGCAAGCCGCAGATCGTTTGCAGGCCTGCGAAATCGACCCGGCTCCGCGGAGCTGGGAAAAGCCTTCGGATCACGTGCCGATTTTCGTCGAGCTTGCCCTTTAGGGCTTCATCGAGCCAGCATCGGTTGCGCCAAAGCCGACGGGAAGGCCGATTGGCGCCGGCGGTGACGCTCCGCCCTGCCCGAGCGGCACAGCCTCAGCCGAAGTCGAGGGAGCGGGCGCAGCGACCGTCTTGGTCCCCGCGGCCGGCATAACCTTCACTCCGGCCGGCAGCGCTTTTTGGGTCGGCAATGGCGGGACCTCCGCGGCCTTTGCGCCGCCGAGTTCGGGCAGAAGCGCCGCGGCGTCCTCCCGGATCGCCTTGTCCGAGCCCGAAACAGCCTCTTGGTAGAGATTGCCTATCCACTCCGGTTCTTTGCCGGCAGCGGCGGCGTTTTCATGCGCAAGAATGATCAGTGCAAGACCGCGCGCGCGGCGCTGGCGCCCTTCCTCGCCGCGCCAGAGGATCTCGCCGAGCGTCGCCTGCGAGGCAACGTGCTGCTTCTTGGCGGCGGTGGCGAGCCAGTTGATGGCAAGCCCCACATTCTTCTCGACCCCCTCGCCGTCCATGTAGAGGCGGGCAAGCTGATATTGCGCTTCGGCATTGCCGAAATAGCTCGCCGCATGGCGGAAGAGATGCGCCGCATAAGCCGGATTTGCGGCGAGCTTCATCTCGGGAATACCGCTGAGATAATACTGGCCGAGGGCAACGAAGGCTTCGGCGGCATATTTCGCCAGCGGGCTGCGCGGGCTCACCTCAGCCTGCTGGTCGGCGATGAGCTGGAAATAGGTGAACGCCTTAGCATCGTCCTTCGGCAAATCGCGGCCGGAGGCATAAGCGCGCGCGAGCTTGATCTGAGCACCGAGAACACCGCGCTTGGCGGCGTATTCGAGCGCCGGCACGGCGGTCGCCGGCATGTCGGACTTGAGCGCATTTACGCCCAGCCGGTAGGCCTCGGTCGCAGAGGCATAAGGCGGCGCATCGTCGGCGCGGCCGCCGCCAGGCCCCATCGCCACCAGCGTTGCGAGCGCACCGAGCGCCAGCTTGTTACACATCAGCATAGCACGCCACTTCCACGCTGCCGCCGGGATGGGTCACGGCACCGGTCCGCGCCGGTCCCACCTCGTTGGCGTATTTCCACAAGGCGCCGCTGGTGAAGGCCATCGGCGGCGCCTTCCAGTCCTTGGCCCGCTTCTTCAGCTCGGCCTCACTCAGCTCGACGTCGAGCGTGCCCTTCTCGGCGTCGAGCGCAATGATGTCGCCGTCGCGGATAAGGGCGATCGGGCCGCCTACGGCCGCCTCAGGACCGACATGGCCGACGCAAAAGCCGCGCGTTGCGCCGGAGAAACGGCCATCGGTGATCAGTGCCACCTTGTCGCCCATGCCTTGGCCGTAGAGAGCGGCGGTGGTCGACAGCATCTCGCGCATGCCGGGGCCCCCTTTCGGGCCTTCGTAGCGGATGACGATCACCTCGCCTTCCTTGTATTTGCGCGCGCTGACCGCGGCGAAGGCGTCCTCTTCGCAGTCGAAGCAGCGGGCGGGACCGCGGAACGTCAGCCCCTTCATGCCGGCGACTTTGACGATGGCGCCGTCGGGCGCGAGCGAACCGCGCAATCCGACCACGCCGCCGGTCGGCGAAATCGGCTTGTCGGCCGGGCGCACGACATCCTGCTCGGGATTCCATTGAACCTTGGCGAGATTATCGGCCATGGTGCGGCCCGTGACGGTCATGGTCTCGCCATGCAAATAGCCGTGTTGGAGGAGGGTCTTGAGGATGAGCGGCACGCCGCCAGCTTCGAACAAATCCTTGGCGACATAGCGGCCAGACGGTTTCAAATCCGCGATATAAGGTGTCCGTTTCATGACCTCGGCCACGGCGAACAGGTCGAAGTCGATGCCGCATTCATGGGCGATGGCGGGGAGATGTAGCGCGGCATTGGTCGAACCGCCGGTGGCCGCCACGATTGCTGCGGCATTCTCCAGCGACTTGCGGGTGACGATGTCGCGCGGGCGGATATTGAGCGCCAGCAGATCCATGATCTTTTCGCCCGCTGCGTAGCAGAAATGATCTCTGATCTCGTAAGGCGCGGGCGCCCCCGCCGAATAGGGCAACGCAAGGCCGATGGCTTCCGAGACGCAGGCCATGGTATTGGCGGTGAACTGGGCGCCGCAGGAGCCGGCGGACGGACAGGCCACTTGCTCGAGCTGATCCAAGTCTTCAGCGCTCATTTTGCCAACCGAATACTGGCCCACCGCTTCGAACAGGTCCTGCACCGTCACGTCGCGGCCCTTGAAGGAGCCCGGCAGAATCGAGCCGCCATAGATGAAGATCGACGGCACGTTCAGCCGGCACATCGCCATCATCATGCCGGGCAAGGACTTGTCGCACCCGGCCATGCCGATGAGGGCGTCGTAGCAATGGCCGCGCATAGTGAGCTCGATGGAATCGGCAATCACCTCGCGCGAGGGGAGCGAAGATTTCATCCCCTGATGCCCCATGGCGATGCCGTCGGTGACGGTGATGGTGCAGAACTCGCGTGGGGTACCGTTCGCGGCGGCCACGCCTCGCTTCGCCGCCTGGGCCTGACGCATCAGGGAGATGTTGCAGGGCGCCGACTCGTTCCAGCACGTGGCGACACCGACGATCGGCTGGTGGATCTGCTCGCGCGAGAGACCCATGGCGTAGTAATAGGAGCGATGCGGGGCGCGCGAGGGCCCTTCGGTCACATGCCGACTCGGCAGACGGGATTTATCGAACGTCTTCGCGTCCATCTCTGCTAACGCCCGGATGAGGTGCGATGGGAAATATGTGGTTTGAGCCACGGCTTCCCAATGGCTCGGCGTCCGCTTGCTCCTGGCCGTCCCCCAAAGTGGGCCATGGGAAGCGTTGTTGGCCGATGCGCCTCCTGATCGAGCCCGATGTGTCAAAGTTTTATGGCGCAAACGAGGCGCAAATGCCTCAGTTTGTTGCAATTTAGCTACAGCCGCCGAGATTTTAGGTGAAGCTGGCAAGCCCGGCTCAAATCTTGGGCTTGCATTCCCGGGTGTGCGGGGAAACCCTCGACTGTCGTAAAACCGTCATATGCCTTCGGCGGCGAGAGTTTGGCCAATGGCGAGAGTGAGCGGGGTTCCAAGGCTGGCCGGGGGACGGCGGGCCGCATTCCCAACCAGGCCGCTGCCCGACCCGAGAGGGAAAGGTCCATTCCGGCCCTTCGCCGACCCCGGCTGGAACGAGGCCTGGTGGTGGCTTGGCATCCCCCTTGCCGTCGCCGTCTTCACGATTGCGAGCTACTCCGTCGACATCGAATGGCACAGGGCTTGGGTGACCCGCGAATCCGGCATTCTCGAAACGGCGCAGTTCATCTTCATGGTCATGGGCCTCGCCATCGTCGCACAGCTCTTATTCGACCCTTTTGTTAAGAGCCGCCCTTTTGTATTCGCGTTTGCTTTGTTCGCGGGGCTTGTCTGCTTTTACATCGGAGGTGAGGAAGTCAGCTGGGGCCAGCATATTTTCCATTGGCAATCTCCGGATCTTGTGACGGAGTTGAACGACGAGGGCGAATTCAGCCTGCACAATATGAACAAGGCCTTCGAGCGAACGCCGCGTACCCTACTCGAACTTGGTGTCTTCATCGGCGGTATCCTCGTTCCGGCGGCTTGCGCTGTCTGGCCGAAGCTGCGTCAGGCTTCTCTCGCGCTGTTCCTTCCATGTGCGGCACTCGTGCCGATTGCTTTCTTCGCGCTTTATTTCAAACTCGCCGGGATGCTTGCCAAGTACGACGTCGTCGGGGCGGTTGCGGGCCGCCCCAGCGAGGCCGTCGAGTTTTACCTGTACTTTTTCATTTTCGCCTATCTCGTCGTCTTCGAGCGGCGCATCCATGCGCTCGAGACCGAGAAGGTCAGGGCCGATAAGGATTGAGCTATGGACGCGCGTCTTCCTCTCCCAGACCCGAAGCTTGCACGCGGACCCTACAGGCCGTTCGCATCGGATCCGGGCTGGGGCGAAGCTTGGTGGTGGCTCGGATTCCCCGTGGCTGTCGCGGTGTTTGTGCTTGCGACCTATAATTTCGCCCGCGGCTGGTACATGCGCTATGTCCTGCCGGAGGGCTATGGCGTTCTCGAGGTCTCCCACTTCCTGATACCGCTTTTCGGACTTTTCGTCGCCGCTAGCCTTCTGCTCCTGCCGTTCGTCAGGAAGCGGCCCCTAACCTTCAGTGTCGCGCTGCTCGGCGCGCTCGCCTGCCTCTATATCGGAGGCGAGGAGATGAGTTGGGGCCAACACTGGTTTCATTGGAATACGCCGGAATACTGGGCGGCGGTGAACCGCCAGGAAGAGACCAACCTGCACAACACCTGGGTCATTTTCGAGAAGACGCCACGCTCGATTCTCGAAGCCGGCATTTTCATCGGCGGGTTGCTCGTGCCGATCGCGGCGAGGTTCTGGCCCTGGCTGCGTTCATGCCGCTTCTCCCTGTTCCTGCCGGCCGATGCGCTTGTGCCGACTGCGATCGGAGTCTTCGTGTTCAAGCTGATCGACCGGCTGCAACAGGGCGGCCATATCGGCATCGTCCTGCAAAGGCCTGCGGAGACGATCGAGACCTATCTTTATTTCTTTATCTTCGCCTACCTGCTGGTTTACGCGCGGCGCATCAAGGAGCTGAAAGTCTCGGAGGGCGCTCAGCCAAAGTAATTCCTTGGCCTTCGCGACACTTCTCACGCCGCGACAGCGGGCATCCAGCGGTCACCCTGCCCGTTTATCGCATTGCGAGAGCATTTGTTGGATTTCCCGGTCAGGCCGGGCGATGACGCGGTTGAACGGAAGCTAAAGCGCGGCTTCGAGACGCTTGAGCGCCTGCTTGAGCTTGGCGGCGATCGCTTCGGCCTCGGTTTTTCGCTCACGCTGCTCTTCGACCACGTGTTCCGGCGCGCGGGAGACGAATTTTTCGTTCGCAAGCTTGGCGTCGAGCTGCCTGATCTCGGAGCCGACCTTGTCGATCTCGCGTTTCAAGCGCTTCGACTCTGCTTCGATGTCGATGATCCCCGCGAGCGGAAGAGCCAGCACGGCTTCATCGAGAACGATCTGAACGGCGCCGGACGGCGGCTTTCCGAGTTCGAGTGTCTCGAGCCTGGCAAGCCGCCTGATGGTTTCGTCATGGCGCGCAATGCGGGCGCCCGTCTCCTCGCTCGCACCGGAGACAATCAGCGGGATCTTGGTCCCCGCCGGGACATTCATTTCGGAGCGCACCGATCTCACCTCGGAGATCAGTCTGATCAACCAGCCGATTTCCGCATCCGCCTCGGCATTTTCGAGACCGCGCCGCTCGGGCCAAGGCGCAAGCATGAGCAGGCTCGCCCTGCCTTCGGCGGATGCGCGCTTTCTCCAAAGTTCCTCGGTGACGAAGGGCATGAAGGGGTGAAGCAGCTTCAAGGCCTCATCCAAAACAAAGGCGGCAGTCGCGCGGGTCTCGGCCGCGGCTTCGGTATCGGCGCCCGCAAGGATCGGCTTGATCAGCTCAAGATACCAATCGCAATAGACGTGCCAGATGAAGTGGTAGATGACGCCGGCGGCCTCGTTGAAACGGAACGCTTCGATCGCCTCGGTCACGGCGGCAAGCGCGCGTTCGCTCTCACCGAGAATCCATCGGTTGAGCGTGACCTTGGCGGCGGCGGGATCGAAGTTGGCGCGCGGCACGCAGTCATTGATTTCGGCGAAGCGCGCGGCATTCCAAAGCTTGGTGGCGAAGTTGCGATACCCTTCGACACGGCTTGCACTCAGCTTGATGTCGCGACCTTGCGCCGCCATGGCGGCGAGCGTGAATCTCAGCGCGTCGGCGCCGTAGCTGTCGATCAGGTCGAGGGGATCGATCACGTTCCCCTTCGACTTCGACATTTTTTGGCCCTTCTCGTCGCGGACGAGTGCATGGATGTAGACGTCGCGGAAAGGCACTTCCTCAATGAAATGGAGGCCCATCATCATCATGCGCGCGACCCAGAAAAAGATGATGTCGAAGCCGGTGACGAGGACGTCGGTCGGGTAGTAGCGGGCAAGTTCCGGGGTCCTATCGGGCCAACCGAGGGTCGAAAATGGCCACAATGCCGATGAGAACCAGGTGTCGAGCACGTCCTCGTCGCGCTTAAGCGGGACGTCTTCCCCGTAGTGTTGCCTGGCGAGCACTTTCGCTCCCGCTTCGTCCTCGGCGACGAACACCTTGCCGTCTGGCCCGTACCAGGCGGGAATTTGATGCCCCCACCAAAGTTGCCGCGAAATGCACCAGGGCTGGATGTTCTCCATCCAGTGGAAATAGGTCGTCTCCCAATTTTTGGGCACGAAGGTAGTGCGGCCGCGCTTCACCGCATCGATGGCGGGCTTGGCGAGTGTCGCCGCATCCACGTACCACTGGTCGGTGAGCCGCGGCTCGATCACGGCGTTCGAGCGGTCGCCGTGCGGCACGGTGTGGACATGAGGCTCGATCTTTTCCACCAGGTCCTTGCTCTGCAGCCGCTCGACGATCAGCTTGCGTGCAGCGAAGCGGAACACGCCGTTCAAATCCTGGATGGTCTGCTCGATCTCCGGATTGGGTTCGACGCCGCGGATGAAGTCGGGGTTTGGGTGCAGCAACAAGCGCGCGTCAGCGCTCAACACGTTGATCATGGGAAGCCCGTGACGCTTGCCGACTTCGAAGTCGTTAAAGTCGTGCGCGGGCGTGATCTTCACCGCGCCGGAGCCCTTCTCGGGATCGGAATATTCGTCGGCGACAATCGGAATACGGCGGCCGACGAGCGGAAGAATCACGTTCTTGCCGACCAGATGTTTGTAGCGTTCGTCATCCGGGTGCACGGCGACGGCGGTGTCGCCGAGCATCGTCTCCGGACGCGTGGTAGCGACGACGATAAAGGTGGAGCAATCGTTGGGGTCGAACTTCGTTCCCTCTATCGGGTAGCGAAGGTGCCAAAGATGGCCCTTGGTTTCGATCTGCTCGACCTCGAGATCGGAGATCGCGGTGAGAAGTTCGGGATCCCAGTTGACGAGGCGCTTGTCCTTGTAGATGAGGCCGGCGCGATACAGTTCGACGAAGACTTTGCGCACCGCGCGCGACAAGCCCTCGTCCATGGTGAATCGGAGCCGCGACCAGTCGCACGAGCAGCCGAGCCGCTTGAGTTGGCCGACGATGGTGTTGCCAGACTCTTCCTTCCACTGCCACACCCGCTTGATGAAGGCCTCGCGGCCCATGGCGCGGCGGTTCGGCTCCTGGCGCTCCATCAATTGCCGCTCGACCACCATCTGGGTGGCGATACCGGCATGGTCGGTGCCGGGTTGCCACAAAACGTCGCGGCCGCGCATACGTTCGAAACGGACGAGAATGTCCTGCAAGGTGTTATTGAGGGCGTGCCCCATATGCAGGGAGCCGGTCACGTTGGGCGGCGGAATGACGATGGCAAAGGGCTTCGCCCCAGAACGTTCCGGGCGCCCGGCGGCAAAGGCGCCGGCCGTCTCCCAGGCGCAATAGATGTCGCCTTCGATCTTTTGCGGCTGGTAGGTCTTGTCAAGCATGATGGGACGTCGGGCAGAACACAGATGCGGCCCGCGTCCTACGCTCTCCCCTTCCGCGCTGTCAACTTCCCCCGCCGGCTAATCTTGCCGGAACCGCGCCGGATTGTCCCGCAATTCGTCCTTCAGCGCCGCCGTGAGCACGCGCGTCATGTTCTCGTCGAGCCATTTTTGCAGCATCGGCCGGAGCATGTCCTTGACGCTGTCTTCGAGGCTCTTCGGCGCGTTGTCATGCTCGCCGCTATGCCCATTGGTGCGGAAAGAGGGACGCTGAGTTTCCGCCTCCGCGTCATTACGCCAAGGAGCGGGCTCGCTTTCCCAAGAGGGCGCCTCGCTCTCCCATGACGGGGAAGAAGTAGTTTTGCTTTCCCAAGCCGGGGCGGGCTCTGAGAGTGATGAAGCAGGCTCTTCCGCGCCGGCTTCCCTCGCGGCGGCGGTCTCCTCCGTTTGAGCCTCGGCTTCAGCGACGGCTGCAAATGCGGCGGCCGGCTCCGCGTCCGATTCCGGCGCAGCCTGGATCTCAGGCTCAGGTTCCGATTGCGGCTCCGCCTCCGCCTGCGGCGTTAGCTCAGGAGCCGGCGCCGGCTGGAAGATGGATCCGGTGTAAGACTGCGGCGCAGGGGCTGGCTGAGGCACGAATTCGGCGATCGACGTCGGCAGCTGCCCTGCCCGCAAGGCGGCGATGGCACGTTCAAGCGCAGTGGCCGCCTCTTCGCTCGCCGACATCGGTCTTGGCGGTTCTACAGGCGCCGGCGCGGGCATGCTCAGCTCCGGTTGAGGCTGCGGTGCCGGTTCCAGCGTTGCTGCCTCGGCCTCCGGTTGCGGCATTT
>DATLXW010000136.1:0-3187 GCA_035575415.1 Methyloceanibacter sp. | reverse complement strand
CGCCGGCCAGCGGGGTCACCGCGCTTTCGCCCTCGGCAAAGCCTCCCTCCCCGTCGGCAGCCGCCGTCTCAGCGCCGCCTTCCAGGATCTGACCGGCGAGAAGACCGGCATTCTGGCGGATGGCGCGCTCGATCCGCTCGGCCACCTCAGGGTGCTCCTTGAGATAGGCCTTGGCGTTCTCCCGCCCCTGCCCGATGCGCTCGGAATCGAACGAGAACCAGGCGCCGGACTTCTCGACAATGCCAGCCTTGACGCCGAGATCGACAAGCTCGCCGGTCTTGGAGATGCCCTCGCCGTACATGATGTCGAATTCGATCTGCTTGAAAGGCGGAGCCACCTTGTTCTTCACCACCTTGACGCGGGTCTGGTTGCCGACCACCTCCTCGCGCTCCTTGATGGCGCCGATCCGGCGGATATCGAGCCGCACCGAGGCGTAGAACTTGAGCGCGTTGCCGCCGCTCGTGGTTTCGGGCGAGCCGAACATCACGCCGATCTTCATGCGGATCTGATTGATGAAGATGACCATGCAGCGCGACTTGGAGATGGAGCCGGTGAGCTTGCGCAAGGCCTGGCTCATCAGCCGCGCCTGCAGGCCCGGGAGTTGCTCGCCCATCTCCCCTTCAAGCTCGGCCTTCGGCGTGAGCGCCGCCACCGAATCGACCACGAGCACGTCGATGGCGCCGGAGCGCACCAGCGTGTCGGCGATTTCAAGCGCCTGCTCGCCGGTGTCGGGCTGGGAAATGAGGAGATTTTCGAGATCGACGCCGAGCTTGCGCGCATAGACGGTGTCGAGCGCGTGCTCCGCATCGATGAAGCCGCAAATGCCGCCCCGCTTCTGCGCCTCGGCGACGACGTGCAGCGCAAGCGTGGTCTTGCCGGACGACTCGGGGCCGTAAATCTCGATCACGCGGCCGCGCGGCAGCCCGCCGATGCCGAGCGCGATGTCGAGGCCGAGCGAGCCGGTTGAGATCGCCTCCACCTCGACCGCCTTCTCGTTCTGGCCGAGCCGCATGATGGAGCCTTTGCCAAAGCCGCGCTCGATTTGAGAGATGGCGGCCTCAAGCGCTTTTTCCCTATCCATCTCGGCTCCTTCAACCAGGCGCAGCGCGACGTTCAACATGGAGAGTCTCCCTTATTTCACAAGCAAGCTCTGAGTCGCAAATGAGTGGTCTGCCGCATCTTCGCCCCGGGGGGTTCCATTCAGCCTTGGGGGGGATCGGCTTGGGCCGCGGGGCGAAGATGCGGACTAAGTTTCAATGTACACGTTTTGTTCCTGTTCTGCAACTGTTCTCTTTTCCTTGAAGTACGGAGGCATTACATCCTTGGCGATGATCCGCGCATTCAGCAAATTGACCGCCAAATCGCAAACCACGGTCCCCAAGAAGGTTCGCGAAGCTCTGCAGCTTCAGCCGGGGGATGCCGTCGTCTATGAGGTCCAGGGCACGGAGGTCCGTCTTTCCAAATTGCCAAAAGCCGATGCAACCTACCTGCGCGCTCTGCAGCAAACATTGAGCGAGTGGGACTCGGCGGAGGACACGGCGGCTTTCGATGATCTGTGAGCCCTATGCGACAGTCGTCGTCCCTTTTCCCTTTACCGACTTAGCGGTGGCGAAGAAGCGGCCCGCGCTCGTGCTCTCGGCGCGCGCCTTCAATGAATCCAATGCGCACACCCTGCTGGCGATGATTACGACGGCGGCGCGGAGCCATTGGCCGAGCGACCACGCGATTGAGGATCTGCCAGCCGCCGGTTTGCGTGTGCCCTGCGTGGTGAGGCTTAAGCTCTTCACGCTCGAAAACAGCCTTCTCGAGCGCCGCATCGGGTCGCTCGCGGATAGGGACCGCCAGGCCGTCGCGGGCCGGCTGGGAGGCATGCTGGCTCTAGGCGTTCATCCTATACAGCCAAAAAAAGGCCGCCTCTAAGGGGCGGCCTTCGTCCGAACGGCCGTTGGAGGCCGATCTGGCCTAACGCCAGCAGCGGGCGCACCAGCAGCCGCGCAAGGGCCTGCAAACCAAAGTGCGTCCAAGCCCGCAAACCGGTCCGCCCACGCGGCACGCGACGGTCTCGACCGGCGAGAAATTCTTGGTCAGCCCCGGAAGATTGAGCGTGCCGAGCGAAGTCGTGGCCCTTGCCGTGGCGAACGCTCCGGCGAGCAGCATGAGGGCCGCCGCCGCAATCGCAAACGTCACTTTGCGCATGATTCCCTCCTAATGTGTCTTGAAGTCCGCATCGCCCCCGTTCTTGGCCCCGCGGGGATCAATGCTGGACCGAGCATAGCCCACTTACGCCGCAAGTTCACGCAAAGAAGCGAAGCCTGGTCTCGAAGAAAAGCCTCCGTCGCCAAATCGCCACGGATAGGCCCGACAACGGGCGCATGAACGACTCTTCCCCTTCTTTAGGCTCCGACATCGTCGCCTCGATCATCACCTCCGGCATGGCCGACGTGCCGGTCGCCTCGCTGGTCGAAGGCACCATGCTCAGGCTCGTATCGCTCGGCGTGCCGCTGCACCGCATGCAGGTGGGGTTCCGCATCCTGCACCCCCTGTTCGACGGCATGAGCATTTTCTGGACCGAGGAGGCGGGGGTCGAGGTCGAGTATTTCGAGGCGATTGATACGGACGGCTCGGTCTTCCGCCTAAGCCCGTTCTACTACATGCTCACCAACGGTCTCACCGAGCTCAGGCTGCGCCTCGACCGGGACGCCTTGGTGGATCGCTTCCCCCTGCTTGCGCAGTTCCGCGGCAGAGGCATGACCGACTATCTGGCCATGATCGTCGCTTTCGGCGATGCGCCGATGACCCCGGAGACGCATAACGGGCTCGGCATCTCCTGGGCGACGCGAGCCCCGGAGGGATTCAGCGCCGCCGACATCGAGGTCATGCGCAAGGTACTGGCGCCGCTAGCCCTTGCACTGCGCGTGGTGATCAAGGACCAGATCACCAAGAATGCGCTCAACACTTTCCACGGTCCCTTGATCGGCGAGCGCATTCTGTCCGGCACGATCAAGCGGGGCGACGGCGAACGACTCGCAGCCGCGCTCTGGTACAGCGATTTGCGCAATTCCACCGGCCTTGCCGACATGTTGAGCGTCGAGCGCTTTCTCGATCTGCTCAACACCTATTTCGATTGCGCCGCAGGGGCGGTGGTGGCGCAAGGGGGCAGGTGCTCGACATCATCGGCGATGCCATT
>DATLXW010000135.1:0-3385 GCA_035575415.1 Methyloceanibacter sp. | reverse complement strand
TGTGTGGATGCGCACCACCGAAGGCCCGGTCAAGGTCGACGTCATCTACCGCAGGGTCGACGACGCCTTTCTCGATCCGCTCGCCTTCAGGGGCGACTCGCTGCTCGGCGTGCCCGGTCTCCTCTCCGTGGTCCGCTCGGGACGGGTTGCGCTCGCCAATGCGCTCGGCACCGGCGTTGCCGACGACAAGGCCATGTATACCTACGTGCCGCGCATGATCGAGTTCTATCTCGGCGAACACGCGATCCTCAACAACGTGCACACCTACATGCTGCGCGACCCGAAGCAGCGGCGGCACGTGTTCGAGAATATGCACAATCTCGTGGTCAAAGAAGTGCACGGCTCCGGCGGCTACGGCATGTTGATTGGACCTGCCTCCACCAAGGAAGAGCGCGAAGCCTACAAGGCGCGGGTGATGAAGAATCCCGGCAATTACATCGCGCAGCCGACCTTGGCGCTATCCACCGCGCCGACTCTCATTGGCAGCGAGATCGCGCCGCGTCATGTCGATCTCAGGCCCTTCGTGCTCTCCGGCAAGGAGACGAGCGTCATCCCCGGCGGCTTGACGCGGGTGGCGTTGCGGCAAGGCTCGCTCGTGGTCAATTCGAGCCAGGGCGGCGGCACCAAGGACACCTGGGTTTTGGAGCGCTGACTATGCTAAGCCGCACCGCGGAGAATTTGTTCTGGATGGCCCGCGACATGGAGCGCGCGGAGAATACGGCGCGCATGCTCGATGTCAGCTTCCGCATGGCGCTATTGCCGTCGGCAATCGACAAGCAGGCGCTGCATTTCGAGCCTATCCTCGCCATCGCGCCGGGCGACGGCCGCTTCCACGAGCGCTACGGCGAACTGACGCACGAGACTATCGTCCGCTATGTCGCGCTCGATCGGGAAAATCCCGCTTCGATCTGGTCGCTGATCCGACTCGCGCGGGAGAACGCGCGCGCTCAGCGCTCGGCAATTTCGAGCGAGGCGTGGGAAAGCCTCAATCAGACCTGGCTGCAAGTGCAGAATTTGGACTTCGCGGGCCTGACGAACTGGGGCTATCGCGATTTCTTCGACTGGGTGAAGGAGCGCTCGCATCTTTTCCGCGGCGTAGTATTCGGAACCATGCTGCACGACGACGCCTTCCGCTTCATCAGACTCGGCACCTTCATCGAGCGGGCGGACAACACCGCGCGCATCCTCGACGTGAAATATCATGTGTTGTTGCCGCAGGGAGAGCAAGTCGGCGGCGTGGTGGATTATTATCAATGGGGCGCGCTGTTGCGTTCGGTCGGGGCTTTCCGTGCCTATCGCCGCGTTTATCACGACACGGTTTATCCATGGCGCATCGCCGAGCTTCTGGTTCTGCGCGCCGACATGCCGCGCTCGCTGCATCACTGCTACGAGATCGTAATCGAGACGCTCGACGAGCTCGCCGGCAAGAAGCAGCTCGAATGCAGAAGGCTTGCGGGTGAGACTTATGCCCGGCTCCGCTACGGCCGCATCGACAAGATTTTCCAATCCGGCTTGCACGAATTTCTGACCGAATTCATCGCCGCCAACAATGCACTCGGCACGCAGCTTCAGGACGACTTTTTGATGGCGGTGACACCGGCGGCAAGCGCGGGAGCGGCCTGAATATGCTGATCCGGGTCGAACACACAACTACCTACAGCTACTCCGAGTCCGTCTTTGCAAGCACGCAATATTTGCGCCTCACGCCGCTTTCGGGGCGAACACAAACCGTTGAAAATTGGAAGATTTTTTGTCCTGGCGCGGTGATTACCCCGTGGCAGGATCAGCATGGCAATCTTTGCCATACGCTCACCATCGCGCAGCCGCTGCGCGAGCTCGAGATCAATGTCGGAGGGGTTGTGCGCACGCGCGAGACGAACGGCGTGGTGGGAACGGCCCCGATCGAGCTTCCAAGAGCTGTCTATCTCAGAGAGACGCCGTATACGGTTATTTCATCAGCGATCCGCGATTTCGCCGAGCCCTTCGCCGCGAAACTCAGACGCGATGCAATCGAAACCTTGCACGAAATCATGCTCGCCATCGCCGATGCCGTCGCCTACTCGCCCGGAGAAACGCACGTGCACACGACAGGCGCTGAGGCGCTCGAGCAGGGGAGGGGCGTGTGCCAGGATCATGCCCATATCTTCTGCGCCGTCTGCCGCAGGCTCGGCGTGCCGGCGCGCTATGTGAGCGGCTATATGGCGCCGGGTCCCGGCCACGAAGGCCATGCTGCGAGCCATGCCTGGGCTGAAGCGCATGTGGATTATCTCGGCTGGATCGGCTTCGATCCCACCAACCGCGCCTGTGCGACAGAGGCGTATATTCGCACCGCGGCCGGTCTCGACTATGCTGAGACCTCGCCCATCCGCGGCGTGCGCAGCGGCGGCGGGGCGGAGACGATGAGCGTCAAGGTCAGCTTTCCCAGCCAACAGCAGCAAAGCCAATAGGAGGAAACGTGACTTACTGCGTCGGCATCCTGCTCGATGCGGGCGTGGTGCTCGCCTCGGACTCGCGCACCAACGCGGGGATCGACCGGGTCTCAACCTTCCGCAAGATGTTCACCTTCGACAAGCCGGGGGACCGTTTCTTCGCCCTGCTCACCGCAGGCAATCTCTCGCTGACGCAAGGCGTGGTGAGCCTGCTCGGCGAATGGCTCAACACGGACGACCCCGAACGCGATCTCTACGCCATCGGTTCGATGTTCGGCGCGGCACGGGTCGTGGGCACGGCGTTGCGCGAGGTCCACAAGATCGACGGCGGCTATCTGCAGCAGCGCGAGGTCGATTTCTCGGGCTCCTTCATTCTGGCGGGGCAGATCGCAGGCGGCCCGCTCAGACTGTTCTTGATCTACGATGCCGGCAATTTCATCGAGGCGATGGGCGACACCACCTATTTTCAGATCGGCGAAGTCAAATACGGTAAGCCGATCCTCGACCGCATCATCCAACGCGACACGAGCTTGGCCGATGCCGCCAAATGCGCGCTGATCTCTTTCGATTCGACCATGCGGTCAAATGTCTCTGTGGGGCCGCCGATCGACCTCTTGATCTACCGGCGCGATTCCCTGGCCAGGCCGTTCGTAACGCGGCTGGAAGAGGGCCATCCTTATCTCAAGGCGATTCGCGACGGTTGGGGCGGCGCCATCCTCCAGGCCTTCCACGATATCAGCCACGATCCCGGCTGGAATTTCTAACGCTAATAGCCGCGGCCGGGGCTGCCGGGTGTCACGCTCGATGAAGGCGCATAGGAGGCGAAGCTCGGCTTGGCCGGACCGCCGCGCATATTATTGCCCGCGGGTGGCGCTGAACGCCCGCCCGATATGTCGGTCTGCGCGGCAGGGCTTGTCTCCCGGATCATCTGCATGGCGAGATCCCGCATCTCCTCC
>DATLXW010000134.1:0-2906 GCA_035575415.1 Methyloceanibacter sp. | reverse complement strand
CGGCGCAAGCCGGCGGCCTTCCCGCCGTCGCCGGCATGACCATCGTTGCGGGCCTGACCGAAGCGATCCTGTCGCGGCTTTTGGTGCGCTTCCGCGTCGTGTTTCAGCCAACCATCGCCGGATTTACCGTTCTCGTGGTGGGCTTCGAATTGGGGCTCGTCGGCATCACCAAGGCGCTAGACCTCGGCGAGGTCGGAACTCCGGTTTATTGGGCGCATGTCTCCGTCGCCGCGGTCACGCTTACAGTGGCGATCGGCCTCAGCATCTGGGGCCTGAGACTGTTTCGCTTGCTCTCGGTGCTTTTGGGGGTGGTGGCGGGAGTCGCCGCGGCGCTTCTGACCGGACTGCTCGATGCATCGTCGCTTACGCCGGTCGCGGCCGCGTCCTGGTTCGCCCTCCCCAACCCTTTTTTCCTCTCTTACAGTTTTGAACTCTCGCTTCTTCCCGCCTTCCTGGTCGCCGGCTTCGCCGCCGCGGTCCGCACAATCGGCGTCGTGTCCACCTGCCAGAAATTGAATGACGCCGACTGGAAGCGGCCGGACTTCGCCAATCTCAAGAGAGGGGTGCTCGGCGACGCCATCGGAACGCTCTGCGCCGGACTTCTCGGCTGCCTTGGTACCTGTGTCGCTCCGAGCCTCGTCGGCGTCTCGAGCGCGACCGGCGCCACCAGCCGCGCCATCGCCTTCGCCGCGGCGTCCTTTCTTCTCCTCTTCGCGCTCATTCCCAAGCTCGCGGCGGCGATGGTGGCGCTGCCAGCAGAGATTGCAGGAGCACTGTTGATCTTCACCGCGTCGTTCATGATCACGAGCGGAATCGAGATCATCGCCTCGCGGGCGCTCAGCACAAGGACCTGTTTTGCGCTTTCGATCGGCCTTCTGCTCGGTCTCGCCACGCAAGTTCACGCCGAATATTTCCGGGCGTTTCCGCCGCCGTGGAACGACATTTTCGGCAATATGCTGACCGTCAGCCTGATTGCGGCGCTCGCGCTGACGCTGATCTTCCGCATCGGCATCCGCAAGAAGGACGCCATGATCTGGCACGCCAGCGATGCGCTGGCAGAGTTCGGCCCCTTCCTGGAGAAAGAGGCCAGGACCTGGAAGCTCGCTCCGGAGGTGGTCGAGCGCGCCAAGGAGGGCGTCGCCGGCGCGGTCGCGCACCTCAAGGAGGCGCATCTTCTCGACGCGCCGCTCGAAATCGATGCGAGCTATGACGGCATCGACGTTTTGGTGGAATTGAAATATCGCGGCCGGCCTGTGCGCGTGAGTGGCGTGGAGCACGGCCATGAGCGGATGCACGAGGAAGGCGCCGTGACAGCGGGGCTAAAAAGCTTCGGCGCCGGCGCCCATGCCGACCGGACCAGCATATCGACGGAGCGCGACAGGGTTTCGCTCAAACTCTGGTTCAATGCGTGAGCTGGGTTGCCCGCGGGTTTTCAGCGGCGCTTGTAGCCCGTAAGCATGGCGCGAACGAGGTTCTCGCGGAAGACCAAGCTCGCCAGCGCCACAGCGGCGATATGGGCGAGCGCAAGCGCAAGCGTGATGTTGGCCAAAACTTCGTGCACTTCTTCGAAGCGTTCGCCGAATTCCTCCGTGAAAATACCGGCGAGCGGGCCGGCCTGCTGGTCGCCCCCATAGACGATGAGCCCCGTGATCACAGTCACGGCGAGCATGATCAGCAGAACCACGATCATGGCGCCGCCGCCAGGACTATGGCCAAGATGGCGTTCGGCGCGGAAGAGCAGGAGATCGCGCACATAGCGCAAGGTTTCGCGCGGTGAATAGAGGAAATCGGAGAAGCGGGCGCGTTGCGGGCCGACAAATCCCCAAACGACCCGGGTTATGACGAGGGCGCCGACCAAATAGCCGGCCCAGACATGCACCGTCAGCACATCCTCCTCGGTAAAATAGGCGACGAAGAAGGCGGCGACGAGCGTCCAGTGGAAGACCCGCACAAAGGGGTCCCAGACATAGACTTGCAGGGGAACGTGCCCGGTGTCCGTTTCCAACATGCGACTCCTATGCTCTCTCCGAGGCGGCGACGCGTTGACGAATATCAAGGACCGTGCTTTTTCGCGCCATGGAGGCTCGGTGCAAACCCCTCGGGGTGGAACCCTTTCCCTCCGGCGGGCCAAGGTTCGCCCCCCTCCTGCCGCTTTTTCTGACTAGGCGGAAGGGCTTGGGGTGGAGTTTCGTAAGACGTATCGCTCTCGATCTGGGGAGAATTCCTGCACATGAAATCCAAAACCGTGACCGCGGCCTGCGCGCTGCTCGCCATCGCGCTCGTGATCCTTCCCGGGGTGGCCGGCGCCGTGACCGAACGCCAGAAGCGCGACTGCAAGGCCGACTATAACCGCTATTGCAAACAATATGCGGTCGGCAGCGAGGGCCTGCGCGCCTGTATGTCCCGCTCAATCAAGAAGGTCTCGAAAAAGTGCATCGCCGCCCTCGTTGCCGGTGGCGACATGACTCAAGCGCAAGCCAATCGGGTTCTGAAACAAAGATCCGCCAAGCGGTAAGACCCTCCGTCCATACGGGAGAATCGAACGTGCAAGCCCCTCGCCTCTCGCCACGGCCCAGCAAGCCGATTGCAGCGCTCGCAGCCATGCTTGCCGCCCTGATCATGGGAGGGCTCACGGCGGAAGCGGCGGCCAACCCATTCGAAACGCTCAAGGGCGATTGGGAAGGCGGAGGCACGGTCTGGCTCACCGACCGGCCGGAGAAGAAGGTGGAGTGCAAAGCGAGCTACACCGTCTCCGGCAACAAGCTGACGCAGAAGATGCGATGCACCGGCGACGATTACGAGATTGAAGCCACCCTCAAGCTGACCGATAAAGACGGCAAGGTGAAAGGAAGCTGGAACGAGATCATCTACGACGCGAGCGGCGCGGTGAGCGGGAAGGCGAAGGA
>DATLXW010000133.1:0-9696 GCA_035575415.1 Methyloceanibacter sp. | reverse complement strand
TTGCCGCGCTGACTTGGGATTGGCGCGCAGCTTCAGTTTGGAGGCGACACGGGTCGCTTTCGGATCGAGGGCAATATCGAGATCGACCTGATCGACGAGATAGGGCGGCGGGGCGTAGTCCTTGAGGAACTTGGGGGTGCGAGCCGTCTCTTGCATGAGGTTTCCTTTTTGTCGCTCTTAGAGAACGGCGCGCGGCGTGCCAAGCCCAGATCGGCGAATTTGTTGCGACCTATTGTGTCGTGAAAGTGTGGCCCGAATAGTGACGGGGCATGCGTCCTGGCTTAAGACCGTTTCACCATGAATTTCGAAGGAAGCACGAGGCCTGCCCGGCCGAAGCTCTTTCTCCCCTCGGCGCGGGGGGCCGTCATCACCGGCGTGCTCGCAGCCGTCGCGCTCGGGGGGGCGCTGTGGCTTCGCTACGCCGTCATTCAGAATTCGGAGATCGGCGTCGCTTGCGAGGCGGGGGAGGAGAGCTTCCTCTGCACGCTGCGGCTGGCGGCGATCCTTCTCTTTGCGCGCGGCGTGTTCGGCTGGGTCGCACTCATAGCAGCGCTTATCCAACTCTGGCGCCCGAACAGTCTCTGCTTCGGGATCGGCGCCGTCTTCGCGCTGCTTGGGCTCGTGCTTTACAACACGCGCGTGGCGGCGCTCGCGCTGCCGCTGCTCGCGCTCAGCCTGGCGCGGCCGGCGCCCGCCAACAGGTAGCGGCGAGCAGCAGAAGCAGCCCGGCAAGGAGAAGAGCCTGCCAATTGGCGATCGTCTCATTGACGGCGATAAAAAGTGCCGCCCCGGCGAGGAGGAGCGCGGCGACGATTTCCGCGGCTCCCGGCTTTGGCGGGGCCGGCTTCCTTTGCATGAAGGCGAGAATGGCGAACGCCGTCACGGGGCCTATCAGCACGGCGAAGGGAAAGTCCTTGTAGCGCGGGTCGAAGACGAGACCGAGCGCCACGTGCATCGCCGCGACGAAAGTAGCGGCAAGGAGGAGGGCGAGCACGACTTCCACGCGGCTGCCGTGTTTCCAGGAAAGGGGGTGGAGCGCGCGGGCGAAACCCTCGAGCCGGTCGCCGCGGGCGAGGGCGAAGGCCGCCGCCATCGGCACGACAAGCGCGAGCACGGCCATGAGCGCGCCCCGCAAGCGGTCCGGCGGGATCTCGCCTTCGATCGGCAGATTGGTCACGGCTAGGCCGAACAGGAGGCCGGAGGGGAGCGCGATTGCAGCGCAAGCGAGATCGCCCGGCCACTCCGGCTTACGCTTGGCTATTCGCCGCCCGAGCCAAAACGACAAGAAAACGAGAAACGCCGCCCCGACCCCTAATGCCGCCTTCAGAAGCCAGTCCGGGTGATTTGAGAGCGGCTCGCCCAAACGGAATTTCGGTCCGCGATGCACGCCGTCATAGACCCCCCAGTAACCCCCGACCGTCCCTTCGAGCGCCCGCTTCCAGGGTTGGTCGAAGGCTTCCACCAGGTTGAAATTCCAATTTTCGGCCGCCGCCGCTGCGGTCAAGCCGCCGACGAAACGGGCCTGATTGACGGGGGAGGGAAGCGCGCCCTCGCGCATGCGCCCGCGGCTCGGCCAGCCCACCTCGCCAACCCAGATCTCCTTTCCGGGAAACGCCGCGGCCGCTTTCCCGATCACGTCGCGGACATGCTGAACGGCGTCCGCCGCGGCCACGGGCTTGTCCTCCCAATAAGGGAGGATGTGGACAGTGACGAAGTCGGTGGCGGGTGCGAGGGCGCGGGCTTTGAGCCAGAATTCCCAAACGTCGGCATAGGTTACGGGAAGGGCCGAGCGCCGCCCGACCTCCTCCAGGTAAGACTTGACGCCGGCAAGAGAAAGCTCCCCCCGCAAGAGGACCTCGTTGCCCACGATCAGGGCCTTGATCGTGCCGGGATGGCGGCGCACGAGCCGCAAAGCCGCCTCGATTTCGCGCCGGTTCTCGGCCCGATTTCGGTTGAGCCAGATCCCCTGCATGACGGCCAAGCCGTGCTTTGCCGCATAGGCGGCGACGCGGCCATGGGCTCCGCGCGCGGAATAGGTGCGGATGCAGCCTGTCGTCTGGGCAAGCCGTTCCAAATCCTTGTCAATTTGGCGATCGGGAATATGGAGATGCGGGCTGAAAGGCGCTTGCTCGCCGTGGAACGGGGCATAGGACATGCACGTTAGCTTGGTGGACGCGCCCGGCGGTGCTGGGATGAGGACGGGCGTGCCCAGGCTTCGCCAAGCAAGCCCGATGACGGCGGCGACGAGCAGGAAGAGACCAAGGGACCGGATCATGACGTGGCTTGAACTCGTGGGCGGGATGCGACCAATAGCAGCTTCGGACATGACACCAAATCAATCCCCCTGGTTTGTGCGCGCGCGAAATGATAAAGAGTCGACTTGCCCTTGGGCCGCCCAAATATCGTGGTCTAACGGCAAAAAATGATCCCTTCTCGCGTCGGGTTCTCTCTCATGGTGCGCTGCATTAATCATTCGGCCTGCGCCCTTGCGGCGGCAGGCGTCTTCCTCTTGGCTAGCCTCCCGGTTTTCGCACAACAGCCCAACGCGGAGCAGAAGCCGCCAGAACAGGCGCAGCAAGCCGCTGAAGAAAAGCCCGGGGAGAAAGCCGAAAGCGATAAGAAGGCGGCCGAGGAGAAGGCAGCCCAGGAAGCCGCGGCGCGCGAGATCGCCCAATATAAGGAGGCGGCGGAGAAACTATCGAGTTCGGCCGGAGCGCCCGAATGCGTCTGGACCGGCCGACGCATCGCGAGCCTACTTTGGCGCGACGACATTGACACCGCGCGCCGCTATATCGATCTCTACGATCGCTTCAATTGCTCGTCCGAACATTTGAAGCTCGTATTTCGCTGCGTGATTGCACAGGGGCCACTCGATCCGAAGGCAGCCGACCGGCTTGCTTCTCGCGTGCACGGCTGCTGGATCGCACCAGAAGGAGAAACCACGACTTCGAGCCAAGCCACGGTGGGAACCACAAACACAAAACCCGGCACGATTCCGAACTAACAAGCCGGAACTCGCAACAACTCACAACAGTTTAGGGAGGGACTGCGGAGCTTCTCTGCGGCTGGCGCCGGGGAAGGGCAGGCCAACTCCAAGCGGATTTCAAGACGAATGCGCAACGTCCTTGTCGCCACTGTGATCGCGTTGGCGATCGCGCTGCACGGCCTCGTGTGGATGCTCTTGCAGGAACAGGCCTCCCCGCCCAACGCAAACGGAGTTCTCGCCTCGGTCTCGTTTTCGCCGATCAATCCCGAGCACGACGCCCAGTCCGACGCGACGACGGAAGCGCAAATCAGGTCGGACCTCGAAGCCATCGCCCCTTACACGCGAACCATCCGCACTTATAGCGTCAATAGCGGCTTGGAGCTCGTGCCGGGCCTTGCCGCCGAATATGGCTTGCGGGTTTCGCTCGGCGCGTGGATCGGCGATTCGGAAGCGGACAACGAGCGCGAGATCGAGCAGGTGATCGCGCTTGCAAAACGGTATCGCAACGTCGACAGCGTCATTGTCGGCAACGAGACGATTTATCGCGACCGGCTCAATCAGCGCGACAACGTCAAAGCTCTCATTGAAAAGATTCAGCGGGTGAAGCGCGGCGTCAATGTGCCGGTGACCACGGCGGAAGTGTGGGATGTGTGGCTCGAACACCCGGAACTTGTTTCCGCCGTCGACTACCTCGCCGTGCACATTCTGCCGTATTGGGAAGGGCTGCCGTCTTCGGTCGCCGTGGATCACGCCATCAAAGTCTACGACCGGTTGCGGCAGGCTTATCCCGGCAAGCGCATCGTCATCGCCGAGTTCGGCTGGCCGAGCGCGGGCCTCAACCGCCGCGATGCGGTTCCGGGCCAGGTCGCTCAAGCTGAGGTCGTTCGCGATTTCATCGCGCGCGCCGACGCGATGGGAATCGATTATTCGATCGTCGAAGCGTTCGATCAGCCCTGGAAGGTGGACGAGGGCAGCGTCGGTCCTTATTGGGGAATTTTCAACGCCGACCGCGAACCGAAATTCGCCTTCACCGGCACGGTGGAGACGCCGAATTTCCTGCTGAAGGTGATCGCAGCCCTCGCCATCGGACTGTTGCTGTCCATCCCCATCTTCGCGATCCCGCGCGTCACGGCGGCGCAGGCTGCCATTCTCGCGGCGTCGGCGCAGGCGATCGGCGCGTGGTCGGCCAACGTGGTCGACTACTGGGCAAGCCACTATTTCGTGCTCGGTTCGCAGATCGCGATGCTGGTGGGGGCAACGTTATTGGTTCCGCTCATCATGATCATGAAGCGGCGCATCGAGGAACTCGCTGCCATCGCATTCGGGGTGAAGCCGCGGCGGCTCCTGAGAAGCGGCGCACCTCTGCCGGCGCCGGCGCCGCTGGTGTCGATCCATATTCCTGCCTATCGCGAACCGCCGGAGATGCTGCGGCAGACGCTCGACAGTGTGGCGCAACTCGACTGGCCGAATTTCGAATGCATCGTCGTCATCAACAACACGCCGGACCCGGCGTTTTGGACGCCGATCGAGGAGCATTGCCGCCTGCTCGGCCCGCGCTTCAAATTCGTGCGCGCCGACAAGCTTTCGGGCTTCAAGGCGGGCGCGCTCAGGCTCGCGCTCGAGCATACCGCGCCCGAGGCCGAGATCATCGGCGTGCTCGATGCGGACTATGTCGTGCGTCCCGATTGGCTAAAGGATCTCGTTCCGGCCTTCGCCGATGCCAGCGTCGGACTCGTGCAGGCGCCGCAGGATCACCGCGACGGAACGCGCCGGATCACCCAGGCTGCCATGAACCGCGAATATGCCGGCTTCTTCGATATCGGCATGGTGGAGCGCAACGAAGCCAACGCTATCGTCGTGCATGGCACGATGTGCCTGATCCGGCGCGAGGCGCTGCTCTCGGCGGGAAGCTGGTCGAGCGATACCATCGTCGAGGATACAGATCTCGGTCTGTCTTTGCTTGAGCGCGGCTGGCGCACGCATTACACCCAGACCCGTTACGGCTGGGGACTCCTGCCCTCCGATTTCGCCGCCTACAAGAAGCAGCGCCACCGCTGGGCCTTCGGCGGCGTGCAACTCATCAGGAAGCATTGGCGCGCCTTCTTGCCGGGCGGGAGCCGGCTCACGCCGCAGCAGCGCAGCGAATATCTGTTCGGCTGGCTGACCTGGCTCGGCGCCGAGGCGCTCGGCGTCTTGATCGCCATTCTCAATTTGATCTGGATGCCGCTCGTGGCGTTTCTCGGCATCGCCGTGCCGGAGGCTGTACTGACGATGCCGGTGCTCGCCACTTTCGCGGTGACGCTGCTGCATTTCCTCGTGCTGTACCGCATGCGAGTGCAGGCGCCGCTATTTGCGGCGATCGGCGCCGCGCTATCGGCGATGGCGCTGCAGTTCACCGTCGGCCGCGCGGTGGCCGAAGGCGTGATCCGCGACCGCTTGCCGTTCGTTCGGACGAGCAAGGGGGGCGCGGCGCGCTGGTCCGAGGCCTTCCCGGCGCTATGGGAGGGCGTGCTCGGTGGGTCGCTTTTGCTCGGCTCGCTTTTGCTCCATTTGACCAACACGATGCAGGTGCGCGAGATTTCCATCTTCAGCGCTGTGCTCCTGGTGCAAAGCCTGCCCTTCCTCGCCGCGGTTGCGCTGGCGCTGATCGAGCGGACGCCGCTGAACGAGTTCGCCACTTGGCGGAGGCTTTCGACCCTTTCGACCTATCTGCCTCGACTGCCGCGCGGCCGCGCACCCAAGGCGGGTCCGTCGGCCGGCGGCAATGTCGGCGTACTGTCTTAGTTGGGAATTCGCCTCTCGTATTCCGCCTCCATCTTGGTGACCGTGGTCCAGAAGGGGCGGGGTTCATCGCCATTGAGGACGTCGGTCAGGATGGCGAGGTGGCTGTGCCAGCCGCTCGAAACGCCCACCATCATCTTCCGGTCGGCGAGACCCCGATGCGTGAGCACGAGCAGTACATCCTTGCCTTTCGGCGTCAGCTCGAAGCTGACTTCGCCGGCATCGCCGAAAGTATAGCTCAAGAGACGAGGGGGGTCGCAGGCGGTGACGACACCGTTCATCCTAACGTTGCCGGCGCATTTCTCTTTGAACCGTTCGGGGATTTCTTTCTCGGCGGAGAGGTCCGCATGATGAAACTTGAGCTCCACCTTGCCGCCCACGCGCAACTCAATCGGGCCCGAGGCGAACCATGTGCCGCGTTTGTTCGAATCGGTGAGATAGTCCCAAACACGTTCAATCGGCCCCGGCAGCAGTCGCTCAAGCCGCACCGTGCCGGGTTGGGTAACGACGCCATACTCGTTCATCGCTTGCTCCTCTTCGTCGGTTTTTCAGGTTTACGAAGTTCACGCTCCAAATCATCGAGCCGCATGGTCCAGAAGCGCTCGTAGTATCCCAACCAGTCAAAGGCTTCGGCGAGACGTTTGGGCTCGAGCCGGCAGAGATGCGTGCGGCCCTCAATTCTCCGCCGCACCAATCCGGCTTTCTCCAGCGCCCTGATATGCTTCGAGGCGCCGGCGAAGGTCATGTGGAAAGGTGAGGCGAGGTCGCCGATGCTGCTCTCGCCTTGGGCAAGGCGCTTCAGAATCGCCCGGCGCGTCGGATCCGACAGGGCGTGAAAGATAGCGTCGAGCCGCGCCGTCTGTTGTTCAACCATATGGTTTAATATCGTGGGAAACGGTGATTGTCAACCGTTTGGTTGAATAACGTCAATCTAGCTCGGCGTGGCGCAGGCGGAGCGCGTTGCCGACGACCGAGACCGATGAGAGGCTCATGGCGGCGGCGGCGATGATCGGCGAGAGCAGAAGGCCGAAGGCGGGATAGAGCACGCCGGCGGCGACCGGCACGCCGAGCGCGTTATAGACGAAGGCGAAGAACAGATTCTGCTTGATGTTGCGCATGGTGGCGCGGGCGAGCTTCACGCCGCGCACGACGCCGCGGAGGTCGCCCTTGAGCAGGGTGAGGCCCGCGCTTTCCATGGCGACATCGGCGCCGGTGCCCATGGCGATGCCGACGTCGGCCTTGGCCAGCGCCGGAGCGTCGTTGATGCCGTCGCCGGCCATGGCGACCACGCGCCCCTGGCGCTGGAGGTCGGCGATGATCGTGAGCTTGTCCTCGGGACGCAAGCCAGCGCGGATCTCGTCGATGCCAAGGCGAGCCGCCACCGCTTTTGCCGTGGTCTCGTTATCGCCGGTCGCCATGATGATCTTGAGGCCGAGACGATGCAGCTTTTCGATCGCTTCGGCGGCGTTCGGCTTGATCGGATCGGCAACGGAGACCAGTCCCGCCAGCTTGCCGTCAAGGGCGAGAAACATCACCGTCTCGCCGGCTTTGCGCCTGGCTTCGGCGGCGTGCGCGAGCGGCGCTGTGTCAATGCCGAAGCTTTCCATGAGGCGGGCATTGCCGAGCGCCGCCATGCGCCCGTCGATGCGACCCTTCACGCCCTGACCCGTCACCGCCTCGAAGGCCTCGACCTTGGCCGGGCTTAGGCCGCCGGCCTCGGCGCCGCGCAGAATCGCCGCGGCGAGGGGATGTTCGCTACCGGCTTCGAGGGAAGCGGCGAGCCGCAGCACGTCGGCGCGGTCGAAGCCGTTCGCGGTCTCGACCCCGGTGAGTGCCGGCTTGCCCGCGGTCAAAGTTCCGGTCTTGTCGGCGATTAGCGTATCGACAGTGGCGAGCCGTTCGAGCGCGGCGGCATTGCGCACGAGGACGCCGGCTTGAGCGCCGCGGCCGGTCGCCACCATGATCGAAATCGGCGTCGCAAGCCCGAGCGCGCAGGGGCAGGCGATGATGAGCACGGTCACGGCCGCGACCAACGCATGGGCGAGCTGAGGTGCGGGGCCCAAGACGTACCAGGCAATGAAGGCGATAACCGACACGGCGACGACGGCCGGCACGAAATAGCCGGACACGGTGTCGGCAAGAGCTTGAATCGGGGCGCGGCTCCGCTGCGCCGAGGCCACCATTTCCACCACTTGGGCAAGCGTGGTTTCGGTACCGGTACGGTCCACGCGCATATCGAAGCTGCCGGTGCCGTTCAGCGTGCCGCCGGTGACGCGGTCGCCGGCCACCTTTTCCACCGGGATCGGCTCACCGGTCAGCATCGATTCGTCGATCGCGCTTCGGCCCTCGATCACGGTTCCATCGATCGGTACCTTGTCGCCGGGCCGCACCCGCAACACGTCGCCCACCTTGACCTCGGCGAGAGGCACGGTCTCGGTTCTGCCGTCTTTCAGCACGCGGAGCGCAGTTTTCGGCGCAAGGTCGAGCAAAGCGCGAATGGCGCCGCCCGTCTTCTCGCGCGCGCGCAGCTCGAGCACTTGCCCGAGCAGCACAAGCGCGACGATGACGGCGGCAGCCTCGAAATAGGTGGGAACGAGTCCATGCGCGTCGCGCATGCTGGCCGGAAATAATCCCGGCGCTATGGTGGCAACGAGGCTGTAAAGATAGGCGGCACCAGTGCCGAGCGCGATCAGGGTGAACATATTGAGCCAGCCGGTGCGGATCGACTGGAAGCCGCGCACGAAGAAGGGCCAGCCGCACCATAAGACCGCCGGCGTGGCGATTAGGAGGGCCAGCCACTGTTCGGCGCGGGGCGAGAGGAAGGGAAAAAGATCGACGCCGAGCACGTGCGGCCCCATGTCGAGCGCGATCAGGGCCAGCGACAGCGGTACGCCGACCCAAAGTCTCCGCGTGAAATCGATCAGCTCGGCATGCCCGCCATGGTCGTGCTCGGACATGTCCGATGGCACGCCCATCGGCTCGAGCGCCATGCCGCATTTGGGGCAGGGACCCGGGCCCTCTTGCACCACTTCGGGATGCATCGGGCAGGTGTAGAGGGTGCCCTTGGGTGCAGGCTCCGGCGCGCCGGTCTTGGCGAGATAGCGGGTAGGGTCGGCCGCGAATTTGGTGCGGCAGCCGGGGGAGCAGAAATGATAGGTGTGGTCCCGATAATCGTAGGAAGGCTTCCCCGTCTGCGTGTCAACCCGCATGCCGCACACGGGATCGACGGCGAAATGGGCGTCTTTCGCGGCTTTCTGGTTCATGGGCGTAGTGATCGCGCTTGCGGAGGGACGAGTGAAGAGGCCTATGATTACCCTACAACAATATATGGGGCGGAGGCGGAGAGATGCGAATAATTCTGGCGCTTATTGCGGTTGTCGCCGCGTGTGCCGCGGGTTTAGCCGCCGGTTATTACCTTTGGGGCAAATCGACCGATTGGTACGACATCGATATCGCCAAGCTCGGGGAGGGGCCCGAAAACGATCTCGTCCGCTACGGCCGGGAGCTAATCGTCAACACGCCGCGCTATATCGGCAAGGACGCAACCGAGCCCGCCATGCGCTACGCCGGCAACAATCTTGCCTGTCAGAATTGCCATTTGAGCGCCGGCCTCCAGCCGTTCGCGGCGCCCTTCGTTTCGACCTTCGCCACCTTCCCCATGATGGTGGACGACCAGGTGCTCACGCTGAAGGATCGCATCAACGGCTGCATGCGCCGAAGCCTGAACGGCAAAGACCTGCCGCAAGACAGCCGCGAGATGAACGCGTTGATCGCCTATTTCCAGTTCGTCGGCAAAGGCACGCCGGTCGGGGTGCGGCTTCCCGGCATGGGCCTCAGGCCGATTGCGGAGCCGAAGGATCCCCCGGACGCGCGGCGGGGCGAGGCCGTTTACGCCAAACTTTGCGCGACGTGCCACAAGGAAGACGGGC
>DATLXW010000132.1:0-6577 GCA_035575415.1 Methyloceanibacter sp. | reverse complement strand
CGGTGATTCCCGCCGGCAACGTACTTGCCGCCTTCGCCAAAGGCGACATCGATGCCGCCGAACTCTACCCGCCCGCGGTCGATGAGCGGCAAGGCCTGCAAGACAAGATTAAGCTCATTTATCTTCCGGGCTGGCATCAGCCTGAGACCGTGATGGAACTCATCGTCAACAAGGATCGCTGGAACGCTCTATCCGCGCAGGACCGCGCCCTCATCGAAGACGTCTGCCGCGCGACCTTGCAGGCGACGCTGAAGGAAAGTGCCAAGCTGCAGAGCGACGCGCTCGCCAGGCTCGCCAATGAGGGCGTGCGCATGGAACCTTGGCCGGACGAGGTTCTCGCCGCCTTGCGCCAAGCCTGGGGAGAGATTGCCAAGGAGGAAGGCGACCAGGACTACTTCTTCAAGGTCGTGCTCGACGACATCGAAAAATTCCGCGCACAACCGGGAGCCTCGGCCGAGCCGACCGTCTCGGCCGAGACGAAAACGGTGCCCTGAGCGATCGCCTACTGCCCTGTCTGCGTCTTCAGATAGGCGATGATATCGGCGCGCTCGCCGGCGTCAGGAATGCCTTGGAAGGCGAGCGCCATCGGCGACTCCGGCAGCATCGCCTTCGGATCTGAGATCCATTTGTCGATATTCGCCTCAGTCCAAGTGAAACCTTCATCGCCGAGCTTTTTCATACCGGGCGAATAGGTGTAATTGGCGACGCTCGCGGCTTTGCGTCCGACGATGCCGTTAAGCTCAGGTCCGACCAAATTCTGTGCGCCGGGGCCGACTTGATGGCAAATGGCGCATTTGGCGAAAGCCTCCTTGCCCTTGGTGGCGTCGCCCTCGGCGAGCACCGGGCCGCTAAAAATCAATATTGCTACAGCAGCGGATCCACAAATTTGCAGCTTCCTCGTCTCGTTCCTCCATTCCTCCGCATGACAAGCGACTGCTTGCCGAACGGCTGCCCAGCGCTCTTCGCTTATCGTTTTCTTATCGCGCAACTCTAGCAGAACGCGCAAAGCCCTGAAAAAGACGCCCCTGCGACATGCTTACCCGGCCGGCAAGGACGGGGGCTCGCAGATCGGTGCCAGAGAAGCTTGGATATATTGCCCCTCGGCCCTTAAGCATGCGAAAGACTAAGCCGTTACGGCCGATTTCGACCCGTATGGCTTCCTTGGAGCGCGCGGATGTCGCATCTTTCCCTTCCGAGCCCGGATGTCGGGGTGCTTCAGCGCCGCAACGACATTCTGAAACAGCTTAAGAAGGTCGCTCCTGATGCCATTCTGGTCGCCGATCCCGAAGGGCGGCGCACCTTCGAGACCGACGCGCTCACCGCCTATCGCTGCCTGCCGCTCGCCGTCGTGCTGCCCGACTCGACCGAAGAGGTAAGCGCGATTTTGCGCTTTTGTCGCGACAACCACGTCAAGGTGGTGCCCCGCGGGGCCGGCACATCGCTCGCGGGCGGGGCGCTGCCGCTCGAAGACGCTATCGTGCTCTGCCTTACGCGTATGAACAGGGTGTTGTCGGTCGATCTGTCGAACCGCGTCGCCCGCGTCGAGGCCGGCGTCACCAATGCCGCCATCACCGAAGCCGTCGCCGGCAAGGGCTTCTTCTACGCTCCCGACCCGTCGAGCCAGATCGCCTGCACCGTCGGCGGCAATGTCGCCACCAATTCCGGCGGGGCGCATTGCCTCAAATACGGCGTCACCACCCAGAACGTGCTCGGCGTGCGCATGGTGCTGATGAACGGGGAGATCGTCGACATCGGCGGGGGAGCCCTCGATGCGCCCGGCTACGATCTCCTGGCCCTTGTCGTCGGCTCGGAGGGCCAGCTTGGCATCGTCACCGAGGTTACCGTGCGCCTCCTGCGCGCGGCCGAAGCGGCGCGCCCCATGCTGCTCGGCTTTGACTCCGCCGAACAGGCTGCGGCCTGCGTCGCAGCCATTATCGCCGCCGGAATTATTCCGGTTGCAATCGAGTTCATGGACCGGCCCGCCATCCACGTCGCCGAACATTTCGTCTCCGCCGGCTATCCGCTCGACGTGGAGGCGCTTCTGATCGTCGAAGTCGAAGGCTCGGAGGACGAGATCGACACGCTGCTCGAGAGGATCGGCGAAATCGCCGCGGACTTTCACCCCCACTTCGTCCGCCGGAGCCAGAGCGCCGAGGAGACGGCCAAGATTTGGAAAGGCCGCAAGGCCGCCTTCGGCGCCATCGGTCAGCTTTCCGATTACTACTGTATGGACGGGGTCATCCCGCTCTCGAAATTGCCCAAAGCGCTCGACGAGATCGGCTGGATTTGCCGCAAATACCGTTTCGACGTGGCCAACATCTTCCACGCCGGCGATGGCAATCTGCATCCTCTCATTCTTTATAACGCCAACGACTCGCTTCAGCTCGAGCGGGTTGAACTTTGCGGCGCCGAAATCCTCAAGCTTTGCGTCGAGCTTGGCGGCTGTCTCACCGGCGAGCATGGGGTCGGAATCGAAAAACGCGAATTGATGCGGGTGCAATTCTCCGATGCCGACATCGCCCAGCAGATGCGGGTCAAACAGGCCTTCGATCCCGACTGGCTGCTCAACCCCGGCAAGGTCTTCCCGCTGGAAGGAAGCGAGGCCCAGTGACCGGTCACATGCGAGTCGGCTTTCATGCTCCCGATAGCGTGGAGGAGCTTGCCTACCTCGTCGCCGAAGCGGCCGACACCCGCACGCCGATCGAGGTGATGGGCCGGGGCACCAAGCGCGAGGTGGGGCGGCCGGTGCAACATGGCGCGGTGCTGAGCACCGAGAGCCTGGTCGGCGTGCCGCTCTATGAACCGAGCGAACTTACCCTGGTTGCGCTGGCTGGCACGCCGGTCGCCCAAATCGAAAAACTTCTGGCCGAGAACGAGCAGGAATTTCCCTTTGAGCCGGTCGATCTCGGGCCTGTGCTCGGCTTCGGCCGCGGCGAGGCCACCGTCGGCGGCATGGTCGCCACCAATATCTCCGGCAGCCGGCGCATTCTAAAGGGCTCGGTGCGCGACCATGTGCTCGGCGTGCAAGCAGTCAACGGCCAGGGCGAGATCGTTAGGGCAGGCGGCAGGGTGATGAAGAACGTCACCGGCTACGATCTCGCCCGCGCGCTCGCAGGGTCCTGGGGCACGCTCGCGGTGATGACCGAGATTTCGCTGAAAGTGCTTCCCGCCCCGCGCGAAGTGCGCACCGTGCTTTGCTTCGGTCTTGCCGACGGCAATGCCGTCGAGGCGCTGTGCCTCGCCCACCGCACGCCGTTCGAGGTCTCCGGCACCATCCACATCCAGGCCGAGCTTGCCGAGCGCCTCTCCGATCAGGAAATCGCCAATGCCGGCGCGGCGGTGACCGCGATCAGGGTAGAAAACTTCCCGGCCTCGGCCCGCTACCGGTCGAACCGCCTGAAGCAGATGCTGCAGGCCTATGCCCCGGCGCTTGAGCTCGATACGGCGCGAAGCCGCGCCTTCTGGGACGAGATCAGGGCGCTCAAAGTGTTCCAGAAGCCGGCCTTGCCGCTCTGGCGCATCTCCACCTTGCCGTCGGAAGCACCAAAACTCGTGGCGCAGCTTGCCAAGAAGATCGACGTTAAGGTGCTTTACGACTGGTCGGGCGGCCTGATCTGGCTTGAGACGCCGCCCATCTCCGACGTTGGCGCGGTGGAGATTCGCCGCACCCTTGCCGAATTCGGCGGCCATGCCACCCTGATCCGGGCCGAGGCGCAATCGCGCGCGGTCGTCGATGTGTTTCAGCCGCTCGATGCGCCGCTGATGGCGCTCTCGGCTGGGCTCAAGCGGGCCTTCGATCCGATCGGCATCTTGAATCCCGGCCGCATGTATGCGGGGATCTAGGCGGAGAACTCATGCAGACCAATTTCAACCAAGTTCAACTTGCCGATCCGACGCTCGCCCGCGCCAACGAAATCCTGCGCCGCTGCGTGCATTGCGGTCTCTGCACCGCCACCTGTCCGACCTATGTCTTGACCGGGGACGAGCGTGATTCTCCCCGCGGCCGCATCTATTTCATGAAGCAGATGTTCGAGGAGCGCGAGGTGACGCCCTCGATGACCTATCACATCGACCGCTGCCTCTCCTGCTTCTCCTGCATGACGGCCTGTCCCTCCGGCGTCGACTATATGCATCTCGTCGAGCTTGCGCGCACGCGCATCGAGGCGAAGGGTCACCGCGCACCCCGCCAGCGCACGCTGCGCTGGCTCCTGAGCAAGATTTTGCCCAATCCGCGCCGCTTCCGGCTTGCGCTGCGCTTGGGCAAGCTCGCCCGCCCCTTCCGGGGTTTGATCGAGCGGTTCGGCTTCGAACGCACTGCGGCCGCTCTCGACCTCATCCCGCGCAAGCTGCCGGGAATTCAGCTCACGCGCCCGAAATCCTCCCTTGGCAAGGACCCGAAAGCCAAGCGTGTCGCCCTGATGCTCGGCTGCGTGCAGGAGGTGCTCGCGCCCTCGATCAGCCGCGCCGCGATCAGGCTGCTCCGCCGTCACGGCGTCGACGTCGTCGTGGTCAAGGACGAGACCTGCTGCGGCGCGCTTGCACATTCCATGGGCAAGGACGAGGAGGCGCGCGGCTATGCCCGCCGCAATATCGATGCCTGGACGGCGGTGATCCGCGAAAAGCCGCTCGATGCGATCGTGGTGACCACTTCGGGCTGCGGCACCCTGGTCAAAGATTACGGCAATCTACTCGCTCGCGACCGCGGCTATGCCGAACGCGCCGCCTATATCGCCGGGCTTGCCCGCGATATCACCGAATTCATCGACGAGATCGGGCTGATGCCGCCGGTCTTGTGGACCGGCCTGCGCATCGCCTATCACGCGCCCTGTTCGCTCCAGCACGGGCAGAAGCTCTCCGAGCTTCCGCTCTCGCTCTTGGAGCAGGCCGGCTACAACATCTTGCAGATTCCCGAAGGCCATCTCTGCTGCGGCTCCGCCGGCACCTACAATCTGCTCGAGCCGGAGCTTTCGGCGGAACTGCGCGAACGGAAGCTTAAGAATATCGCCCGCGTCGAGCCCGACGTGGTGGTCACCGCCAATATCGGCTGCATGATGCAGCTGCAGGGGGCGGGCGTTCCCTTCGTGCATACGATCGAGATGCTCGACTGGGCGACCGGCGGCTCCGCGCCGGAGGCTCTGGGGCCGCTCAAGAACAAGGGGCACGAGATCGAGTCGCTGGTCGAGCTCGCCAAGCAAACCGCCTTAGTGGAATAACGCGCAAGAGCCCTGCCGAGACGAACAGCATGCCCTTATCCCTCCCCTTGATGGGGAGGGTGGCTCGGCCGCAGGCCGAGCCGGGTGGGGTGACAGCGTCGAAGGGGACGATCCCCCCACCTGGCGCGCTCCGCGCGCCGACCTCCCCGCCAGGGGGAGGTTTGATGGTACTGACACCTGACCCCTGGCACCTGACACCCGGTTGGGCTATTAGCCTGCCTCTGGAGCCGTTTCGTTCGAATCAGCCTGAAATTCCATGGGTAAGAACATGGGGCCCGCGCGCCCCGAGGCCCGCCTGCCGAAGGGCCTCTTCGACATTTCGCCAAGCGAGATCCGCGCCACCAACGAGATGCTGGCGACGATCCGGCGCGTCTTCGAGTCCTACGGCTTCGAGCCGCTCGACACGCCGGCGATCGAATATTCCGACGCGCTCGGCAAGTTCCTCCCCGACCAGGACCGGCCGAACGAGGGCGTGTTCTCCTTCAAGGACGACGACGAGCAATGGCTCTCGCTCCGCTACGACTTGACCGCGCCGCTCGCCCGCTATGTGGCGGAGAATTACCAGACGCTGCCGAAGCCCTTCCGCCGCTATCAGGTCGGGCCGGTGTGGCGGAACGAGAAGCCGGGCCCTGGCCGCTTCCGCCAATTCACCCAGTTCGACGCCGATACCGTCGGCGCCTCATCCGTCGCCGCCGACGCCGAGCTTTGCATGCTCGCCGCCGACACGCTCGAAGCGCTCGGCGTCCCCCGCGGCCAATATGTGGTGAAGGTCAACAACCGCAAAGTCCTCGACGGTCTGCTTGAGTCAATTGGGATCGATCCAAAAGACGAAGATCATTTGGGAAAGCGGCTGACCGTCCTACGCGCAATCGACAAATTGGATCGGCTCGGTCTCCAAGGGGCAGTGTTGCTGCTCGGTCCAGGACGGGAAGACGAAAGTGGCGACTTCACCAAAGGAGCCGGGCTTTCCGACAGCGCGATTACTCGCATCGTTAATTTCACGGGTTGGGGAGAGGCTGGCTCTGGCTCGAAAAGCACCGTTGGCTCGAATGAGGTGACGCTCGCCAACTTTAAAGATGCCGTCGCAAGCAGTGCCATCGGCGCGCGAGGTGTTGCAGAACTAACCGCGATGAGGGATCTGCTAGCGGCCAGCGGATACGATGATGGCCGTTTTGTTATCGATCCATCGGTCGTCCGCGGACTGGATTATTACACTGGCCCGGTGTTCGAGGCCGAGCTGCTCGCGCCGATCAAGGACGAAAAGGGCCAACCCATCCGCCTCGGTTCGGTGGTGAGCGGCGGGCGCTATGACGGCCTCGTCGAGCGTTTCACCGGCGAGAAGGTCCCGGCGACCGGCATCTCCA
>DATLXW010000131.1:0-17839 GCA_035575415.1 Methyloceanibacter sp. | reverse complement strand
CCGGCGTCGCCGAGCGCTACCGGCTGATGGTGCGCGATCTCCGCGCCACGCTCGATCGCAGCGAGCCGGGGCGCAAGGAAGCGGTGCTCCGCGCCGTGCGCGCGCTGATCGACAAGATCGTGGTCTATCCTGCCGGCGATGGGCGCGGGCGCGACATCGAACTCGTCGGCGATCTCGCCGGCTTTCTCGCCCCCGCGCCGGCCCGCTATAGGGGGGGAGACGTGGTAGCGGAGGAGGGACTCGAACCCCCGACACGCGGATTATGATTCCGCTGCTCTAACCAGCTGAGCTACTCCGCCCCAGGGCTGAAAATCGGCTCGCCTGCCCAGAATATAGCGGCAAGAAATACCTACTCGGCCAATTGGCTTTGCAGGCGCCGATATAGGGAGCGCCAATAGTGCAAGTCAAGCAAGCGCCGACCATGCACGAGCGCTCGCGCGAGCTGCCATTTGATCCTGACCCTGATCGGCTCGGCCAGCCCCGCACCTACGCTCCGCGCGCCGGCGCGCGCCGGGACTCTTGCCTTTTTCGCCAATTCCCGACCAAGGCCGAAGCCAGGTTCCTTGACGAAGCGGAGCATGGTGAAGAGGCCGAACGGCCGCAGGCTGAGGCGCTCGGCGAGACGGAGGTCCTCGCAGACTAGCACCCGATCGATCTCGAAGACGGGGCGCCAGCCGATCAAATCGGCGAAGGGTGCAAGCCTCCGTTCGAGCCAGCCGCGAAGCCCCTCGTCCTGACTGAAATGGTTGACGAGGATCACCTCCCCGCCCGGGGCGCAGACGCGCTCGAGTTCGCGCATGACCCGCTCCGGATCCGGCACCACTGTCATCACATACATGGCGACGACCGTGTCGAAACTCTCGTCGGGAAAGGCGAGCGCGCCTGCATCCATCTCGTGCAGGGCGACGACGTTGCTCAGCTTCTTGCGCTCAACCTTCCCGCGCGCCTTTGCCAGCATCTCCGGTGAGAGGTCGATGCCGGTGATGGTCAAGTGCTTCGCATAGCATGGTAGCGACAATCCTGTGCCAACGCCGACCTCAAGCACGCGCCCTTTACGGCGGTTGATGATGCGCACGGCATGTTTGCGTCCCGCCTCAGCGACCACGCCGAAGGTGAAATCGTAGACGGGCGCCCAGCGCCGATAGGCATGCCGTACGGAAACAGCGTCCATGACCGGAGCTCTACTAGCCACGTTTCCCTCCCCGCCTCTACGCCGCCTGGACCGGCGACTTACTGCGAAACAGCCGCAAACGTCTTCTCGGCTTCGCCCTTGGCGGAAACCGTAAAACCGTCTTTGGTCAAAGTCGTATTTGTGACGGCGGATTTGATCCATCCGCCGCCGAGCAGGCGCTCGCCGCTGTCATCTGCCGCGTAGAAGACGCAGGCTTGGCCCGGAGAAACGCCCTCCTCGCCGTGCGCAAGCTCGACCGTAACGTCCTCCTCGTCGAGCCGAAGCCGCGCCGGCTGCAACGGTCCGCTCGAGCGGATCCTGGCGAGAATCTCCCCGCCGGCCGCTACGAAGTCCCGCATGGGCTCATCGCCGAGCCAGTTCACCTCACGCAGGCCGATCTCCCGCGCGCGCAACGCTTCGCGAGGACCGACCACGACCTCGCGAGTCCGCGCATCGAGTTTGAGCACGTAGAGCGGCTCCTTACCAGCGATGCCGATTCCCTTACGCTGGCCGATTGTGAAATTAATGATGCCGTTGTGGCGCCCGAGGACGCGGCCGTCGATATGCACGATATCCCCGGCCTCGGCTGCACCGGGACGCAGCCGTTCGATGACTTGCGTGTAACGCCCCGTCGGCACGAAGCAGATGTCCTGACTGTCGGACTTGTCGGCAATGGTAAGGCCGAAGTCGCGGGCAAGCTTCCGCGTCGCCTCCTTCTTCAGCCCGCCGAGCGGAAAACGCAGGAATGCGAGCTGCTCGCGCGTAGTGGCGAACAGAAAATAGCTTTGATCGCGCTCCTTGTCAGCGGCACGGTAAAGCTCCCAGCCGTTCCTACCTGGCTTGCTCCGCACGTAATGGCCGGTCGCGAGCGCTTTGGCGCCTAGCCCCGCAGCGGTCTCCAACAGGTCGTGAAACTTGATCTTCTGATTGCAGGCCACACACGGGACTGGCGTCTCGCCCTGAAGATAACTGTCGGCGAACTCGCCCATCACCGCCTTGGCGAAGCGCGCCTCGTAGTCGAGCACGTAGTGCGGGATTTTCAGCCGGTCGGCCACACGCCGCGCATCCTGGATATCCTGGCCGGCGCAACAGGCGCCCTTGCGCCCGGTCGCCTCGCCGTGGTCATAGAGCTGAAGCGTGATGCCGACGACGTCGTAGCCTTCGCTCTTGAGGACGGCGGCAACCACCGATGAATCGACGCCGCCAGACATGGCGACGACGACACGCGTTCCGGCCGGAGCACCTTCAAGATACAGACTGTTGAGCGCTGGGGGCTGCAACAAAACCAAAAGACTCCCCGCTGAAACCAACGCGAAACGGCGCTATTCAGCAGCCGCCGTTCCCGGCCCAATATAAGCGTCCGCGACCCGGGACGCCTCTTTTTCGTGGCCGAGGGCCACGGCCGAAAATAGGCATCCCGGCGCCGTTAAGCAAGGCATGGGTTGGGACAGGAAGCGCCGCTCTAAGACGTCGGGAAAACCCGGCTTCTTACTGTCGATTCGGCAAGTTTTGGCTATTTTCTTGCCGGTTCCTTTACCTGACAGCTTAGGCAAATCTTAAATGCGGCTTGTTAGGGTCCGCTCGGATGTGGCTCATCGAGCGTGTGGGTTTTGAGTACGATGACCGAGAATTTTAGGCCGCGTGTCAGATATGTCATCGGTCCGGACGGCAGTCCCCTGACCGTAGCCGATCTTCCTCCAAAGGACACCAAGCGCTGGGTGATTCGTCGCAAGGCCGAGGTCGTGGCCGCCGTGCGCGGCGGTCTCATCAGCCTCGAGGAGGCCTGCGACCGCTACAAGCTGACCGTAGACGAGTTCCTCTCCTGGCAGCGTTCGATCGACAAGCATGGCCTCCCCGGCTTGCGCGCCACCCGCATCCAGGAATATCGCGGCAGCTAAGCCTCGGACCTGACTCTGGATCAGACCGGCGCCCGGCCGTGTCGTCATTCATTGCGTCTACTGCGGGACGGCGGCCGCCACCGGCGGCATGACCTTGTTGCAGTCTGTCTCGCCGCCTTTCCAACGATCGATGTCATATTGCATCTTGGCGGCAAGCTCCGGGGGCATCTTGCGGTTTTCCGTAGTCACCACCGTTCCGGACCCTTCCTGCCGGAAGTCGATGGCGTAGGTTGAAAGTCCGGCCCTGCCCAGCTTCATCTTTTCATGGATGGTGATTTGCACCTTATTGCCGTCCGGACTCACATTTGCACGGTAGACATGGTCCGGGAGCAACGGCTCGGTTGGGTTGAACCAGCAGGTCTTGATGCGCCCGCCGAGCTGCACATAGGCATCGACCGGTTTCGACGAAGCAAGCGAAATGCGGCTCGTCGTCGTGGGCGACACCGCCGCCGTACTCTCATAAGACGCATCGCTTGCGCCGCTTCCGCCGAACCCCCCCACGCGCATGCCGCAGCCCGGAGCAAGCGCTGCCGTCGCCGCGATCAACAAGAATGCAACCTCTCTCACGACCCTCTCCCCCGGCGAGCGTCCGCCCCGCCCTAGTCGCGGAAGTTCACATATTGCAGAGGCTGCCCCACGGCGAGGCTTTTGATGTGCTGGATGACCGCCTGAAGGTCGTCGCGCTTCTTGCCCGAAACCCTGAGTTCGTCCCCCTGCACGCTAACCTGTACCTTGAATTTTCCGTCTTTCACTTCTTTGATCAGACGCTTGGCCAGCTCGCGGTCGATTCCCTGACGGATCAGCGCCTTTTGCCGAACCGCCTGGCCCGCGGCTTTCTCTGGCGGCCTATAGTCGATTGCCCCCACGTCGATTTTGCGGCGGGCCAAATGCCCTTGCAACAATTCGTGCATCTGCTTGAGCTTGAGCTCGTCGTCCGCGTGCAAGGTGATTTCCGCGCCGTTCCGCTCCACCTTGGCGAGAGAATTCTTGAAATCGTAGCGCTGGCTCATCTCGCGCGTCATATTGGCGAGCGCATTGTCGACCTCGGAAAGCTCGGTCTTCGAAACAATATCGAAAGACGGCATAAAGGCCTCCGCCGAAACCTTTGCGCGGAATAATAGCACGGCGCCGCGCTAAAACTCCCCTGCCCGAAAGCAAAGATTTTCAGCGCGGGTTCTCCTAGCTGGCTGCCCGGTGAACGACGGCCTGTTCGAGCTCGACGGACGCGGCGCGGGTCTGTTCAAGCTTGATCCGCTCGGCATCCCTCTCTTCGATGAGTTCCATCTTCTTCAATTCGTCGCAGGCCTCCTCAAGCTCCTGCTTTGCAGCGGCGAGTTTTGCCTGAAGGCCGGCGACCGACGCAGTCAGATTGTTGCGCCTCTGGATGGCCGCCTTGGCGAAGGTCGGATAGGCGTAGTGGTTCACATCCGTAATCCCGGCACGCTCCTGCTCGATGGCGATCTGCCGGTCGAGGTCCACAGCCATATGATTAAAGTCGCCGATCATGGCTTCGATATCGGCCACCTTGCGGCGCTTCTCCTCGACATCGAAGCGCTTCAACCGGATCAGTGCGTCGCGTGACTTCATAACTTGGCACCCTCAAGCGTTGTCACACCCCGTAAGGTGAAATTCAATAATCATGCCAGCGTCCGAAATAGCCTTCGGCTGGCGCGGATCGCGTCCCGATCTGGCCACGGGCGCTCCACCACGGGACGAATGGCGTGCGCTGTCGAGGCAAAGGAAGGCGTAGGCCACGGCATGCTTATGCGAAAGAAACGGCAATTCGCGCCTCTTGGCGATCCGGTTTTCGGCCGGATCGGAGCCCCCTTGCCCCTTGAACCCGATCATCCGCGAGAGGCCTTAAGGGTCGGTAAACCATATGCATGGCATTTAACTGATGCCGGATATCAATCCGTGAAAGGATGGTTAGCGCTCGCCATAGGCTTAGCTTTTGTTAACTATTGGGCGTTAATTTGTTGATTCGAATTAACCAATCGGCGTGTTTGGGGTCGGGAGAAAAGCCGGACTTGCGCGAAGACGGGGGATTTTGAACATGCGGGTTCTTCTGATCGAGGACGATAGCGCGACCGCTCAGAGCATCGAGCTGATGTTGCAGTCGGAAGGCTTCAACGTCTACAAGACCGATCTCGGTGAAGAGGGCGTCGACCTCGGCAAGATTTACGACTACGACATCATTTTGCTCGACCTGAACCTCCCCGACATGAGCGGGTATGAGGTGCTCAAGACGCTGCGCGTCAGCAAGGTGCAGACTCCCATTCTCATCCTGTCTGGCCTCGCCGGCATCGAGGACAAAGTGCGGGGTCTCGGTTTCGGCGCCGACGATTACATGACCAAACCCTTTCACAAGGACGAACTCGTCGCCCGCATCCACGCCATTGTCCGACGTTCCAAGGGTCACGCCCAGTCGGTCATCCAGACCGGTGGGCTTAAGGTCAATCTCGACACCAAGACCGTCGACGTCAACGGCCAGCGCGTGCATCTGACCGGCAAGGAATATCAGATGCTTGAATTGCTCAGCCTGCGGAAAGGCACAACCCTCACCAAGGAGATGTTCTTGAATCACCTCTATGGCGGGATGGATGAGCCCGAGCTGAAGATTATCGACGTCTTCATCTGCAAGCTGAGGAAGAAGCTCGCTGCGGCGACCGGCGGCAAGCATTACATCGAGACGGTTTGGGGACGCGGCTACGTACTGCGCAATCCGGAAGACGAATCCGAAGCCGCTTAATTCGGCCGATTGCCCCCGCGATCCAAAAGGAGCTATGGGGGCGCCGAAGCGCGCGGCACTGCGCCGCTGCTTGGGCCATTGGCTCCGCGCGCTTCTATCGTGGCCGCTGCTTGCGGTGTGAAGCGGAAAATGCCGTGAAGTCGATCGGCGATCGGCATGAACTCGTCACTTGAACCGCTGACCGTCTCGGCCGCCCCGAGCACCAGGTACCCGTCCGGGGCGAGTTGCTGCGCCAAACGAACCAAGACCGCCCGCTTGGTGGCGTCATCGAAATAGATCAGCACGTTTCGGCAGAAGATCGCATCGAACATGCCGAGTGCTTGACTGTCGTCGAGCAAATTGTGGGTGCGGAACTCCACCCTGCGGCGGATATCTTGCTTGATCTCCCAGCCGTGGCCGACTTTTTTGAAATACTTCACCAGCAACGAGACCGGCAAACCCCGTTGTACTTCGAACTGGGTGTATAAACCCTTGCGCGCCTTTTCCAGGGCCTCTTCGACAAAGTCGGTAGCGACAATCTCGATGGTCCAGCCGGCAAGTCTCTCGTCGCGCTCGGCAAGCTCCATGGCGAGTGAATAGGGCTCTTGCCCTGAGGCCGCAGCCGCGCACCAGATTCTGATGCGGCGCATCGCTTCGCGCTTCGCCATCAATGCGGGCAGCATGACATCGGTGAAATAACGGAATGGCTCCTTGTCGCGAAAGAAATACGATTCTTGCACGCTCACCGCCTGGGCGACACGGGCGCGCAGCGTAAACGCTTCCGGTCTCATCATTGTCAACACAAGATGTGACAGCGTCGGCAGTCCGAACTCGCGCAATAGCGGCCTAAGCTTTCCTTCGATCAGGTCCTGTTTGTCGGCGCCAAGATTGAGCCCCGAATGCTCCTTGAGGATGCGGCGCACCAGTGCGAATTCATGCGCCATCATGGCCGCTCGCCCCTGATCAGCTTCGACACCGTCTCGGCGATCTCGATCGGCGGCAGGATTGCAGCGCAAGCGCCGACCGATGCGGCAGCGCCCGGCATGCCCCAAACCACGCTTGATGCCTCGTCTTGCGCGATGACGCTGCCGCCGGCATCCGCAATGGCTCGCGCCCCGGCTGCGCCATCGTGGCCCATGCCGGTCAGTACAATGCCGAGCGCCGCGGGGCCGAATGCGTCGGCAACGCTTTTGAAGAGCGGATCGACCGCAGGGCGGCAGAAATGGACCGGTGGCTCGGCGCCGATGCGCAGGACCGGCTCGCTCCTGCCGGCCACCGTCATGTGGTGGTCCCCCGGCGCAACATAGATCTTTCCCGGTAAAAGCGGCTCGCCCTGCATCCCCTCCTTTGCCTCCCTGCCGGTGGCCCTCGTCAAGCGCTCGGCGAGAATTCCGGTAAAGATCGGCGGCATGTGTTGAGCAACCAACACCGAGACACGCGAAAGCGACGGAGATGCGACTCCGAGCACGCTAGCGAGTGCGTCCGGCCCTCCGGTTGAGCTTCCTATGGCGAGGACCCGCGGCGGTACAAGCGAGAAGGGCCGTTTGCGGAAAATGGGAGCAACAGTTTCGTGCCCGCTCCCCGCGGGAATGGCGTTGCCTCCTGTCAGTGCCTGATGCGCGCGGACGCGGCCGAGCAATTTGACCTTGCGGATCACCTCGCGACGAAAGTCGAGTGAAACGGTTATTTCGCGGTTCGTATCCGGCTTCGGCACATAGTCGAGCGCACCGAGTGCAAGCGCCTTGAAGCTGATCTCGGCATTGCGCCGCGTTAATGTGGAGACCATGATAACGCGCAGCCCAGGGCGCGCCTCCAGCAAGAGCGGCAACGCAGCGAGCCCATCCATCACCGGCATGTCGATGTCAAGCAAGGCGACATCGGGAGCGCTTTTAGCCACGTCGTCTACGGCAAGCCTGCCGTTGGCGTGGCGCGCCACCACAGCGAGCCCCGGCTCCTCCTCGATCCAGCGTGACACGAGACCGCGTACCACCGCCGAATCGTCGACGACCATCACCTTGATCGGCTTTGCGGAAAGCGTCGATTCCCTGGGAGCCACCGCCGCATCCATGCCCGTCCGCTCGCAGAGCATGACGGTCGTCCCTCCGGGATTAGATCAACCCGACTTCGTGGAACTTCGCCTCGATGATTTCGCGGTCGAAGGGCTTCATAATGTACTCGTTCGCCCCGGCGTTGATCGCGCGGGTGATCTGCTCCACATCGTTTTCCGTGGTGCAAAAGATGACCTTCGGGCGATCACCGCCATGCTCCTTGCGCAACGCAACTAAGAAGGCGATCCCGTCCATGATCGGCATGTTCCAATCGAGCAGGACCGCGTCCGGCATCGACGTCCTGCACTGGTCGAGCGCGTCGCGCCCGTTTTCAGCCTCCGAAGCGGTGAAGCGAAGCTCTTCCAGGATGCGCCTTGCGACTTTGCGGATGACCGCGCTGTCATCGACGACCAAACAATGCTTCATTAGGTTCCTTCCTCCTATGTCCGATCAGGCCGCCACGCCGAACTGATCGAAATCGAGTACCCTATCCACATCGAGCACCACCAAAAGACCCTGGTCGAGCCGGTGCACGCCCGCACAAAGCTTGGCCCAGCTTTGGTCGAGATTGGTTGGATTGGCTTCATAGCTTGACGGCTTGAGCCACATCACATCGCCAACGCGATCAACGATTAAGCCGTAGAGTTCGCCGCGATCTTCGATCCCGACGGCAAACGGTGTGCCTCCATCGGCTCTCGGCGGAAGGCCGAGCCGTCGCCGCAGATCGATGGCTGTGACGATCCGGCCGCGCAGATTGAGCAGACCGGCGACTTCGGGGGGCGCGAGCGGCACCTTCGACAGGCTGCGCGGCACGAACACGTCGCGCACGCGTTCGAGTCTCAATCCGAAAAGCTGCCCGCCGGTCACCACTGTCACGTAACCTTCCGTCGTCTTCTCGACGTCGTTGCCCTCGCCGTTCATGCCGCCACTCCCCACTGCTTGAAACATTGTTGCAGCGTGCTCATTAAGCTTTGCCGATCGAACTTGCCGACATAACTGACGAATCCGGCCGCTTCGCTGCGCTGCACCAGCGCCGGATTCGTGTGCGACGACAGCGCAACTAGTGGAGTGTGCGCCCATTTTGGGTCTGCTTTGATGCGTTCCGCCAGCGCAATGCCGTCCATCCCCGGCATATCGATGTCGGAGACGATGATGTCGAATGCAGCCCCTTTTTCCTTGAGTGCTAGAACCTCCTCGGCGGACGCGGCGAGCGTCACCTCGTAGCCATTCGCCTTCAGTAGGGGAGCGAGCATGTTGCGGAAGAACTGGCTGTCGTCCACGAGGAGGAGCCGGATTTGGCGGCCGCCACTGTCCTTACGGTCGAGCCGCGCGCCCAGCTCGCACCCCAGATAATGCGACACATCGACGATTTCGGCCGCCTTGCCCCTGACAATGGCCGCGCCGATGACGCCCGGCATGTCGGATTTCAGCTCGATGTCGAGATGTTCTTTGACGATGTCCACGATCTCGTCCACCGCCAGCCCTACCGGGCGCCCGCCTTCGGTGAAAACGAGGACTGGCTGCACGCCCTTTTCGCTGGGTTTGCGCTCGGCGAGATAGACGAGCGGCATCAAGGCGCCGCGGTACTGCACCACGTCTTCGCCGTTGCAATGTTCAATCTCTTCGACGCTAATCTCCTCAAGGCGCGTGATGAGCGACAGCGGCACGGCCTTTAGCGTGTCGGAGCCGGCGCGGAACAGTAGTAGTGCCGTCTTTTCCTCCTCTGTCGCGGCCTTGGAGGCAGGTCTGTGTTCGGCCGTCTCCACCTGCCCGTCGATTGAACCGACGGACGCGCCGAGCGCATTGGGATCGACGATCATGATCACGCTGCCGTCGCCGAGTATCGTATTTCCCGAGAACACCCCGACGTCGCGTAACAGACTCGACATCGGCTTCACCACGATTTCCTCGGTGCGGAACACGCTATCGACAAGCACGCCGAACAGCAGCGCGCCGACCTGGATAACGACCACGGTTAAAATGTTGTTGGCCAGCCGCTCGAACATCACCTGATCGCTTTCGAGGCCGAGCAATCGGGCAAGATCGACCAACGGCAAAAGCTTGTCGCGCAGCCGCAGCACCGCCGTCTCGTTGATCATCTCGACCTGATGTCCATTGGCGTTGCCGGCGCGCACCAGCTCAACCACGCTGTATTGCGGGATGGCGAAACGGTGCCCGGCGGCCTCGACGATTAGCGCAGCCATGATGGCGAGCGTAAGCGGAATCTTGATGGTGAAGGTGGTGCCGGCCGGCGATGTCGACTCGAGCTCGACCGAGCCGCCGATCAACTCGATATTGTTGCGCACCACGTCCATGCCGACGCCGCGGCCAGACACACCGCTCACCGCCTTGGCGGTGGAGAATCCGGCCTTGAAGATGAATTTGCAGATCTCGGCGTCGCTCAGGCGATCTAGCTCGGCCGGAGTGGCGAGGCCGGATTTGATTGCCTTGGCGCGGATCTTTTGTACGTCGAGGCCGCGCCCGTCGTCCGACACTTCGATGACGATATAGCCCCCCTGCTGATAGGCGCTAAGCCTGATCCGGCCGATTTCGGGTTTGCCTTTCTTCAGACGCTCAGCCGGGGACTCGAGCCCATGATCGGCCGAATTGCGGATCATGTGCGTGAGCGGGTCCTTGATCATCTCAAGCACCTGCCGGTCGAGTTCGGTTTGGCCCCCGGTCATGTCGAGTTCGATCTTCTTGTTCAGCTCGAGCGCAAGCTCTCGCACCAGCCGCGGCAATTTTTGCCAGGCATTGGCGATTGGCTGCATTCGGGCCTTCATGATGCCCTCCTGCAGCTCTGCCGTGACGGTCGAGAGTCGCTGAAGCGGCGACTTGAATTCGCTTTCGTCCGTGCGGCGCACGAGATCGAGCAATTGGTTGCGCGTTAGAACCAACTCGCTCACCGTGGTCATCAGATGTTCGAGTGTATCGACACTGACCCGGACGGTCTGGGCGCGCGATTGTGGCTCCCGCCCATTGGCCTCGCTTGCACCGCCTTCCACTTCCTCCAGCGGATTCGGGCCAGGTGCGGCGCGCCAAGCACGATCGAGATCGTCCTCGGAATCGCGACCGTCGGACGGCAACGCCGCTTCGACGGCGTCACCCGCGACACCTGCCCCCGACTCCTGTCGCGATATAGCCTCGCCGAGCGCGAGCATGTGGAGTCTGCCGATTAGATCCGCATCCGAGCCTTGCGGTTCCACGCCATCGCGCTCGAGCCCGGCAAGAATTTCCTTGATGCGATCGATGCTGGCGAGAATAACCGTCACACCCTCTACCGTAACGGGCGCGCCGTCGCGATATTGGCCCATGAGTGTCTCGGCCGCATGGGCCAGCCTTGCCAGCCGAGTCAGGCCGAGGAAACCGCACGTGCCTTTGACCGTGTGGACCAGCCTGAAGATGGCGTTGAGCATCTCGGCATTATTCGGCTCCTGCTCGAAGCGCACGAGGTCGACATCGAGTTGGTCGAGTCCTTCCATCGTTTCGGTCAGGAATTCGGTCAAGATCTCGTCCATAGCCCTACCTCAAGGCGCGCAAAGAGGCGGGGCGCACGCCCGAGAGCCCCCCTCCGTCGATTGTCTGGAACTCTGGTTTACGTTTCGTTGACCAGCGGCAGCGACGGCTCGGAAAATGGCGGGTTCGAGGTCAGGAAGCCCGGAACTCCACCTCCCCCTCTTTTGCTTCGGCACTGAGTGTCATGCCTGCGGCCGCCGCGACGCGCCTGGCGTAATAGGGTTGGATCGAATGCGCATCGATGGCGCCTCCGTTCGCTCCAACGAGCAAGCCCTTGGTCTGGTCGGACAACCTGGCCGCATCGCCCTTTGCCCGCACCGTGAAGGCGACCCCAGGCGGCCCTCCCCCGATATCGACTAGAATCATCCCGCCGCGGGGAAGTGCCACGACGCCGATGGCAACGAGGTTGAGCAGGAGCTTGACCTTGTTCTTTGGCAGGACCGCCGAGGGGCCTTGCCAGATCATCTGATGCTTGCCGGTCGTGCCGATAAACTCTCTGGCAACTTTCTCGGCATCGCGGAGATCGATGTCGGCACCCGCAGACCCCGCCGCACCAAAGGCGAGCCTCGCGAATTGCAGCTTGGCCGACGCTTGCACGGCACTCTTGCGGATGAGATCCATGGCGGCTTTGCGCATGGTCTCGTCCTCCTCCTCGGCGAGCATCTCCAGGCCATTGGAGATGGCGGAGACGGGGTTGATAATGTCATGGCAGATGCGGCTGGAGACGAGCGCCGCAAGTTCGAGATCGCCGAGTGCCGCCGGCTCGGTCATAGCCTCCTCCTTCGCTTCGCGTCTTGAGCAAAGATGACGTGGCCCCCGCGCCAATTTCTGTTACAGGAGGGCGCCCAACTCCGCGCATATTGGATCGGCTCCGGAGCGAATCAACATTCAGGGAAGCATACTGCCTTGTCAGAGCCACGACAGACAACCACGGCGGTAAGCGATGCCGGAGCAGCCTTCGACTTCGGTCGCGCGGCGGAACTCCTGACCGACGCCGCTGCGCGCGCTGGTGCGGCCATTATGCGGCATTTTCACGAAGGTCCCGAGGTTACGTTCAAGGATAAGGAGAGCCCAGTCACGCGCGCCGACCATGAATCAGAGGCTATTCTTCTCGCCGCGCTCGCGCGTCTCGCGGGGAACATCACAGTCATCTCGGAAGAAAGCTGCACCGAGATCGCAAGTCGTCTCCCCACCCGGTTCTTCCTTGTCGACCCGCTCGACGGCACCAAGGAGTTCATCCAGAAGCGCAGCGACTTCACTGTAAACGTGGCGCTGGTGGAGCAAGGACGTCCTGTCTTCGGTCTCGTTTACGCTCCTGCCCGCTCGCTTCTCGCCCTCACCATAGCCGAGGGAAGGGCCGTTGCGGCAGATCTTCCGCCCGACGAAGCGGGCGCAAGCTTGGAAGGATTGGAGCAGGTGCCATTGCGCACGAGGCTGGCTCCTAGAGAGGGGTTAACGGCTCTTATCAGCCGCTCTCATCTCGACCCGGAGACCGAGTCCTTTATTGCCAAGCTTAGAATCGCCAAGCGCTCTTCCGCAGGCTCCTCAGTCAAATTCATCGCCATCGCCTGTGGGGAGGCGGATGTCTATCCGCGCTTCGGTCCGACCATGGAGTGGGATACGGCCGCGGGCCAAGCCATTCTCGAAGCCGCCGGGGGCGTCGTGTTGCAAACCGACGGAAGGCCGCTTCGCTACGGCAAGACGGACTACGGCTTGCGCAACCCCAGTTTCGTGGCCTGGGGCGACGGCCGCGCGGCCCAAGCGTCTTTGCCCTCGGCCATAGTTTAGTAACCCTTTAGGCAAATTATAGAGGAACCGCGACCACGGCCGCCGCGCCGACATGTCGGCCGGCCAAGAGGGAAAGTCATGCGTCTCAAAGCGTCTGCGACTCTCGTTCTTGCAACGGCGCTCTCTATACTGACACCGGTTGCCGCGCCGGCCCAAACGGACGGCCCCATGGTGATAACTCCGCAGCCGAGCCCAAACGGCCCGTACGCGCCGCCGCCTCAAGGCCAGAGCACTTACGATCCCGGCGGACCGGGTCGGCCTTACGAACCGGCGCCGAACTCAGGCGCCTATGCTCCGCCAGAAGCGCAGAGCGGCGGCACGTTTTCCATGGAGGAGATCAAGGACGCCGGTCATCGCTTCTTTGGTAGTGTTTCCATGGGCCTTGCCAAAGTGATCGAATATGCCTTCCAGCGCGCGGGGCGTCCCAACGGCTATATCCTTGGCGAGGAAGCCGGCGGCGCTTTTGTCGCCGGCCTCCGCTACGGCGAAGGCACGCTCTATACCAAGGATGCCGGCGAACACCGCGTCTACTGGCAAGGACCCTCGCTCGGCTACGACTTCGGCGCCGAAGGCTCGAAGACGATGGTCCTCGTCTACGATCTGCGCAGCCCCGCCGAAATCTATGAAACTTATGCCGGTGTCGACGGTTCGGCCTATTTCATCGGCGGCGTTGGGATCACTTTTCTAAATCGCGAACATATCTCGCTGGCGCCGATCCGCTCTGGCGTCGGTTTGCGGTTGGGGGCCAATATCGGCTATCTGAAATATACTCGCCAACCGACCTGGAATCCGTTCTAGATTGGCGCTAAGGAATGGCTGGCGGCGGCCTTCCAGCGGATTCACGCCGAATTGGTGCCAACTTTCCGCTTGATTCTGCCCGTTAGCGTGGGCTTTGGCGAGGCGCGTGTCGGCGCCGGACCACAGGAGCGCTGATTTCGATGATCGACGCCTTGATGTTTGGAGCGCTCGGCTTCTTTTTGGCCTGCTTGCTTGCGCTCATGCTCGCGGCCCCGCTGTGGAACCGGGCCGTCCGTCTGACCACGCGCAGACTTGAAGCCACCATGCCGATGTCGCTCAACGACATCCAAGCGGACAAGGACCAGCTTAGGGCCGAGTTCGCCATTGAGTTGCGAAAACTCGAAGTTGCCCTCGAAAAGGCTAAGGACAAGGCTACGCGCGAATTGATCGAAGCCAACAAGCGTCGCGTGGAGATTTCCGTCCTCAATGCCGAGCTTGCCGCCGCCAAGGCGCAGCTTCAGGAAAACGAGAACGCCAATCGAGTGCTCCAGCAAACCATAAAGCGGCGTTTGCCCGACCTTGATGCCAGGCTCAAAGCGGCAAAGAAGGCGCTCGCCGAGCTTGAATCGGTCAACGCCGAACTGCGCGCAACCGTTGCTTCGCAGTCCGATGCGCTCAAGACGGCGCGCACCACGCTGCACCAGCAGCGCGCCGATATCGAGCGGTTGCGCACGGCGTTGGAAAGCACGCCGGCCAGCGCCTTGCGCGGATTGGGCAAGGGCGATGCCCGGGCGCTTGCCGAGGCTCAGCGCTTGACGGCGGAACTGTCGCGCGCCCAGGAAGAACTCGAGCGTGCGCGCACACACGCCGAAGAGAACGCGATTTTGCGCCGCGAATTGAGCAAGCTCGCCGCGCAAATCCTGGCCGCGTCGAGAGGACAAGGAGCGCAACAGCCGCCTCGAGTCGTCGTTGATATTCCTCAAGCCCATCCTGCAAGTGCGGCGCGCCAAGACCACCGCGCACCGCATCAATCCGACGAGGCGGCGCATGCCGCACGTGATGGTAACGGGGCAGCGGTTCAAGAGCCTGAAGCAGAAGCCGAAATGACAGAGAAGGCGGCCTTGGCTACGGATCATGCTGCCGCGGCGGATGAGGGCATGGAAAGGGACGCCGACAATGGCGCCGAGTCAAAGAGCTCTTTTCCCGAGCGCTTCGCAGCGCGCCGGGAGCCGCGCGCCGGTAAAAGTGAGGTCGCAAGTCTAGGGGCTAGGCTCCGCGGTCTCGTCGCCGAGCGTCACGACGCCTAAGCTAGGTCTGAAGAAAATCCCGCGCGCCGTCGCGAAGCTTGAGCGCGGTGAGGCGGCCGGTAAAAACGGCTCCGGTGTCGATCCCTATGCGATTTGACCGGACAACCGGCATCGTTTCCGGCGTATGTCCATGCACGACGATCTTGCCGAACGGTTCGGCATGATTGAGAAACGGCCCCCTGATCCAGACGAGATCGGCTTCCGCTTGCGCCGCGAGCGGCACGCCAGGCCTCACGCCCGCATGCACAAAGAGATAGTCGCCGAAGGACACGTTGAGCTTCAAGCTCTTGAAGAAGCGAAGATGCGCGCCGGGAAGACATTCGGCGAAGGCTTGCCGCCAGACTTCGGGTGGAGCCCCAAGCAGCGCAAGTCTCGCGGTGTCGACCCCGTAGGAGCGCATCGTCGCTTCGCCTCCGTTTAACAGCCAATGGTCGAGCCGCCACGCCTCCTGAAGAAAGTCGAGCAGGATAGCTTCATGATTGCCCTTGAGAAAATGCGTGTCAAAGCCTTGTGTCGATCCAGTGATCAAACGTTCCACCACGCCTCGGCTATCCGGACCCCGGTCCACATAATCGCCGAGGAAGACGAGCGTACGTTGTTCTGCGTTGGCCTCGGCGGCTGCATCGTCTGCGATCAGCTCGAGTATGGCCTCGAGCAGATCGAGACGCCCATGAATATCGCCCACCGCGTAAAGGAGTTGTCCTTGGGGGAGCGCTGGGTGCCCGAGACTTGATGAAGTGGAAGGCGGCATGGACGCCGCTACTCTAATGCATTCTTTGCCGGTTCGGCGCTCAATCGGAACTCTTTCGCTAAGCCTCCTGCGCCAGAGGCGTGAGTCAACCGCCTGCCGACCTTTCCGCGAGCTCCTCGTAGAATTTCGTCGGCAGGCCGAAGACTGTCCGCACGCAATCCGCCCTGATGCCGATGAACAGGACCATTTCTCCGTCCCTGAGTTTGTCATCCGCGGTGATCACGTAGAGTTTGTCGATGCTGAGCGGAGGCAAGCCCTTAAGTTCGGCGGCGCGTTGCTCGAAGGCTCTGAGCGCGTCGCCCTCGAGATAATCGAACTTGGCGTGAACCTGCACGATAGCCGCTAGAATCTCGCTTTCCGGCTTGCAGGTCACCTGCGCGGCAGCCGGACCCTCGCCATTGTAATAGGTGACGCCATATTCTCCGACGAGCGGCCCAAGCTTCGCCGAAGACGCCTTGAAGATAGCGACGCCTATCAGCACACCGGCAAGTAAAAGGCCAACGGCAACGCGCGACCAGACAGGCATCTTCGCACTCCGGATCAGATCACGGAATCGGTTTCGCAGATCACGGTGTCCCGATGGCCGCATTCCGGCAGCTTATAACCTATTACCGTTCCTGTCCTCAGGTCGACGATCGGGGTGGGGCATCCGACACGCCAGACGCGCCAGCGCGTGTTCCTGTGCGCCCGGTCCCAATCGATCGCCAGTCTGATGCCGGCACGGGCGCACTGAGTAGCGTTAAAGAAATTAGCATTGAGTGCTGGCGCGGGGTCATCGTTGGAATTGAGCTTGGCGCCCTCCGCGGGGTCGAAAAGCTGAACCTCGTTGCGCCGGCAGACCATCATCGAATGCTCGGTCGCCCATTCCCGATTCTCATAACCGGTGAAGGCGGCGTTCTGGTCGGTAGGCCCGGCAATGACGGTCTTGCAGACGATCAACACGAGAATCGGAGGAACTTGCACCGCCATGGCTAGGCCCTCCGCATTGACAACGCCGCTGCATTTAGTGGCGCAGCCATCGGCGGCTTTCGCAGGCATTTGACAGACAGAAGCCGAGTTGCTGCTGCAGCCGGGGTGAGGTTTATTGGCATCGTTAGGGCCTCCTAATGGAGTTGATCCGTAAGCACCGCTTACTTCTCCAACCCTTCCCTGCGGGCTGGACGCTTGCCCTGACGCATCCTCCTATGTTGCAACGCGAAAAAATCGCTGGGGTCGACTTAAGACGTCGCTTTAAACCCGAGCCAGCGGAAGCGCCGCGACGCCTTCGCGAAGCGCCCATAAGCCACTGTCTTTGCGACTCATTCCCGTTGCATTCCATCTTGACCTGACCGAGCTTTCAAATATCCGGCCAGTCATAACATAATGTTGCACTGCGAAAAAATGATTCGCAAGACGAAATAAGGCTATGCCTAACAATCGCCTCCGGATAGAGCGCTGTGGCAACACTCGCCAGAGTTTTGGTATGGACAACGACACAAATCTTCGAAATTGCCCAATTTCGCGGCAGATTTCTGCAATTTCATCTATCCTGCGTTGCAATCAGGTCACAGGGTGCGACCACGTCGAAATCTTCCCCACCTGGCCAATTTTGGCGTAGGCAGTTGGCAGCCATGGCATGAACCCAACGAGACCTCATCCCGCTACCACCGATAGATAAACGGTTCGCCCGCACGTTCGCGCGGCTCGGTTTTGAAGGAGGGTTCTTACTAGGACTTATCGGAACTCTCTCTGGACCCGCTCTCTTCTCAACCCACCCTATGCCAAGCACCTATGGCGGACTAATATCCCCATAGACATTCGAAATCCGCGGATTTCCAGGGGGTCCAGCCAATGGCCAGCGACCGAAAGCAAGCAGAACTTGCCGCCACGCGAGTTCTGCGCACCCTGGCGGTCG